>JBDRKQ010000228.1:0-34590 GCA_043813895.1 Planctomycetota bacterium
ACGGCCGGCATGAGCGTGATGGAGCTTCGCGCCAAGTCGCGGCGGCTGAAGATGCAATACGGGATTGAAATCATCTTCGTCGATTATCTCCAACTGATGTCCGACCGGAGCGCCGCCCGTGAAAGCCGGCAACAGGAGGTCGCCTCGATCAGCCGGGGCCTCAAGGCGCTGGCGAGGGAGTTGAACGTCCCCGTCGTCGCCATGGCGCAGCTCAACCGGCAAGTCGAGGAGCGGTCCAGCAACCGGCCGCGCATGAGTGATCTGCGCGAGAGTGGGGCGATCGAGCAGGATGCCGACGTCGTGATGCTGCTGCACCGCGAGGAGTACTACTGGGACAAGAAGAAGCGAACTGAGAAGATCGCCGAGTTCGAGAAGATCCAGGGCAAGGCGGAGCTGATCATCGACAAGCAACGCAACGGCCCCACCGGCGCCGTCGAACTTGTCTTCATTCCCCAGTTCACCCGGTTCGGAGCCGCCTACGCCGGCCACGACCAAGCCGGCGCGGGTTATCCATCGCCTGGCTACGGTGAAGCGGACTCGGTCTTCGAACCTCCTCTTGCGGACGATGAGCTTGGAGACGAGCCTGATGAGGATGCGCCCTTCTGACGCTTCCTCGACGCTGCCAAGCCAGGTAGCGCAATGTCGAAAACATAGAAATGCCGATGCAATGAACGCAGCCGACTACATCAGACAGCGACAAATTTTGTGGGCGAAGCGAAGCAATATCAAATTGGTACCTGCCCCGCACAAGGAAGGCCAGAATCCGGCTTCTACACGTACAGAGTGTCGTGATCGAAATCTGTTCCAGCCTCTGTCCAACGAAGCGGTCGCAGAGTACGAAAGAGCGGATGGCGCCGAGCTTAAGGCCGAAGGTGGTGCACCCAAGTTCCACTCACTCTGGTCCTCTTCCGCATTGGCAGTGAACTTCTTTCATTATTGGCGGTCGCAGAAAGACAAAACGCCAATCTGCAAAGCATGTGGTATCTCGGCGGCAAAGGTCGAGAGCATGCAATGCGAAGCTCAGTTGCCTATTGCGGAAAACGTTAATCGTAAGAAGTTCCCGCGCGATCCAAACCTCGATGTACTGATCTCGTACGACTCTGGGAAGTCTCCACGAATGACTGGAATCGAGTGCAAGTTCTCTGAAGCGTATGCCGGTCGAGGGCATGGCGGCATGAGAGAGGCATACCTGGAGGATGCCTCGCTCTGGACCGACCTACAGAACTGCCGCAAGTTAGCGCGAAGCATTTCTCCGAACGATACTGGATTCTCACATTTGCATCCCGCCCAATTGCTCAAACACATCCTGGGGCTGAAGCACAAGTGCGGGAGTAAAACCAAGTTCTGTTTGCTCTATCTTTGGTATGACGTGCCCTTCGACGCCGGTGCAGCGCATCGCCGAGAAATCGAGAAGTTCAGAAAAACGGTGGTCTCTGATGGAATCAACTTCAAGGCTGTAACGTACCAGGAGGTCATACTGAGCCTGGCTCGAAACTATGGCTCGGCCCATGCAGGGTACGTCGACTACCTTGCCGAACGGTATCTCTGACAGTCATCGCGGCTCTTCACGACTATACGTTCTCCGCAGCCAGAAGATCGTCATAGGTCTCGCGCCGGCGGATGATGCGGAACGATTCACCCTCCACCAAGACTTCCGGCGGGTTGGGACGCGAGTTGTAGTGGCTTGCCATGGCCATGCCGTAGGCGCCGGTCGAGAAGACCGCCAGCAGGTCGCTGCGTTTGACCGGGGGCAGCGGCCGGTCCTTCGCGAAGAAGTCGCCGCTCTCGCAAACAGGCCCCACCACGTCCACGCGCGTGGTGCCGCCAATCGCCGCATTCTCGCCCCGTCCGTCCGGCACGAACGCCTCGCCCGGTGAAGCGGGCCAGATGAAATGATACGCCTCGTACAGTGCCGGGCGGATCAGGTCGTTCATGCCCGCGTCGACGATCACGAACTTCCGCTCGCCGGACTGCTTCACGTAGAGCACGCTCGTAACCAGGATGCCCGCATTCGCCGCGATGGACCTGCCGGGCTCCATGATAATTCGCAAGCCGCGATCTTGCAGAAGCGGCACGATCGCCTCCGCGTAGCGGACGGCCGCCGGCGCTTCGGCCGCCTCGTAGTGCGCACCGAACCCGCCGCCGATATCGAGCGTGTCGATGTCGAAGCCCTCTCGGCGGAGCGCGTCGATCAGAGCCAGTCCGCGCTTGATCGCCTCGACGTAAGGTTCCACGGCATTCACCGGTGAGCCGATGTGCAGGTGGATGCCCCGCAGGTGCACGGCCTCCTGCCTGCCGTACTCGTGGAACACGCGCCTGGCCCGATCCAGATCGACGCCGAACTTGCTCTCCTTCACGCCGGTGGACGTGTATCGATGCGTCTTCGGGTCGACGTCCGGGTTGACCCGGAGCGCGGCGCTGACGCATGGCGGCGCTTTCACCCGATCGCCGCGTTGCCGTGCGATGTCGATCAGGTTCGCGAGTTCTGCTTCGGATTCGATGTTGAACAGCCCGATCTTCGCGTCGAGCGCCTGTTTGATCTCCGCGTCAGTCTTCCCAACGCCGGCGAAGACGATCTTCGCGGGATCGCCGCCGGCTTCGAGTGCCCGGACAAGTTCGCCGCCGGAGACGACGTCGAAACCCGATCCGCGCTGACGCAGGAGCCGGCAGATGTGCAGGTTTGCACAGCTCTTGATTGAATAGCAGATGATCGGGTTCAGCGGCGCGAAGGCCCGGGCCACCGCGTCATAGTGGTCGGCGAGCGTTGCGGCGGAATAGACGTATGCCGGCGTGCCGACCGCCTCGGCGATCCGGCAGACCGGCACGGCCTCACAGCAGAGTGCTCCGACACGATACTCGAAGTGATCCACGTTTCAGGCCCCGTCTCTTCCCACCGGCAGTTGGGCGGGCTCGTCCGTGAGGATATCCTGCCGGGGTCGTTCCTGCTACTATGTTGACTTGGCGTGGAGGGGGGAGCAACGCCCGCTGTTTCTTCAATCCATCAGTTTCAAGGAGTCGAGTATGTTCCGAAAGCCTCTCGCGTACCTCGCGATCCTCGGCGTATTGGCCGCCGCCTCGCTAACAAACGCCCAGCCGAAGGGCACATCAGACCAAGCCAAATCCAACCAAGATACATCCGGTCAAAGCATCACCTACCCCAAAACGAAGAAGGTGGATCAGGTTGATGACTACCACGGCACGAAGGTGGCAGACCCGTACCGGTGGCTGGAGGACCTGGATTCCGCCGAGACGAAGGCCTGGGTCGAGGCCCAGAACATGGTGTCCTTCGGTTACCTCGAGGCGATTCCCGTGCGAGACAAGCTCAAGGCCAGGCTGACCGAGATCTGGGACTACGAGAAATACGGCGTGCCCTATCGAGAGGGCAAGCGCTACTTCTTCTCCAAGAACGACGGCCTGCAAAACCAGAGCGTCATCTACACGACGGATTCACTCGACGCCGCGCCGCGCGTGCTGCTCGATCCCAACAAGCTCTCCGACGACGGCACTGTGGCCCTGGCCAGCTACAGTATCAGCGACGACGGCAACCTGATGGCCTACGGCGTTTCCAGTGCCGGGTCCGACTGGCAGACGTTCCGCGTCCGTGACGTGAAGACGAGCAAGGACCTGTCGGACGAACTGAAGTGGATCAAGTTCTCCGGTGCGTCGTGGACGAAGGACAACAGCGGCTTCTTTTATAGCAGGTACGACGAACCCAAAAAGGGCGAAGAACTGCAGGCGACCAACTACTACAACAAGCTCTACTATCACCGGGTGGGGACCCCCCAGTCCGACGACGTGCTGACGTACCACCGGCCCGACCAGAAGGAGTGGGGCTTTGGCGGCCAGGTCACCGAGGACGGCCGGTATCTGATCATCTATGCGTCAGAGGGAACAGAGCGGAAGAACCGAGTCTTCTATAAGGACCTGAAAGCGGATGACGCGGGGATTGTCGAACTCCTCGACAAGGCCGACGCCCAATACAGCTTCATTGATAACGACGGTCCGATCTTCTGGTTCCAGACCGATCTGGATGCCCCGCTATTGCGCGTCGTCGCCATCGACATCCGGCAGCCACAGAAGGAGAACTGGAAGGAGATCATCCCGGAGGCCAAGGAAACGCTCAGCGGCGTCGGCGTGCTGAACGATACGTTCGTCTGTTCGTATCTCAAGGATGCCCACACGCAGGTCAAGCTGTTCGACCTCGGCGGCAAGTTCCTTCGCGAGGTGGAACTGCCAGGTATCGGGAGTGCCGGCGGCTTCGGCGGCAAGCGAAAGGACACCGAGACCTTCTATGCCTACACTAGCTTCAACTACCCGACCACGATCTTCCGGTACGACATGGTCTCTGGGCAGAGCACGGTCTTCAAGCGACCCAAGGTCGCCTTCACGCCCGAAGACTACGAAACCAGGCAGGTCTTCTTCAAGAGCAAGGACGGCACGCGCGTCCCGATGTTCATCACTCACAAGAAGGGGCTGAAGCTCGACGGCAACAACCCGACATACATGTACGGCTACGGCGGATTCGACGTTTCACTGCAACCTCGCTTCTCCATCTCCCTCGCTGTCTGGATGGAGATGGGCGGCGTTTATGCGATGCCCAACATCCGCGGCGGCGGAGAGTACGGCAAGGCCTGGCACGATGCCGGCAAGCTGGCCAACAAGCAGAACTGCTTCGACGACTTCATCGCGGCCGCGGAGTGGCTTATCAGAAACAAGTACACTTGCCCACGTAAGCTCGCCATCGCCGGCGCGAGCAACGGCGGACTTCTGATCGGGGCCTGCATGACGCAGCGGCCGGATCTGTTCGGCGCCTGCTTGCCCAACGTCGGCGTGATGGACATGCTGCGGTTCCAGCACTTCACGATCGGCTGGGCGTGGGTCTCGGACTATGGCAGTTCCGACAAGCCCGATGATTTCAAAGTGCAGTACGCCTACTCACCACTCCACAATCTCAAACCCGGCACGGCCTATCCGCCGACACTCATCACGACCAGCGACCACGATGACCGCGTCGTGCCGTGCCACAGCTTCAAGTTCGCGGCCCGCTTGCAGGAATGCCAGGCCGGTGATGCGCCGGTCCTCATCCGCATCGAGACGCGGGCAGGCCACGGCGCAGGCAAGCCGACGTGGATGATCATCGAGGAGCTGGCGGATTCGTGGGCGTTTCTGGTCAAGGCGTTCGGCATGGAAGGGCCGAAGATTGCAGGGTAGTGCTTGGGGCGGTTGATCAGACTACGAACATCACTGGAGGCCCGGCGTAGGGTGGCCTATTCGCTACCCGCGGGGAACACCCTGAGGTCTTCCCCACGTGTAGGGGCGTGCGCATAAATAAGCTGAACGAATACCGAAGGGTGGCACGGGCGTCCCGCCCGTAGCCGTACGGGCAAGATGCCCGTACCACCCATATGAAATGTGCAACTTATTTATGCGCGGGTCCTAAGCACGGACCGAAGTCCGTGGCTCTTCGACTGTTCATACGACACCCTCGTTCAGGCTGCCGGAGCGGAATCCGCGCAGGTCCAGGCTGACGTAACGAAAACCGATCGTTCGGAATTCCGCTTCAATGCGCGAGCAGTTCTCCGGCTTGGCCAGTATCTCGATCCATTCCTGCGGGACTTCGATTCGGGCGAGTTCGCCGTGGTGGCGGACGCGGCAGTCGACGGGTACTGAACACGTCTCGCCGGGAGTTGGGGGATTCTGCTCTTCTCGCCGAACACCGGCTCGACACGAGCCGGCTCGGTGGGCCGGGGGCTTTTGCGTAGCGAGCTCTTGGGCGAGTGACGCCATAAGGTTTCTCAGGAACGTCTCGGCCTGATCGATCATCCTCATCTTCTCGGGGGTGATCGCCTGTCCGTATGGGACGCGGCTCGACAGACAGGGGCTCGCGGGCTTGTCGGAGGTCGGCAAGCCCATCTCGGCGGAGAGCACGCGGATATCGTGCTTGGTCAAACCGGCTTCGACGCAGGGTTCGCGAACACCGTGTTCCTTGGCGGCCCGAAGGCCCGGCCGGTAGTCGCCGAGGTCGTCGGCGTTCGTGCCGCTGACGATCGCGTCGAAGTCGCGACGGCAGCGGATGTCCTCGATTTCGGCATAGAGCGCACTCTTGCAGATGTAACAGCGGTTGGTGGGATTGGCGAGGTAATCGGAGTTCTCGAACTCGCCCGGGTCGATGAGGACGTGTTCGACACCGAAGGAGTCGGCCAGCGTCCGCGCCTGTTCGAGATCGGCGTCGGGAACGCTTGGACTTCGACTGGTGACCGCGAGGACGTTCCTGACCCCCAGCGTGTCGACGGCCACCTTGAGGACGAAGACGGAATCCACACCCCCGCTGTATGCGACGACCACGCGGCCAAGCGCCCGAAGGATGTTCCGCATTCTATCGAGCTTCGGATGGAGAGCGTCGTTCATGGTGCCGGCCCCCGGGACACTCGCTCACACTTCGGCTTTCGCAGCAGGCCGCTTGGTTTGGGCGGGGGGGGCTTCGGTGGGCACATCGGCACCGGACGATGTCTTGGGCTTGGACTTCACCTTGGCCGGCTTCGGGGCAGACTTCGTCTTCGAGCCGTTCGCACCTTCTTGTCCCCCCTTTGGATTGCTGAAGAAGGAGCCAATCTCCCTCCAGCGTTTGTATCGCCGCCTGAGAAGTGCGTCGGGCCTAGTCCGTTTTAGCTCCCGCAACGTATCCACGATATAGCGCTCGAGATTCGCGGCGGCGGCCGCAGGGTCTCGGTGGGCCCCGCCCAAGGGTTCCTTGATGACGGCATCCACGAGCTTGAGCCGTTTGAGTTCCTTCGCAGTGAACTTGAGTGCTTTCGCGGCCGTAGAAGCGTGTTCGGCCGACCTCCAGAGGATCGCTGCGCAACCTTCCGGGGAGATCACCGAGTAGTACGCGTGCTCCAAAATGGCAACACGGTCGCCGACGCCGATCCCGATCGCGCCGCCTGAGCCCCCCTCGCCGATGATGACGCAGACAATTGGGGTCCGGAGTCGCGACATCTCCAGCAAGTTGACCGCGATCGCCTGGGCGATGCCGCGTTCTTCTGCGCCGATTCCCGGGTAAGCGCCTGCCGTATCGATGAGCGTGACAACCGGCAGGTTGAATTTCTCAGCCAGCTTCATCTTGGCGAGGGCCTTGCGGTACCCCTCGGGGTGGGCCATTCCGAAGCAGTTCTCCAGTCGTTCCTTGGTGTCCTTTCCCTTTCGGTGGCCGACGAACATGCACTTAAGATTGCCGATTCGGCCGAAGCCCGTGATGATCGCCTTGTCATCCCGGAACCCCTTGTCGCCGTGCAGTTCGCAGAAGTCCCGCACGATGAGGTTCAGATAGTCAGAGGCGAGGGGCCGCTTCGGGTGTCGGGCCATCTGCACGACTTCCCATGGCCCCAGCCGGCTGTAGAGCTTTCGCCTGGCGGCGAGCAGTTCGGCCCTGACCGTGCGGATCATGGCGGAATGGTCGCGGCCAGTGACGGTCTGGCTGGCCTCGAGTTCCTCGATCTGCCGTTCGATCTTCGCCAAAGGGCGTTCGAACTCGAGGTAACCCCCGTCGAGGCCGTTGAATCCGTTTGGCGTCGTGCTCATCTAGAACCCAATGGGAGCGTGCCAGCATGAGGCGACGCGTGAACCGACATGCGTTCGCCTGGGTCTTTCAGCGGTCAGCCATCAGCCTTCCGCAGTCAGCATTCAGCATTCAGAGAAGGCAGGGTAGCCAAGTGCCGGGGGTTGGACAAGTAAGAATTGACCGGAACGTGTGGTCCGAATACACTTTGTCACGACTGGACTGCTGGTGGAACAAGAGTCTAACCGCTTGTCCTGAAGCCGGTTAGGGTTTTCACGGCGTTCATGATTCTCGTGGCGGAAGTCCTCATGGGGCTCTGGAGAATTCAGGTTTTTCCGAAGGCGGGGCTGGGCGATCCGGCTGGTCGCCAAGTCGCACGGCTGCTGCGCGACTTCGGCATCGGACCTATCGAGTCCGTCCGCAGTGCGCGGCTGTACACCATCGAACTACCCGGCTCCGGGCCTGATGAGGCGACGATCATCGCGCGGATTGCGAAAGAACTCCTCACGGACCGCGTGTCCGAAGGCTGCCGAATCATCCAGCCCTCAACGCCGGCTGCCGACCCCGAAGATGTGCTGGTGGTCGAAGTTCACTTCAAACCGGGCGTGCTGGATACCGTGGCCGACTCGACGAATCTCGCGCTCGCTGACATGGGTATCCGCGCGACCAACATTCGGACGGCCCGGCGTTACGAGGTCCGCCCTCGGCCAAACGAGCAGGACGCAAGACGCGTGCTTCGCCTTGTCGGCAACGACTGCGTCGAAAACGTCGTGGTCGGAAGCCTGCCGATCCAACCTGCACCCGCGCCGCCGCAATACGAGTTTCGCCTTCAGCATGTCGCGCTGGCCAATCTGGAGGACGCGGCGCTGGAGCGGCTCAGTCGCGAGGGCCACTTGTTCCTCTCTCTGGCGGAGATGCAGGCCATCCGCGACCACTATCAGGCCCAGGAGCGCGAGCCGACAGACCTGGAACTAGAGACACTCGCACAAACCTGGTCCGAACACTGCATTCACAAAACGCTGAAAGCGGCCATCGAATACCGCGGTGCCCCGTTTCCCGTCGCACATGCGAGCAAAATCGCCACATGTGCGACCACAGAGCCAGAGAGCCCCCGGCCGCAACCGGCGTGTGCGTGCAAACCCGACCAGGCTGGCCCAGTGGAGGACGACCCCCTCGTCAGGCGGTACGACAACCTCCTCAAAGAGACGATTGCCCAAGCGACGGCGGAGTTGATGAAACAGGGCCGCGGTCCCGAGTGCCTCTCGGTCTTCGAGGACAATGCCGGCATCATCGGCTTCGACGAAGTGGACGGGATCGCGTTCAAGGTGGAAACGCACAACCACCCTTCGGCGATTGAACCGTACGGCGGCGCGGCGACTGGGATCGGCGGAGTCATTCGGGATGTGCTGGGCTGTGGCCTGGGCGCCAGGCCCATCGCAAACACGGATGTGTTCTGCGTTGGTCCGGCGGATTGGCCCGTGGACTCGGTGCCGCGAGGCGTGATCCACCCAAAGTCGATCCTCAAGGGGATTGTCGCCGGCGTGCGCGACTACGGAAACAGAATGGGCATTCCGACGGTGAACGGCGCGATCTGTTTTGATCCGCGTTACATCGGAAACCCGCTGGTTTATTGCGGCTGTGTCGGGCTGATCCCGCGAGATCGGATCAGCAAGGGCGCGCAGCCCGGAGACGCGATCGTCTTGATGGGGGGGCGGACCGGTCGTGACGGCATCCACGGGGCGACCTTCAGCAGTGCCGAGCTGACGGACACGCACGAGGACGAATTCGCCCACGCGGTTCAGATCGGCGGCCCGATCGAGGAGAAGAAGGTCCTCGACGTGCTTCTCCAGGCCCGCGACTACCCGCGTGAGGGATCCTCCGATCCGCAACCATCAATCGTCAATCTCCACTGCCTGTACTCGGCCGTCACGGATTGTGGCGCCGGCGGACTCTCTTCGGCGGTCGGCGAGATGGCGGAGGAGACAGGCGCGGAGGTCGATCTGGAACGCGTTCCCCTGAAGTACGCCGGCCTGCGGTACGACGAGATCTGGATCTCGGAGGCACAGGAGCGAATGGTGTTCGCCGTTCCGCCGGAGAACGTCGATACGCTGCTCCGGCTGGCGGCCGGCGAGGACGTCGAGGCGACGGTCATCGGGAGTTTCACGGATACCGGTCGCCTGCTCATCCGTTACGAGGGACAGGAAGTGGGCAACCTCGATCTGGCCTTCCTGCACAACGGCGTACCGAAGACGCGGCGAGTGGCCGAGTGGCGTCCCGAAGACCCACCAGGCCAACAGGGGCGTCGGCCGCTACCTGACCGCGCCGACGTTGACGCCCGCGACTACCCCGTCGTGCTGAAGCAACGCCTCTCCAATCCGAATACCGCGTCGAAGCACTGGGTGATCCGCCAATACGATCACGAGGTCCAGGGCGGATCGGTCGTCAAGCCGCTCGTTGGCCGCCATGACGGGCCCTCGGATGCGGCGGTGGTCCGGCCGAAGCTCGACTCGAATCGAGGCATCGCTCTCGGATGCGGCATGGCGCCGCACCTGTCCGACGTGGACCCGTACTGGATGGCGGCTGCGGCGATCGACGAAGCCTTACGTAACGTGATCTGCGTCGGCGGCGATCCGGGGAAGACGGCGATCCTGGACAACTTCTGCTGGCCGCGCGTGGACGACGCCCGACACCTCGGCGCGCTGGTTCGGGCCTGCCAGGCGTGCCACGACGTCGCGCTGATGTACGGGCTTCCGTTCATCAGCGGCAAGGACTCGCTCAACAACGAGTTCGCCCTGAGCCGCGCCGACGCAGCGATGCTGCGCGACATCAAACCCGCGAACCTGCTTCTTGATTGCAGCCGGCTCGTGACGAGCCGCACCGGGCCGACACGGCCCGGCTCTGAACAATCGTCAATCGTCAATCCACAATTGGAGGGCCGTCTCGCCATTCCGTACACGTTGCTGATCTCGGCCGTATCGGTTATCGAAGATGTCAGTCGGTGCATCACCGCGGCGCCGCGCGCCCCCTGCGGTGAAGCGACGCTGTTCTACGTGGGTTTCGAGTGGACGCGGTGGGAAGATGCGGACACCTGCCTTCTCGCGAGCCTGCACGAGTCCGTCGCGGAGTTGATACGGTCGGGAACAGTGCTGTCAGCGCACGATTGCAGCGACGGCGGCCTCGCAACGGCCGTAGCCGAGATGAGCATCGCCTCCGGCCTGGAAGCGCGGCAGCTTGTGTCCGACGAGGGCCTGCTGTCCGATCCGTTCGCCGAGCCCGTTTGCGGATACATCCTGGAGGCGGCCGACGGCGATGTGCTTCGTGCTTCGATCGACGCGCCCGGCGCCGTCGTCAAGACACTTGCCGTCCTGAAGAGCACCCGCCGTGAACCGATGTTCCATTTCTGTCTCGCCAAATCCACCAGTGCCACACTTGCGACACTCGGAGAGCCGGTCGCGAGTCTCCCGCTGGCGCATGCGGAAGCAGCCTGGAAGTCCCCGCTTGATTGGTAGTCGGCCGCCGGCGCCGATCAGAGCCGCGCCCGTGAGGAAGCGGTCAGCGTTCGACCTCGGCGAAGGTCGGCAAACCCGTCATCCCCGTCGGCCACGGGGGGCCGACGCTACGAAGAAGGGTCAATGAAACATGTACACTCAACCCTGAAACGCGCTATCGCGTCTGCGTTTCGATTTGCTTCCTCATCTCGGCGAGGTGGTCCAGGCACAGGCTCGACCAGGTTTCCATACTTTCCCGGACTTCTTGCAGCTCTTCCGGGTTCATGAAAGCCATCTGGGTGATCATCTGCTCTCGCTTGCTGACGTTCGGGCCGTCCAGATTCCACAGGTGGACGATTCCCAGGTGTACCTTGCCAACCTCGGTCGAGTCATCGTTGAGGAGCGCGACGACCCGATCCTCGTAGCCCGTTTCCACGGAGACCTCCTCGGCGATTTCGCGCTTCACCGCGGAGAAGTAGGTGTCCGCGAAGTCGACGGTGAACAATGGCATGGCGTCGTCGACGGGGTTGATGTGGCCTCCAATTCCTATGGATCTGAGCCCGAGGAGCCGTTTTTCGCCTGCGCGTTTTCCTCGCACGTAGGTGAGGACCTTTCCCCCGTGCGTCATGATCACGTAGGGGATGAGCTGCTTGTAAGCGGGATCGGATTCCGCCCGCGATCTGGGCATGAAGCGCGGCACGCCTCGAACGAAGAGCCTTCCGAGGTAGCGGTCCACGTCGAACGTGAGCCCCTGGAACGTCCCCGCCTGTTCGAGAACGTCCCGTTCGACGACCAGCACCTGCTCTTCCTGAGGCATTCTCTCACTCCTGCTTCGTGACGAGCGTGCCACAATGGCGTCGCGAGCAGGAGTGTATCATCCGTCCCCCACCCTTGAAAGGGTGGGGCACCCCCTCATTCCCTCATCCCTTGGCCCCTACGACCGCGGTCGTAGGCCGCGCGTCGACTACGCCGACGACATACGGCGCAGATGAGGCATGTCGCGAGGATCGGGGCGAAAAAACCTCCGCCGCAAAACCCGAAGATGGGCGGCAGCAGCGGGTCGCCCGAGTCGGTGATCGGTCCGGTGGCGTCTGGCTGTGCAGCCGGCGGCGCCTCGCCTGACGACACGCCGACCGAGAACTCGCCCCAATGATCCACAACGGCCCAGACGCACTTGTTGACGGTATCCACGCCGTGTCGCCCCAGGTCCCACCGCGTTGGGCGGAGCGGGTAGGGCGCTTGCTCCGGTGCCTTATCCCCGGCAACGACCCACCAACGGCTGTCGCCGTTGAACCACTGCACGCGCAGCGCCGTCTTATTGAGTGAGCCGATTTCGCTGGCGTTGTAGTACAGCACGACCACCGTGATCGACTCGTGCAAGCCCAACTCGGACGTGACAACGAGGCGCCGGCTGAGTCCGGGCGAATGGACCAACCCGTCGAAGTTGGCCGATCCCCCGTCGTCGCGCAGGTCCGCCGAGATGCGCGCACCCGGCGCGGCATCGGACACGCGCACTTCGGCCTTCGTGTGCGGGGCGTCGATTTGGAGCGACATGAACAACCGGCCCTCGGAGTTGACTTTCTGTGTCAGCGCGGACGCGATCGCCTCGACAACAACGAAGTCGCTGATCGCGCAGCCGGTGCCGTTCGCGTCGGAGACCGTCACCTTCAGCAAATACTCGCCGACCGCAGACGGCGTGAACGAAGGGTGCTCGACATCCGTTGCGCTGAACTGGCTCGCGTTCGTGTTTGCACCCGAATCGACCACCCACTGATACACGTACGGCGCATCCCCCCCGCCGACAACTGGGATAGCGCCCAGCCCGCGCGACGCACGAAACGCCTGAGTCACGAAGGCGTCGCCCGCGTCCACGGTCATCGTCGTCGCCCGGACGATCAGCACGTCGCTCGCGACGGAAGGCGGCGTGCCGGCATCGGTAACCGTCAGCCGGAGCTGATAGTTCCCCACGGCCGCCGGCACGAAGAGCGGTGACGCGGCAAACTGGTGTGGGTCGATGAACTGGCCGGGGTCCGTGCTCGGGCTGCCCGGCTCGACCGTCCAGGAGTAGACGAGCTCTCCATGGCCGCCTTGGACGGACGGTGATAACCGAATGCCGTCGGCGCCGATGCAGAGGGTTTCCTGGTCGCCTGCGTCCACGGTCATCGACGAGACCGTCACGTGGACCGTCTTGCTCACTTCACAGTCCGGCGTGCTCGAATCGGTGACCGTCACGCGCAGCACGTACACACCCGTCGCCACGGGGCGGAACGTCGGGCTCGGCGAGGCCGGTCCCGTGCCGGTGATTTGCGAAAGACCCATGTTCGGGCTGCCCGGTTCGATGGTCCAGGCGTACGCATGCGGCGGCGTGCCGTTCGACGTGATGACCGTTTCGAGCGGCGCCGATTCCGTGTTGACACCCATTGCGAAGTCCGCGGGCGGCTCAAAATCCAGGCCGATCGCGTTGACGAACACGGTGTCGGTCGCCTCACAGGCGGGATCGCCTGAACCAGTAACCGTCACGCGAAGGACGTATTGCCCCGGCGCGTCCGGCGTAAAGGTCGGATTCTCGCTGAAGGGGCCGTCTCCTGTGAACTGGTCCGCCGAATCGCTGGGACTACCCGCGTCAATCGACCACACCCACGTGTACGGCGGCACGCCGCCGTCGACGACGGGTGAGAGTGCCGCGCTTGTGGCATCAACACACATCGTGAAGGGCTCGCCCGCGTCCACTGCGGTCTGCGCCGCTGTGATCAGAACAAAGTCGGTCGTGACGCAGGGCGGCTGGCTCGAATCCGAGACGGTCAGCTCGACCATGTAGTCACCGGGCAGCGTGGCCACGAACCGCGGCCGCGTGGCCGTCTCACCCAGGATCGTCCCGCCGCCGTCCGGCCCCGCGATTACCTGCCAGAGGTACGTGTAGGGCGGCGTCGAGCCGCTGGCCACCGTCGGTCCGCCCATCTCCTGCGACGGAACCAAAACGCAGACCGCAAAGTCCTCGCCCGCGTCGGCAACGTAGGGCGGGTCGCACTCGTCGGGCACGCCGTTGCCGTTGCAGTCGTTGCCGTCGAGCTGACATTCGTCCGGCACGCCGTCCGCGTTGCAGTCCTGGCTGTCACCGGCCGACAGGTCGCATGCGTCGGGCACGCCGTTCTCGTTGCAATCCGGCGCCCCGCCGAGCAGGTCGCACTCGTCCGGAATGCCGTTGCTGTCACAATCCAGGCTGGCGCCATCGCCGATGTCGCATTCGTCCGGGACGCCGTTCGCGTTGCAGTCCTGGCTCGTGCCTTGCGAGATGTCCTCGACGTCGGGGACGCCGTTGTCGTTGCAGTCGCACTCGCCGACGTTCACGTCGAGCACGACGGCATCCGTCGCCACGCCGATCCCGCACGTCGCGACGACGACACAGCGATACTCTCCGTCGTGCTCCGCCATTGCCCCGGAAACCGTCAACGTCGGGCTCGCGGCGCCGCCGATGTGCGCGTCGTCGAACAGGGCCACGAAGGGCTGGCCGCTCCCGCTGCTGAACTGCCATTGATAGGTCAAGTCCGTGCCTGTCGCCTCGACCTCAAAGATCGTGGCGCCGCCCGGACAAACGAGTTGGGCCACCGGCTGACTGACAATGAGTGCCCCATCGCCGACCGTCAGCATGGCGGCGTCGGTGTGCAGCGGGACCCCGCACACGCCGGACACGGCGCAGCGATACTGCCCGGCCCGGGCCGCATCGACGGATGTGAGCGAGAGGATCGACGTCGCCGAGCCGCTGGTGTTCTCGTCGTCGCTCAGATCGACGAAGTTGCCCGAGCCGTCGAACTGCCACTGATACGCCACGCCCGTTCCCGCCGCCGTCATCGTGAACGAGACGTCATTGCCCGGGCACGCGAACTGGTCTACCGGACTCGATCCGATCACGGGAAGCGTGTTGACAGTCAGCGTGGCGGCGTTGCACAACACGGGCGTCCCGCATTCCCCGGCGACGCGGCACTGGTAATCGCCTGCGTGCGTGAAATCGATGTCCGTCACCGTCAATGTCGCGGAAGCGGCCCCGCTGATGTGATCGTCGTCAGATAGGATCACGAAGCCGCCTCCCTGGCCATCGTCGAACTGCCACTCGTACGTCAGCCCTGTCCCATCGACGGTGACGGTGAGACTCCGCGTGTCGCCGGGGCAGGCCGCTTGATCCTCCGGGTCCGCCGTGATTTGAAGGCCCTCGCCAACCGTCAGTTCGGCCGACGCGCTGGTGACCGGCGTGCCACAGGCGCCGGCGATCAGGCACCGGTACTGCCCCGCCTCGTTCGCCGTGATGCTGTTGACCGTCAGCGTGGCGGTTTGCGAACCGGAGATGTGGACGCCGTCTTCAAGGTCCACGAAACCGCCGCCCGCGTCGACTTGCCACTGGTACGCCAGCGTCGTTCCCGACGCGTCAACCTCGAATGTCGCCGAATCGCCCGGGCAGGCCGAGGCATCAACGGGATCAGCAACGATGCCGGGATCAAGGCCGATCGTCAGCGTGGCCGGCTCAGTCGTCGTCGTGCCGCAACCGCAGTCGACGATGCACGTGTAAGCGCCGGCATGTTCGGCGCCGGCCGGGTCGATTTGGAGTGTCGCCGCTGTAGCGCCGCTGACCGCGCCGCCGTCCAAAACAGGCAGCCCGTCAAGCTGCCAAGCGTACTGGGCCGATGCGGCGTAGTCCCCGTGCACCAGCACGTTGAACATGGCAGCCGATCCTTCGCAGATAGCAACATCGTCCGGCTGCTCGATGATCATCTGCGTGAAGCCGGCTGTTACCGTCTTGTCCAGGTCCGCGATGACGGTCGTGTCGGGCGCGTCGGAATCGGCCGGGACCGCGCCGGTGTTTACCGTCCAGCCGGAGAAGCAGTACCCATCATTCGCAGTTGCGGTGATGGACACGATCTCGCACAGACTGCGAGCCGCGCTGCCGTTCGGCACGGTCGAACCGCCCTTGGCGTCGGCGGTGACGACGGTCAGTTGCACGTCCGGCTCGCACTCATCCGGCACGTCGTTGTCGTTGCAGTCCTGGCTCTGGCCGCCGGCGATGTCACACGCGTCCGGGATGCCGTTGTCGTTGCAGTCGGGGTCGCAGTCCTCCGTGCAGTAGAACGGCCCGCCCGGCGCGGCGCTGTTCTCGTCGATCTCGCACACGTCGGGGATACCGTTGCTGTTGCAGTCCGTTGCCGCAACGATAGCGCCCAGCAGGAGCGTGCCGAGCTGATCTAGGTTGCAAGTAATCGTGTCCGCGATGGTGTCCACCACGGCGAAGATCTCGACGGCCTGCTCGCTGACCGCGTCGTACTTGTACAGCCGCAATGCCGCCTCGTCCGCAATGCCGAGCGAGGCGAGTTCATCGCTGTCGTAGGCCAGGGTCATCTCGATATCAGCCGGCTCGGGATACGTGGCCGTCGTCGTGATCGTGAGGCTGTACCCCAGGAAGTCCACAGGCGGAGCGCCCGACGCAACTCCAGGGAAATTGCAGCGGCCCCGGCCGCCCTGCGAGAGGGCCGTCTCGCCCGTCGTCGTCACAATCGCGAAGACGAGTTCGAGGGAAAGGCACGCCTCGCACGCGGAACCCAAGTCGCCGGTGCTCACCGATGATCCGCTGGGCGTATAGCCCAGAGCAGCCTCTCCCCACTTCACGACGTTCCTGAGAAACGTCTCGTGGTCGTTCGCACCGAGCAACTGCCCGAAGATTGACGCGTCGCAGATGAAGGCCACGCGACCGGCGCCATCGAATCCGCTGCTCGCATCCAGGAATCCCGCGAAGGTCCCAGGCTCTGGATCAGCAGCGAACACGTCCGCGACCTCCGGCGTGCCGCTAAACAGCCCGTAGCCGGCGTTCTCCGCAATGAGCGCGACTGCGCCGTGGGGTCCTGTTACGACGGGATGATCCGAGATTGCAGGCGCGAGCCCGATGTTCAGGTTACCCGGCAGCTTGCTCATCCCGAACGCCGAGAGAAACGAGTTGTCCGGGGCGTTGAACACGTCCGCATCGCCGATCCAGATCACGGCCCCGCCATTGACTGCAAACTGCACGACGTTGGTGCGCTCCTGGGCGGTATAGCTTTCGCCGAGGTCCAATAGCGGCAGCCATAACACCTCCACGGTGTTCAGCACAGGCAAACTGAGAGAGGCGATCTCGATGAGTTCGTGGCCGTCCGTCGCCAACGTCAGCCGGGCCTGCGCCGAGCTGTCTCCGAGCAGGCTCAGGAACTCCGATTGACGGCCGTCGGACAGAACGCCGATGACCGCACCCGTCGTGGGCAGAGCGCCGACCAAGGTCGTCGAGAGGATGATGCTCGCTACGAGCAGGGCGCGGACGCGCTGCTCGTGTCGCTGGTTGTTCGTGTCGATTCTCATGATGCTAAAGAATCGGCACACCCGGTAGACTATGAATAGCGCGAGGAGGCAAGCAGCCGGAGATTCAAGGTCATTCAGAGAGGCGCGTGAAGAGGAGCTCGTCGCGAATCGGAATGCCGTAGTTTCCGACGCGCGGGATTTGCGGCTTCAGCTTTCGGCTCTCTTCAATCGCGTTCGGATACACGGCGGTCAGGACGAAACCCCGCCGCTGGTAGAATCGGATCGCGTCGATGTTGTCATTCGTGGTGATCAGCCAGAGACGTCGATCGCCTGCGGCCTGCTCAACCGCGCGCAGGAGCGCCGTTCCGACGCCGCAATACTGCCGCAGGGCGTCGATCGTGACCAGCTCGCAGACGTCCTCTTCGAGTCGATACGTCGCGACCCCCGCGCGGTCTTCTTCGATTCGCGCAATGAAACCGGGCAATCCCGCGACCTTGTGCGCAGCGCCCCGGCTGATGACGTGCTGCCCGCACCACAGTTCGTCTGCGCGCGCAGCCATCCACGCGCGATCCGTGGGGGTCAGCGGTGTGACATTGATTCCAACCGACATCGTCTCCATTGTGCCGCTCGTTTGGGCCATGTCAATGGTGACGCACATCGGCACGCGTGCAACGCCCGTGGCGAGATCCGGAGCTTACCTCCAATATTTATCACAACAAGATCGCGCCGGCGGCAAGGATTGCCTGTCGATGGGCAGGATGTGCGCGGTGAATTGCTCTTATTGCTTGCCAAGAAAAAACCTCGCGCGTGATTTCGCCGAATCCGGCGTCGTGCAGCGTCGCCCTCCTGCGGTTGGGCTTGATGCGGGATTCTCTGCCGACTTCGGGTTGTTCAACTTGAACGAATCGTGCCGCTTGCTGTAGGCTATTGCCGACTCATGCCCACGAAGGGTTGAGGTACATAGGGCTACGTCACAGATGATCTGATGGATTGACAAAGCACGAGGGTGCCACTGGCGGCTTGTCCGCCGGTGTGCGCGGGCCGGCAAGCTGCCCACGCCGTCCTTCATCCGATCAGTTGCGAAGCGCCAGTCGTTTGTAGGGCCGAAGCCTCATGCCGGAAATGCCTGAAGATCCGCTGTTTGCCCTGCCCGTGGCCCCCGTTGCCGCCGCACCGCCGGTTCATCCCCCGGCCGTGCTGGACTACGCTGCGCCGCTTGCTCGCCCCCCCGTTTATCCCGTCGTGGGAATGCCGCGCGCTGCCGCCGCGTTCGATCTAATGATCGTGGCCGGCGTGTTCGCTGTGTTCTACGTAGGGCTCGGCTGTTCCGGCCTGGCCTCGCTCCTGATGGAATGGGCGCCCGATGTTGGCGCGTTTGGCACGAACGCCCTGCTGGGGCTGTTCAGCCTGACCCTCGTGGCTGTGGTACTGATGCTCCGGCGTCAGTCACCCGCGACGATCGGCATCAACCGGCCGAGGAGGCTCAGGCTGGCCTGGTCGATTCCCGCCGCCGTCCCCGCCTGTTACGCCGCCAGCCTGCTGAGCGGGATGATCTACATGGCGTTTGCGGGGTTTGACGCGGAAGCGGTGATGGAGCAGCGGACCGAGTTGGCCGGCATCGTGGCGGATTTTCCCGTCGCCTTGATCCTCCCGTTCTCGATCTTTGTCGGTATCCACGAGGAAATCTTGTTTCGCGGCTTCTTTCTCAGCAGGCTGCGGACACTCACCCGGTCCAATTTGGTCGCCATTGTCATCAGCAGCGTGGCCTTCGGCCTGATGCACTTCTACCAGGGAACCATGGGCGTTCTGCAAACAGCGGCAATCGGCACGGCCCTCGCCATCATCGCCACCTACGCCCGCACACTCTGGCCCGCGATCATCGCCCATGCCGCCTTCGATGGCATCAACATCCTGCTCATCCCGTATATCATGCGATGGGCGCAGGAGATGATGGATGAACTCAACGCGGCGCCGGCCGCGATCGTGGCCGCCTGTCAAGCGGTCGGGATGTGATGAGGAAGCGTTCTGAGACCCCTTTTCCTCCTCAGGCCAAACAGCCGGGGCTTATGCCAGAAGGCCGGCCAGCTTTGCCGCGAGATCGCGGCGGCTATAGGCTTCGAAACCCGGGGCGGGTACGAGAACGGGGTCCGGGTATTCGGCGATGTACGCACCAATCGCGTTGACAGCCTCGGCGATGCGACGCGGGTCGTCGAGCGGGGCGAAGAAAGCGCGGCCTTGTGCGAACCGTTCAAGGAACCGGCGATCATTGCTGTTCGGCTGCTCCTCGAGACACAGGATCGGCCGGCCGGTGCGGATGTACTGAAAGAGCTTCGCGCTGTACCCCCATTTCCCCACGTAACCTCCCGTCAGAAGGAGCAAGGCGTCGGCGTTGTGCATCTCGCGCCGCGCGGCCTGCGGTGAAACGAGTCCGGTCGTCTGGACTTGTGGACTCAGGCCTGCGTCGTCAAGGAACGTCCGGGAGAGGTTCCCCACAAACCTGAATGTCACGTTTGCGAGTTGCTTCTCCCCCAGCAGTATAGTGAGCGACTGGAAGAAGAGGTCGGGCCTGTTCCGCTGGATGACCGTGCCGACGTGCGCGATTGTCACTGGTCCTGACGCCAATGCCTGGTCATCGCGTTCGGACGAATCCGCAGCATAATCGTTCGGTCCAGGATCTTCGTAGCCATTTGGGATTACGAAGATCCGCTTGCGATCGTAGGCGTTTTCCCGGGCAATTGCATCCGCCATTGCCTCGGAGACCGTAATCAGCGCGGTTGCCGCGCCGATTGCCTCATCTCGCAGTCGCCGATGGGCCTTGCGGGCGGCGGTGCGACGCGGCTCGTATCCGCCGGGACCGAACCAGGGATCGCGAAAGTCGATCACCAGTGGCACATTCGTTTCGCGACTCACGTTGAGTGCCAGGAGTACGGCACTTGCCGGGGGGAAAGACGCCAGGATCAGTTCCGGAGACAGCCGAGTGACCAGCTCTTTCGCGTATGGCACGGCCTTTCGCTGCCAATACACGAATCGGTCCGGGAAGAGGAAATCTCGCAGCAGGGCTCGAGTCCGCGAAGGTCGCCTTCTGGGGTCGTAGTCGGCGAAGACCGGGCCTCTCGTGCCTGCACGATCCGGGGTTTCGTGAACGGTGACGCCGGACAGCGCGGGGGCACCATTGGTGCGCCGTGCCGTGAGGACGTGGCAGTTCCAACCGTGCAGCGGCAGGTATTCGGCGAAGGAGCGGATTCGTTCTGCGGCCGCGCCCACAGCCGGCGGATACCAGTATGAAACGATCAGCAGCGTGCGTTCGGACTGTTCTGCCTGTTCGGTCACGCACTGCATTGAAACATCTGTCGCCGCAATCGTCCAACGCGCGAAGCGGGAAGTCTGCGAGTGCCGGCTGTTTGTAGGTGTGAGCGCGGGACATTCCGCCGGGACGTGGTAGTATGTACCGATGCGAGAGATGGCGGGACTGCACGTGGTCATTGTCCCGGCGTGGTGGCCGTCGCCGGAGGAACCGATTGGAGGCGTGTTCTTCGTGGACTACGCCCTGGCGTACGCGGAGGCCGGCGCCAAGGTGGGCGTGGTTGTCCCCGATTTGGTGAGCGTCCGGCATCTAGGCCGAGGCACATCGATCCCCTGGCTGCCTCGCGCGATCGAGGAGGATATCGGCGGCGTCCCGGTGGTGCGAGTTCGCGGGTTGCACACGGCCTTCGGCCGACCCGGTGTGCAGATGCGTCGATTCCGCCGTTGGCTGCGGCGCGGGCTGGCGGTTTACCGTGATCGCCACGGGTCTCCCGACGTGCTGCACGCGATGTGCGCGATCCCGTCCGGCTGGGCATGCACGCATCTGGCGGATCAGCTTTCCGACCGAGTCGTTGTGACCGAGCACACGGGGCCGTTTTCGCTCGTGCTATCGCCGAAGGCGGGAGAGTCGTACGTGCAGTCCGCATTGGCACGTGCGGCCCGGGTTGTGGCCGTGAGCGAAACACTGCGGGCGCAGATGCTGGCGGCGGGCATCAATCGTGAGATCACGGTGTTCGGTAATCCGGTCGCGCCGACGTTTGCCACTCGGGCGCCGGCGTCTCCCGGAATACGACAGGCGAGTCCGTTACGCGTTCTGTTTGTGGGGCGAATGGCCCCGGAGAAGGGAGTGGGGGAGTTGGCCGAGGCGGCCGTTTCATTGGGGCATTCGTACGAAGCACAGTGGCACTTTGTCGGCGACGGACCCTTGACATCGACCGTCCATGCGCGTCTTGCGTCGGGGGGTCTTGCCGATCGTCTGCATCTGCACGGGAACTGCGAACGGGCTCAGGTGGCCGAGTTGATGTCACAGAGCGATTTTCTTGTGTTGCCGAGCTACGGCGAGACATTCGGCATGGCGGCGGTGGAGGCCTTGTGCATGGGGTTGCCGGTGGTGGCGACACGGGGTACCGCGCCCGCTGCCTTCGTGAGCGAAGACGACGGGCTTCTCGTGGATGCCGGGGATGTCGAGTCGTTGGCGGCGGGTCTGCAAACCATGCGGGCACGACTGGATACCTATGACAGTGCGGCGATTGCGCGACGGGC
The DNA here is from genome assembly GCA_043813895.1 of Planctomycetota bacterium. Classification (GTDB taxonomy): domain Bacteria; phylum Planctomycetota; class Phycisphaerae; order UBA1845; family UTPLA1; genus CAZTAR01. The sequence goes on from JBDRKQ010000228.1 coordinate 21,922, forward strand.
CCGCCAACGCTTCAGCGGCGAGTCCATGGCGGCGCAGTACGCAGGACTTTTTCGAGCCGTCATCGGCCGCGGAGGTTAGTGTAGCCTCAGGTTTTCTGTAGCGGTCGACGCCCCGGTCGGCTGTTGAAGACAAGTTGTGTTTTTCGTCGGCCACGGGGGGGCGACGCTACGAATGCCGTCCGACAAGGGGGTCGGACGCTACACGGTCGATTAAGGTGCGATAGACGATCAATGTGTGGCATCGCCGGATTAATACTGGACGAGCCTGATCCTTCGGGACCGGCGTGGCTGGTGCGGATGACACAGCTTCTGCACCACCGAGGACCGGACGACGGGGGCGCGGTCGTGTTCGGACCGCTGGGCACGCCCGTCGTCACCCGTGTGTTGGGAGACAGGGACGAAGCGGTATCGTGGGGCCACGTGCCGACGCGCGTGGGCCTAGGGGCGAGGCGGCTGGCCGTCATGGACTTGTCGCCGGCCGGGCGCCAGCCGATGTCGTCGCCGGACGGCCGCGTGTGGATCGTGTTCAACGGGGAGATCTACAACCACGGCGCACTGCGGCGGGAGCTGAGTGCCAGGGGCGTGACATTCAACGGCAACAGTGATACCGAAGTGTTGCTCGCGGCGTATCGTGTGTGGGGCTCTGAGTGCTTCGAGCGGCTCGAAGGAATGTGGGCGCTGGCCGTCATGGACTGGGGCTCTCGGCGCGTGGTGCTCTCACGGGATCGCTTCGGGATCAAGCCGCTGTACTACGCCAGGTTCGGCGGCGGCGTGGCATTCGCCTCGGAGATCAAGGCACTGCTCGCGCTGCCAGGCCTGAATCGCGACGTCAACGAAGAGAGGCTGCGAGACTTCCTCTCCGAAGGCTTGGTCGATCACACCGACGAAACGCTCTATGAAAACGTCTGGTCGATTCCGCCGGGTTGCTGGGTGGAGCTGGATGTCAGCGTGCGTTCGGCGCTGGACGTGAGCGGGAGCATCCGGCGGTATTGGCGCCCGCGGTTCGGCTTCGAGGACGACGCCGACGCGGTCTTCAATGTTCGATCCAGGCTGTTCGCTTCGGTCGAGTCTCACCTGGAGAGCGACGTGGCCGTCGGGTCGTGCCTGTCGGGCGGTTTGGACAGTTCCGCGGTCGTGTCCATCGCCCATTCGATGCGGACCGCCGGCGGCGATCGCGCGTCGAACTGGTCGCAGCACACGTTTACCGCCGGGCTGCCGGGGTCGCCGTTGGATGAGACCCGGTATGCGGAGAGTGTGGTCGACTCTTGTGACGGCCTGCAATGGCACGTGACCCAACCGACGGCCGACGGGCTGCTTGACGATATCACGTCGCTCATGTGGCATCAGGAACAGCCATTCGGATCGCCTTCGATCTACATGCAGTGGGCGGTGATGCGGCTGGCGCGGGCCACCGGCGTGACGGTGCTTCTCGACGGACAGGGCGGTGACGAACTCTTCTGCGGTTACCAGGGATACCTGCCACCCTACCTGGCGCATCTGCTTTCGCGGGGGCGAATCTTGAGCTTCGTTCGAGAGTTTCGTTTCGGACGAAGCTGCGGCTTCGGAACGACCGGACTAACAGGGCACGTCTTCGCGAGGATGCTGCCCAGAGCATTGCTGGACAGACTCCGCCGCCGCGTAAACGCACGACGCCAGCCGTGGCTTGCGCGCGAGCTGTTTTCCCCTTCATCGTCACCGACGATGTTCGACACGCTTCACCTGCGGCCGGCGGAACGCGTCGCGGGCGCGTGGCACACGCCGGCACTGTCTTGTTACTTGTGGTCGATCCTGCTGAGCGAGAGCTTGCCGAGCCTGCTTCGTTTTGAGGATCGCAATTCGATGGCGTTCTCGATCGAGGCACGGGTGCCGCTGTTGGATCGTCGACTGGTGGAACTGGCGATGCGGCTGCCGGTGCAACGGAAGATCGCCGATGGGCGGTTCAAAACCGTGCTGCGCGAGGCGCTCCGCGGCACCGTGCCGGCAGGCGTCCTGGACCGACAGGACAAGATCGGCTTCTCCGCGCCGACGGCGGATTGGATGCTGGGACCGTTGCGAGGGTGGTGGGAAGGGCTGTTGTCGTCCCAGGCGTTTCGCGAGCGTGGGTGCTTCGAGCAGGCAGGCGTGGAGAAGGCCGTCAAGCGTTTCACGACAGGCGACACGGGTCTGGCACTTCCGATTTGGCGAATGGCGATTGTCGAGCAGTGGGCAACACAGTTCCTGGACGGCGGCACGGAGGATTGAGGACGTTGGCGTGCACTGGTAGGCGCTCAGGCCCGGCGCGTCTTCACCTGTGCGACGATCGCTCTCTGCTGATGCGGCTTCTCAGGCGGAAGAGTTCCTTGAACGCCTTGAGAATGACGAAGGGGTTCGCGCCGGTCTGCGTGCCGGCGGAGCGGGGATAGTGGTTGACGCCGACCTCGGCGATGCGGAGGCCGCGATAGTGGGCCTTGGCGAGGAGTTCTGTGCTGATGAGCGCCCCTTCGCTTTCAAGTGTCACGGCGTCGATCAACGATTTCGGCAGGAGCTTGAACGCGCAGTCGATGTCCCGCACCTTGATGCCGAAGAGCGCGCGGACGAGCGTTCCCCAACACCAGGCGTTTAGCGAGCGGATGAACGGGTCGGCGCGCTTGATGCGGTAGCCGACCGCGAAGTCGCAACGATCGAGCAGATCTATGAGCTTCGGCAACTCTCCGATGTCGAACTGGCCGTCGCCGTCCGTGAAGAATATCCACTCCATCCGGGCCTCCGTCAGGCCTCGGGCGACGGCGCCCCCGTAACCGAGATTCGGATTGTTGTGCGCGGCGCGGACCTGAGGAATCTCCGCGGCGAGCCGGTCGGCGGTTTCGCCGGTGCGATCCCTACTGCCGTCGTTGACGATGATGACCTCGAATTCGTTCGCCAAGCGCTTGCCGGTCTCGACGGCTGCACGCGTGACGCGCTCGACGTTCCCCTCCTCGTTGTAGCACGGGAAGAAGATCGAGAGTGAAGGAAGGCGGTTCATCGGGTCCCTTCGGCTGCGGCCGAGCACGCGTCCAGCGGGGTGGCATGGGTAAGCTCTGCCGCCTGCGGCGGCGCTTACCCGTGTTTCTCCACCCGGGTTCGACACGGGCCAACCGGTTCGGCTTCGCCTCGCGGCCTGCCCTTTTCGCATGGTTCAAAGGCCAGGCAAGTTGGCCCATGCCACCCCGATCATAGGCTAAACACGTACGCGGCCGAATGCCGCGCCGTGCCCTGCTCATTCGCTAACTGCTCTGATGCGTTGAATCATGTCGGTCGTGCCGCGTCCCTCCAGGAGCGGGGCGAGCAGGACCTTGCCGCCGTTCCTTTCAACGATGTCCTTGCCGACGACCGTCTTGCCTTCCCAGTCTCGGCCTTTGATCAAGACGTCGGGAACGATGGCCTCAATCAAGGCCCGGGGCGTGTCCTCCTCGAAGAGGACGACATAGTCCACGTTCGCCAAAGCAGCCAGAACGACCGCACGGTCATCCTGCGGCACGACAGGGCGGCTTGTGCCTTTTGCCTGACGCCTGACGGAATCATCCGAGTTCAAGCCGACGATAAGGATGTCGGCGTGCTCCTTGCAGAAGGCGAAGCTGGCAACGTGTCCGGCATGGAGGAGATCGAAACAACCGTTCGTGAAAGCGACGGTCTCGCGCTGCCGGCGTCGGCTGAGTTCCGGGAGAAGCCCTTCGAGCGTTCGCACCTTCCCGAGTGCTCGGTGGTTCTCGAGGAGAATCTCGGCGATGATCTCATCGCGCCGGATCGGCACGCATCCGAACTTTTCGACCTCCAGCCCACCCGCGACATTTGCGAGCGCGACGGCCTCGAACATTGTCGCGCCGGCCGCGACCGCGACGGCGAGGGCCGCAAGAACCTCGTCGCCCGCCCCCGTGACGTCGTACACGTCGCGCGCTTTTGTCTGAATGTGCTCGAACTTGGCGCCTGGGCCGATGAGTGCCGCCCCGTCGGCATCCAGCGTGACACAGACGTACTTCGTGTGACAGGCTTCAAGAATCGCGGGAGCGGCTTCGCGCACGGCATCGATGTTTCGCAGCCTCAGTCCTGTGAGCTTCTCGGTTTCGGTGCGGTTGGGTGTCACGATCGTGGCACCGTCGTATCGCGTGTACTCGGTGAGGCCGGCGGGGTCGACAAGGACCGGGATATCGCGCCGTCTGGCGATGTCGACGATCCTCTGTGCGAGCGCCGCCGAGACGACGCCCTTGTTGTAGTCTTCAATACAGATGACTCCGCAGGTGGCGGCGAGTGACTCGACGTGATCGAGGATGGCGTCGAGGGGCGGCCCCGTGACCAGCTCGGTGGATTCGTCATCAACGCGGATGAGCTGCTGCCGGTGGCGGTGTTGGGCGAGGCCGATCAAGCGGGTCTTTCGCGTGGTGGGTCGGTCGTTGACGGAGACCAGGCCGTCGGGGTCCGCGCCGGCTTTGCGGAGGAGGTCTATCATGAGTGCGGCGTCGGTCCCGGGGCCTACCACCCCGACGCAGTGGGGAATCGCGTCGAGCGCCGCGATGTCGGCAGCGACGGAGCCCGCGCCTCCGAGGGCGTCCTCTTGCCGGACGACGCGGAGCACGGGAACGGGCGCCTCTGGGCTGATCCGTTCAGCATCGCCGTAGAGGTAGCGGTCGATCATGAAATCGCCCACCACAGCAACGTGGCAGCCCCCGCATGCGTCGATCAAATCATGAAGTCGTGACCACATTCCTATCCTCGCGGTTGCTGTGGACCTGCCCTCGGTCGGAACAGTGCGATCCGGACTGCGGCATGTTATCCACGGTTGCGTTCGCATTCAATCGTGTCGCGACCGCCCCTCTGGCCGACCTTGCCACGGGTTCGGGAGGTATCTGCACTAACATTCGTATTCACAATACGTTCCGGAATGCGATCTTCGCGGTGGCTTTGTACGACCGCTCGGCAATCGAGCGGATTCGTGTCGGGCGGCCCGGTTCCGAAGTCCGCAAGTGCGGCTGGTGATGCTGGAATCGCGGGATCGTCCGATAAAGGTTCAAGTTCCCAGTGTTGCGACGCCGAATTACGAAGTATCGGAAGCTGTTTTTCTCCGACGTGGACCGATGTACGCAATCCCATGTCGCAGAAAGGGTTACGCAAAACCGCCGGTACTGAAGGATCGCCGAGATGAGGATCATTGCTGTTGCGAATCAGAAGGGGGGATGCGGTAAGAGTACGGTTGTGATCAACCTTGCAGCCTGCCTTGCTCGCGAAGGGCACCGAACTTTGGCGGTCGATCTCGATCCGCAAGGTCACTGTGCGCTGGGATTGGCGGTGCCCGAGGAGCAGATCGAAGTCAGCGTTGCGGATGTGCTGCTCGCCACCGAGAACGGGAGTCCGGTCGATCTCTCGCGCGTCGCCTGGCAGATTTCGACCAACTTCGATCTGATTCCCGCGCGCTTCGACCTGTCCACGCTGGAGCAACGGTTGGCGGGCGTGCCGAACAGAGAACGTCTTCTCCGTCAGGCGCTGGAGACCGTTGCGGACCGGTACGACTTCGTCCTGATCGACACGCCGCCGACAGTCGGCTTCCTCACGCAGAACGCCCTCTTTGCGGCGGATGAAGTCATGGTCCCGCTGGACACGGGTTACTTCGCGTTGCAGGGCCTTTCGAGGCAACTCGACACGGTCCGGTCGATGCGTGAATCTTGGGGTCGGTTTGTGCGGATCCACATCCTGGCAAACCTCTACGACGTGCGGACCAAGTTGGGACGCGAGATCCTGGCGGAGCTTCGGAAGCGTCACAGCGGCATCATGTTCAGCAGCTTCATAAACTTCAATACCAAGCTGAAGGAGAGCACCAGTCTCGGCCAGCCCATTACCGAGTACGATCCGTCGAGTAGCGGGTGCCGAGATTTTGTCCATCTGGCCCGAGAGTTGGCATCGCTGGGTTCCCCGAAGTCCGTTTCAGCACCGAGCGCGGGTCTCGTCGCGGAGCCGAACGAGAGTCTCCTCCAACGCGCGGACGCCCTCGCCGCGGACGCGAACAAGCTGTTGGCAACGACCGAGACCCTCCTCGGATCAGGACGCGTGCAGGTGCCGGCGACGGCCCCGAAACCGCGAGAAACGGATCGTAAGATCGAGGCAATCTACGGGCCGCAGCCTATGGATGACGGGATGCGCTTCGTCGTGCGAGCGGAAGGCGCGAGGCAGGTTCGCTTGGCCGGGGACTTCAACGATTGGAACCCCGACCGTGCGCCGATGCGGGCGGTCCGGGAGGACACTTTTGAGATCAGGCTGCCTCTAGCCCCCGGTCGGTATCAGTACCGCTATGTGATCGACGGGGAGTGGCGAAACGACCCTGTGAACCACGAAGTGGAAGTGAATCCGTTCGGCGATTTGAACAGCATCGTCGAAGTCGTTTGAACGGGCGCGATCGTCGAGCGATACTGCTACGACCCCACAGGCACCGGTTTCTGCCTATTAGTCGCGGCGGGCCGAGGATGTGCATGTCAGCGCGCCGGGAATAACCGCGCGGACTGAAGTCCGCGGCTCCCAGTGCCGTGTTACTGATCAACTGACGGGAGGCACGGTCAAGCGACAGCTTGGCCGTGGTTTGCCTCACCTGCAGCACGGCCCAGCATGGCTGGACCGTGCCACCCTGCACCAATCAAATGATGCGTACATGAGCACGAGGACGAAGTCAATAGCAGGCAGGGCGCCTCCCCCAGCGCTGTCAGATTAGTGGTGCGTATCCGCGCAAGCGATCAGCGACAGGGTGTGGTCGTACGGCGTGATTCTCGCAACGCGGTAGTGATGCTCGGGTTGGCCGGAACGGATGACCTCAACATCCTCACCGAGGTCCGGCTCGTATCGGGTTTGGGTGACGAATGAAACGCTGCCGGCAGAATCGTCACTGAGGAGGCCCCAGAAGGATTGGCGGCCGGTTTCCTTTTTCCAGTTTATGAGGCCGGCGGCCCACTCCCTCGGTTCTCTGCGACGGTCGAACACATCCCTGCCCATTGCCATGTCGGTACCTCGGTTTTCGTGTTTTCCTCGCCCGGCGATCAGCGATGATGCGGAGTTCTGTGGACATGACAGTCAAAAGATCAGGCCGCCGAATGGTCGGCGGCCTGGGGGCTGTCCGGCTGATGGGTCGTGCGCGCCTGTCGGCCTTGCGTTACTGCCCTAAGCAACGGGAGGTTCCAGACGCACCTCGTTGCCAAGTGTACACGGATGACCATTCCCCGATTCTCGGCATCAGAAGATGCTTGCCTGCCTAACACCCATCAACCAGAGGCCCTTGCCAGGGGAAATGGAATACCTGACACAAGCTAAATATACCACGGAAATGCGGACAGTCAAATCGTATCGACGTATTAACGATAAATCTCTCTGCAATCGGCAAATCGTGCGCCCTCGGGTCTGTGGCCGATCGATTCATTCCCGATCATCAGACCCTGTGTGACGAATGACTACGACTGGAAGATGCCGACGCCGATCCCTTCGGGATCGAGGAAGATCGCGAAGGCGCCGACGTTCGGGATCGGCGTCTTCGGGACGACAACCTCACCTCCGCCTTCCGTCACCGTGGCCAGAGTGGCTTCGATGTCCTGGACCTGGAAGTACAGGTTCAGGGCGACGCCCGGGGCCTCGGGTGGCCGCTGCATCAGACCGCCTTCCGGCTCCTTGCCCGTCTTGATCAGCGTGTAGCCGGGCATCGAAGCGTCGTCGAACGTCCAGTCGAAAACCTTGCCGTAGAATGCCTTGCACTTCTCCGGATTGTCCGTCATGAACTCGAAATGACAAAGTGGTGCGCCCATCGTAGTCCTCTCTTTCTCCTTCAAGTTGGGATTTCCCGCTGAATCACGTATCTAAAGGGTCAACCCGGTCGCCGAGTGGCGACATTTCAAGCCTGCGGCCTTCAGAATCGCCGGGCCCGGCCTGCCGGCGATCCCGCAGTCGTATGCCAAACTTTCTCCAAACACGCCCGTCGTGTCAACCCACAAAGTGGGGTGAGCAACTCATCTCTTGCGGCCCCGCGCGGATCGGAATCGGGGGCGAGGTCGCACCTCAGGCGGGGCGTGAACAAGTGGTTTTCGGCTCCTGCGGGAGAATCCGACCCTAGGTAGGCCTTCAGGACTGCCGATGAATAGAGACGGTTATCCGGCTCCGAGCGGTTCGGCCGGCACGCTTCAGCTCGATCTCGGAATCTGCCCATGCTGCTCGCGCAAATAGCCCACTCGGCCGAAACGGTCCATCATCATGCCGGATCGACTGCGCACACCCCCGGTCTGGTCTGGGTGCTGCCGTTCGCGGCCCTGCTCATGTGCATTGCGATCCTCCCCTTGCTCAGGCGAACGGAGCACTGGTGGCACAAGAACAAGAGCAAGCTCTTGGTGGCCGTGGTCCTCGGCATTATCACGCTGTGCTACTACCACTACCGCGGGTACGGTTTCGGCCACGGTGAACATGTTTCGGAACCAGGCATTGCGACGGTGTTGACGATTCTCGATCACGCGGTGCTCGCCGAGTACATCCCGTTCATGTCGCTCTTGTTCAGCCTGTATGTGATTTCGGGCGGCATCGGCGTGAAAGGGGATATCCCGGCCCGACCGCTGACGAACGTCATCTTCCTGGCCATCGGCGGCCTGTTGGCGAGCATGATTGGGACGACGGGGGCGGCGATGCTCCTGATTCGTCCGCTCCTGAAGACGAACTCTGAGCGGAAGCACGTCGCCCACACGGTGATCTTCTTCATCTTCATCGTTGCGAATATCGGTGGGTCGCTGCTGCCGATCGGTGATCCGCCGCTGTTTCTGGGGTATCTCCGGGGCGTGCCGTTCTTGTGGACCCTGAATCTGTGGAATTCGTGGGCGTTTACAGCGGCTCTGCTACTGGTGATCTATTGGATTTGGGACAGTATCAGCTACAAACACGAAACGCCGACCGACGTCAAGCTCGATGAGACCCGCGTCGTCGCCATCTCGGTAAGCGGGAAGATCAACTTCCTGTTCCTGGCAGGCGTCGTCTTCGCGACGGGCACCCTCGATCCGACCAAGGAGTTCCTCGGCACCGGGTGGACGCCGTTCGCCTTTTGTCGTGAGCTTGTGCAATTGGCATTTGTCGCCCTTTCGCTGTTTCTTACGTCGAAGCGCATTCGCAAGGACAACAACTTCAACTACGTCGCCATCCTGGAGGTGGCCTGCCTGTTCATCGGGATATTCGTCTGCATGCAGGTGCCGATCGAAATCCTGAACACCAAGGGCCCGAGCCTCGGCATCGACTCGCCCGGGAAGTTCTTCTGGGCCACGGGCATTCTGAGCAGCTTCCTGGACAACGCACCGACGTACGTCGTGTTCTTCGAGACGGCCAAGAGCCTGCCGATTCCCGAGGGTGCGGAGGTCTTGACGCTCGCGGCGGCTTCGGCGGCGGAGGTTCCCCCGCAAGTCCAGGTCCCCCACCTCATCGCAATCTCTCTCGGCGCCGTCTTCATGGGCGCGAATACGTACATCGGCAACGGCCCGAATTTCATGGTCAAGTCGATCGCCGAGCACGAAGGCGTGAAGATGCCCAGCTTCTTCGGCTACATGCTGTTCAGCGGCTGCGTCTTGATACCGGTGTTCCTGATCGTGACGCTGTTCGTGATGTAGCGGAGCAGACCAGCGAGATTGCTTCGGAAAACATCGCAGTGCCCGCCCCCGTAGCCAACCGGGGCGCTGGCCGCTACCCAAGAAAGCCGAGCTGCTTCAAGGTCCGCCTGACAACCAACACACCGGCCCGCAAAATGGAAACGGCCGACACCGCGAAGGGTCTCGGCCGTTTGGGTTCCTAGTTGAAGATAGGCGGCGGATCAATCGTCCTCCTCATCTTCATCTTCGTCTTCATCTTTGTCCTTGTCTCCGCCATCCTCATCTTCCTCATCTTCCTCATCTTCGTCTTCAACGTGGAGTCGCAACTCCTCGCGAGCGAATTTGGCGGCTTCGCAGTCGGGATACTTGTCAATGATCCGCTTGTAGTACTTCATGGCGTCTTCCGTGTCGCCGTACATGACGCAGACTCGCGCGCATTCCAGCCAGCCGAACGTGGTCTTGTCGGTCCGGGCCTTCTTAATCACCCGCATTACCCTGCTCTGCTGTCGCATTTTCTTCAGCTTGGACTTGGCCTTGTTGGCGACCTTCGTGCCTTTGAACTCGCGCGTGATTTCCATGTAGAGGTCCCACGCCTCCACGTAGTCGCCGTCCTTGTCGAGCTTGCTCGCTTTCTTATACGCGGCAGCGGCCGACTTCTCTGCCAGGAAGCCCTTGCTTTTCGCAGGATTGCTCTCGATAAGCTTCCTGATCTGGTCCTCCACGTTTACGGGACCGCCCTTCCAGACCACCTTGCCGTCAGGGGCGATGAGGTAGGTCGTGGGATAGGCACTGACGCCGTAGATGCTCCGAGTCCGCTCGGCGCCCCCGCCGACCACGTAAGGAATCCGCTGCTTTTTGACGTATTTCTCCACCTTAGAGGCGGATTCAGGGGAAAGGGCGAGCAGGATGACGCCCTTGCTCTTGTACTTCTTCTGCATCTCGACCAGATGCGGAATGCTCCGCTCGCACGGACCGCACCACGTCGCCCAGAAATCCAGCACGATGATCTGGCCCTTGAGGTCCTTCTGGGAGATGTCCTCCATATCCCCGGGCAGGTTGAACCACTCCACCGCCGTGATCTCCGGCGCGTCATCACCCTCCTTCACCTCAGCCAAAGCCGGTGAGACGGCGAAAGCGGAAACGGAAACACCGAACAACAGGACCAGTCGCTTCGTCAACATGTCTCGCTACCTCCTGCTTTGTGCCGGCGAGTCTTGCGTTTCGCCGGACGCGATGCGGTTCCTCAAACAACCGGACTTGCGGCCCCACTGGTTGCCCTAAGATTCCAGTGCGACAGAGTTCTGCTTCGTCGCCATAGGCAGACTAACGATGATCTTTGCCCAATCCGAAACAACGACGATGATGGGGCACTAAAACTCGAGTCCCTTGTCCTTCTCTCTGCGCTCTTGCTCCTTGTCGAGCCACTTCTTGTTCTCTTCGACTTCAGCTTCGCTGCTGAATCTCGACAGCCTGTCCACGATGGACGGATCAACCCGCCTGCATCGGCAGTAGTACTCTTCGTCCGCGACGCGGTCATCACGCGGGAAATTGTTGGCGATCCACTCGTTCCAGTTCTTCTCGATCGCCATCTGGTCCTCAGTCGAGAATTCCCTCAACCACGCGTCGCTTTGAACAACCTTCCAATCATTGGTTGCCTTCTGACGAATCGTGCCGACTTGCTTGGTCAAGTCGTAGATCCTGCGGAAGTCGCGATGGCCCTTGATGCCGCCGTTGAACATGTAGGCGACGAGGGACCACGATTGACAGTAGTTCAGATAGACCTGATCCACGCCGCCGTAGCCGCTGTTCCAGAGGCCCGGGTCAATCAGCCAGAGCCACTGAAAGTCCTTCCAATCATCCGTCTCGTGTATCCGGCGGATGAAAGGGGCATAGCGCCCGCGCCTGGGCATTTCGGCGATGTTCTCCTCGACACTCTTGGCGAAATCCCAGTACTCGAAGTTGGTGGCAACGCCCTCGTTCCACCAGATCGGGCAGACAATGGGTATGGCCTGGTTTCCGTATTGCGGGTTCTTCGTGAAGCCAAGGCGAAGCTGAAGCTCCATGTGTGCCCCTTCGTGCTTCAGGGTGCCTTTGGGCCACCTCGCGAAGTCCGTGATGCCGTCGGTGAACTGCACGAGGCGGTACATTCTGGCGGGCCAGGTGGGGCCGCGATCACCTCGCAGATTCGCCGCCGGGTCGAAGTAGCCGCCGCTGTTCGCCGAACCGCCGTTCAGGATGTAGTTGTTTCGGTCAGACCAGACGATGACCTCTATCCTGCTGCTCGGGTCCGCGGGGATGCCCAGCACCTTGGAAAAGGCCTTGCCGTACTCGCGGTGGAGCATCTCCATGTACATAGCGAGATCGGCGGTGAACTCCTTGCTGATGTCGGAGCGACTGACGAACACCCGCCCCTTGTGCGTATAAAACCGCACGTCCTGACCGCCCGTGCCTCGGAATTCACCGCCGCTGTAGTCGCCCCGCTTATCCTGGCGGACGCGCTTCAGGACGCGCTTGTATCGCTTGTCGTAGTGCTCGTCCGTTTCGTTGTGCCGCTGTCCCCAGCGGATAGAGTCTTCCTTCTTCTTGTGCTTCTTGCCGGACTTGCCCCTCTTCTTCTTCGTCGTCGTCTCATCGTCGTCCCGGAACAGCGATCCCGGGGTGCCGGGGTCGGCCAGCACGCGCGTGGACCATGTGGCGCATGGGATAAGGAAGCTGACGAGGAGGAAGCCCATCGCGAATGAGAGAAGCCGCTTTTGGTTGTTTCCAATCATGATCTCACTCCGTGAATCGCACCATTCGCGTTCGACCGGCCGGCCCTGAAGTCTTTGGTACGATCCGCGCACGCCACCAGTGTCCGTGGCGGCGAAAGACCGGACCGACTGCGAACACATCGACTGTTGCCAAACCTCTCGGTATTGTAGCATATCCAGTCAAGAGGATGCCCAAAAACTGCCGTTGCGAGGTTGGCGTGCAGAGACGGGCCGATCGCACCTCGCTGCCTACACTCATGATAAACGGCCTCGCGGTCCGCGTGTCACACTACCGACTGCCTCGTGCCCCTTCCGTTCTCGTG
>JBDRKQ010000229.1:0-3403 GCA_043813895.1 Planctomycetota bacterium
CTCGCGGTCGTACATGAGCTGCTGCGTGTGCCCGCCTTCGTGAAGACGGCTGAAGGCCGCGAGATCTTCCACCACCGTGCCGAACACCGCAGCACGATCCGCCACAAAACGTCCCGCGGAATCCTCCGGACTCACCCCGTATTGCAGAGGCTTGCCATAGACGCGCGTGATCCGACCGGCGTCGTCGCTGTAGATCCCCACACCAGGAACCGCCGCCTCGAATCGGGCGAGAGCGAGGTCCCGCGGTTCCTCAGCCACGGCCCCGCAGGCAAGAGTCACTACTATGATAAGCCCGATCGATAATACACGCAGTTTCATGATTCTGTCTCCTGTTCGCGAATAGTGAGAAACTCGATTCGCTGACACTGTCCGGCAAACACCCGCCTGGATGGCAGCGCGTGCCCATACAATCACCACGGTGGCTCACCTGGTCGAGGAGTGCGCGGCGAGAGGTGCGGAGGTCGGATGTCGCGGGTCCCGCGCCGGCGGAATGCAGAGTCGGGCCGTTGGGATGCGGTCGATGCGGAGATAGCGTCTTTCCCACTCTTGCTTTCCACGGACTCCAGCTATACCCCCTATCGTAATGGCCCGGTGCTGCAATGTCCAGACCGTCGGCCCGACGCTTTCGGTCGCTGTTTCTCGATTGGCCCGGCTCTCAGTGGGGGATTCACTGCGGCGGCGGAAGGGGCCGGTGCGGTCCGGCGTGCGAAAGACAAGGGCGGCGCCGCCCGATTCGGGTGGCACCGCCCTGTGAACGGATCTGAAGATGCAGCCGGTCGCCGCTTATCGAGGATGCGACCGCCTCGCGGCTTTTCGGTCAGTTCAGCAAGCTGCTGACGAAGTCCTCGATAGTCATGGCGGCGCAGTCACAGTTAGCGCCGCCGTTGACCTTGCACAGCAGGAAGTCCTGGATGTCGTCGCCGTCGCAGTCTCCGTCCTCATCCATGTCGCCCATCAAGGCGCAATTGGACGCCAGAAGCCCCCAGATCTCGACATCGTCAATGTTCCAGCCGCAGTACCGCCAACCGCCGTCGGTCGTGCCCATGGTCCAGCGGATGTACACCGTGGGCTCGTTGTCGGCATACTCGGAGATATCGAACTCCTGCTGCGTCCAGGTGGCATCCTCGACCGTTGCGCCATTGGACCAAACCGTCTCCCAGTTGCTCCCGTTCGTACTTACGCGGATGTAGGCGTGGTCATACGCATTCTGCTCCACACCCAGCCACCGCCAGAACTTGAGGCGTACCTCGGTCATGTTCTCGCAATCGATGGCCGTCGTTGTCAGGTTGTACTCCGGCATGCTGTTCGTGTAGTCGCCGCTCAGGTTGTAGCCACAGACGTTGTTTCCGGTGTGGCCGTTCGTCGGGTCGGGTCCGCCGTACTCGCCGCCGCCGCCGGTCGGCTGCCCCCAAGCCCACTGGCCTTCGATGCTCCAACCGGGGTTGGCGTCCATGTTCCACTCGTACTGAAGCGCCGCCACACCGACAGCCAGGGCGACCGGCCGCGTCGTGTCGCCATCATGGTCGGTCGTGTTGACGAAGTTGACTGTATCCGAGTAGCTGCCGACCGATAGCGCGTTGGCATAGGCGTTGATCGACACTGTAACGAGCGTGGTTTCGTGTGGGTTCAGCGAACCGGAGGGGTCGTCAATCGACACCCAGGCCTGACCGGCAGACACGCTATAAGAGAGACTGCCAACGTCATTCTGGTTTTCCAGCGTGTACACAATACTGTCCGGCGCGAACGGCCCGCCGACGGGACCTCCGGAATCCAGCCCCTGGCCGGGAGAGACCTTCAGGCCGGTGGGTACCACTGGCGTGCCGGAGATTTGGAGCGAGGGATCGCCGAAGATGTGCCACGTGTAGAAGGTATGGGGACCCGTGCCCCACGTCCCGGCACTGCCGGGGTAGTCGTCCATCATCGAGCAGGAGCCGGCGAAGCAGTATGCGCCGTAGGTGCTGTATGCCTCCGCCACATAGAGCAGGTTAAATTCGTCTTGCCCCTCCATCGGCGGGTCCCACGGCTGGCTGTCGGACGAGGCATAGCAGCCGATCGCCCCGGTGGGCTCGCCGCCGTGCGTCGCGCGGAGCCAGGCTTCTCCAAAACATGATGCGTAGTCGTCAAACTGACCGTTGTTGCACGCCACGCTGATAACGAACGGCAGCATGTTGTCGTTCACCAGGCTGTTGATGTTGGTGGTCGAGAAGCCGCTGGTACCCCAGGAAGAAGAACTGCCGTGGCCGACGTAGTTGACGATGCCGCGCCCGGCGTTCAGACAACTCGCAACCATCGAGGCGGAAGGGTTGCCGGCGGCGTCCGCTCCACCCTGGCTGCCGTCATACAGTTCGTCAACCTCGGTGTAGCCGTAAGCGAGGAGATCGGTTCGTATGTACCTTATGTGTTCGTAGTCGTACTCGCCGTCATCGCCTGTGCCCTGGTCGGACCCAATACCCGTGCCCTTCCAGAACCAAGGCTGTTCGACGGCCGGCATCTGTTCGTATTCGATGGACCGCTCGACCTGGGTGTCCACTTCGCCGGTGTTTTGCGCCGAGAACCGGCCGATCATGATTTCCGGATAGTCGTCGCTGCCGGCAAGCAGCGAGTAGCTCGGGTCCGCGGCATACCCCGCGGATTGGGGCGTCGCTATCTGGGCCGCATCGCCGACGAGCAGGACAAACGCCAAGTCGCTGGTGTCGTAGACACCTTGGATGTAATTCTTGATGGCGGTCGTTGTGTTGCCGCCCGGGATCGTCGAGACGCCGACGATCGACGTGGTAATCCCGATGCTGTTCTTGTGATTAACAAAAGGCTGCATATTCGTCATCCACGCGTCATAGCAGATGATCAACATGTCGCCTTCTTCATCCATCGGGCCGTAACGCGGGTCGGCTCCTCCAGCCGGGGCATAGTTCATGAAGTGATTCCGGTAGATCCCCTCGAAGGAAGCGCTGGTATTCTGCTTGTCGCTACCGGTCAGCACGTTGATCTTCCCCGGGCCAACCTTGACGACCTCGAGCGTGACATCCGTGTACACGCGCAAGGTGCTGGAGACCGGGTTGTACTGAAGCGGATTGAGTTGGATCAGCAGCCCGCGCTGTGAACGCATGATGTACGGTTCGTGCGGCGTGACCAACGCACCAGGATAAAACGCGTCGGTCTCGTACGCCTTACCAAAGGTATAAGGCACGTCCGCGGGATTCGTCGCTCGCGAGATGTATCCTCTGTCCGGGGCAACGGCGATGTCAGCCACATCGTGGTACTTCGACGCCAGCACATTCACCGCCATCTCCGTGTCGCCGGGAATGACGATGCTGCGGTTGATGCTCGGGACGGCCGGAGCGCCGCGATTCTTAATGAGGCTCTCCGTGCCCAGCGAAATCTGGACGTATTCCCGGCCGTCGAT
>JBDRKQ010000230.1:0-2188 GCA_043813895.1 Planctomycetota bacterium
GTGACCGGCTCGGCAGATGCGGCGGGCGCGTGGCGGTCGTTGTTTCGCCCGGCGGATCGGATCGGCATCAAGGTCAATACCCTGGGGCTCTCGACGCAGCCGGTGGTCGTGGAGGCAATCGTGGCGGGTTTGGTCGGCGCAGGGATTCCAGCGGAAAACATCCTCGTCTGGGATCGATTCGACACGGAACTCGCCGCGGCGGGCTTTGCGCTGAACAAGTCCGCGCATGGCGTGCGGTGTCGCGGGACGGACTCGGAGCGCTACGGGAGTGGCTATCAGCGGGACGTGCAGGTCAGCGGCTCGATCGGCTCGTGCTTTTCGAAGATCGTGGCCGAGGAGCTGGACGCGCTGATCTGCGTGCCGGTGCTGAAGGACCACAACCTCGCCGGCGTCAGCCTCGGCATGAAGAACTTCTACGGCGCGATCCACAACCCGAACAAGTATCACGATCACTATTGCGATCCGTACGTGGCGGACGTGGTGTCGCACCGGTTCATCGGCCCGAAGTGGCGACTGACAGTCGTGGACGGCACGCGGGCACAGTACAACGCCGGCCCGGCCAGGCATCCCGGTTTCGCGTGGCCGTTCAGCGGGCTGATCGTCGGCACGGATTTCGTCGCGACCGACGCCGTGGCGGCGGACCTGCTGGAGACCGAACGCAAGGCGAAGGGGCTCAAGTCGCTGACAGAGGACAAGCGGCCTGCACGGCACATCGCAACGGCCGGCGCTCGCGGCCTCGGCGTGGCCGACTTGAGCAAGATCGAGCGGATCGAGGTGTGATGTGGACTGCCTCGACAACATCTTCTCCCATCCAACGCGGCGCGATCTGATGCGCTTGGGCCTGGCCTGCGGCGCGGCGGGGTTGCTGTCGCGCACGCTAGGCGCAGTCGCCCAGCAGGATGTCGCGGGTCCGGAGGCACTGGCCGGGCCGAAGCTTGACGGCCTCGCGCGGCACCCGGCGATGCATTGGGAGAAGCTCGCGGAGAACAAGGTCAAGTGCGTGCTGTGCCCGCGCGAGTGCGAGGTGGCGGACGTCGAGCGGGGTTACTGCGGCGTCCGCGAGAATCAGGGCGGGGCGTATCAGACGCTTGTGTACGGCTCGCTCTGCTCGGCAAATGTCGATCCGATCGAGAAGAAGCCGCTGTTTCACTATCTGCCCGGCACGGATGCCCTGTCGATCGCTACGGCCGGGTGCAACATCGAGTGCAAGTTCTGCCAGAACTGGGAGATCAGCCAGTTTCGCCCCGAGCAGGTGGACAGCCGACTCGTCCGGCCGCGGGAGCTGGTCGCCGTGTGCAAGTCGCGCGGGTGCCCCACGATCGCCTACACATACTCGGAGCCGGTGATCTTCTATGAGTACATGCACGACACGGCGGCGCTCGCCCGCGAGCGCGGCATCGGCAGCGTGATGATCTCGAACGGCTACATCCAGGAGAAGCCGCTCCGCCAACTGTGCCGCCAGTTGACAGGCGTGAAGATTGACTTCAAGGCGTTCAGTGAGAAGTTCTACCGCGAGCAGTGCGCCGGCGAGTTGAAGCCGGTGCTGCACACGCTCGAAGTGCTCAAGGACATCGGCATCTGGTTCGAGCTTGTCGTTCTGATCATCCCGACGCTGAACGACTCGGCGGACGAGATCGAGCAAATGAGCAGGTGGGTGTTGGATCACCTGGGGCCGGACGTGCCGATGCACTTCACCCGGTTCCACCCGACGTATCGCATGACGAACCTGCCGAGCACGCCGGTCTCAACGCTGGATCGCTGCCGCAAGATCGCCATGAAGGCAGGCGTGCGATACGTCTACGCCGGCAACGTCCCGACACACCCGGGGGAGAACACTTACTGCCACGTGTGCAAGGCTGAGTTGATTCAGCGCGTGGGTTTTCGCATCGCCTCGAATCGAATCAAGGACGGCAAATGCCCGGACTGCGGCGCGCGGATACCGGGTGTGTGGTCGCAAGAGTCGGCCTTGGCATTCAAGCCTCGCGCGTGACCGAGGAAGAGACGGCCCTCCGGCGGAGGATCGCCCGCCTCTTCAGACGTGAGGAACAACTTGGCAAGACGACGTTATGGCATTTCACGTTTGTCCGTGGCGCCGGTGGTTTTCACGGTCAAGAACGGCGTTTCCGAACCGCTGTTTTCCCCTTCACCACGGGCTACCGACCGCTTGCTGACGCGCGGCTCTGTTCAG
>JBDRKQ010000231.1:0-24705 GCA_043813895.1 Planctomycetota bacterium
TCATGGACAGACCGTAGGTCTTCGGACCCGCAACAAGAGCCACCGGCCTTGGCTGGCGGGGCCGCCCGCCTGGGCTCAACATAAGGCACAGGCTCACTACTCCGGCCGTTGCCTGTTTGATTTAAGTCCTTGAGATACATAGAGTAATAATACCGGTGCGCAGGCGCCCGGCGCGTCCAAGTCGTGACGGGCATACGCAGGGCTAATCGGCGGTTGTGCAATCGACAGGCACGACGTTCAATACGCGGGCAAGAGCGGAATCCAGGGCAACGCCGAGGGTTACAGATAGCCGCGTGCGACCGACAGACGTGGCGAGAGAAGGCGGGATGTCAGAAGAGCCCGAGAAGGTCGGCAATAAGAGCTTCGCCGGGAACGACAGTTACCTCGGCCGGACGGTCGTGGAGATGAGGCTTGCGACTGCTGCGGAATTGCAGGCGTGCATAGCCAAACAACAGAAGCTCCTCGCCGCTGGTCGGCAGGTAAGCCTCGGCAGCCTGCTGCTGAAGGCCGGCTTCGTGACGCCATCGCAGTTGAAGCGGCTGATATCGGGGGGTGAAGACTCGGGCTCACATTCAATCCAGCAGCTTCCGGGATTCCAGTTGATGCGGAAGATCGGCGCGGGCGCGATGGCGAGCGTCTACATGGCGAAGCAGCTTTCCCTCGATAGGGTCGTGGCGATCAAGGTGCTTCCCCCCCGCCTGAGCGAGGACGCCGAGTTCGTGGACCGTTTCCACAAAGAGGGGCAGGCGGCGGCGAGACTGAACCACAACAACATCGTCCAGGCGATCGACGTCGGCGAGTACGGCGGCAGCCATTACTTCGTGATGGAATACGTGGACGGCAAGACGGTTCACGACGAGATGTCGCAGATCAAGGCCTATTCGGAGCAGGCGGCGCTGGACATCATCATTCAGATCGCCAGGGCGTTGGAGCATTCGCACGCCCGGGGCTTCATCCACCGCGACGTCAAACCCAAGAACATCATGATCACGAAGGACAGGACGGCGAAGCTGGCGGACATGGGTCTGGCGCGCGAGGCGACGGACGCCAAAGCCGCGGCGGCTGAGAAGGGCCGCGCCTACGGGACGCCGTACTACATTTCCCCGGAGCAGATTCGCGGGGAGGAGGACGTAGATTTTCGCGCGGATATCTACTCGCTGGGGGCGACGTTTTACCACATGATCACGGGCAAGGTGCCGTTCGATGGCACCACGCCGGCGGACATCATGCACAAGCACCTCCGTGAGACGTTGACGCCGGTGGACCATTTGAACCCGGCGTTGTCCACGGGGCTCGCCGAGGTGATCGAGCGTGCGATGGCGAAGGATCGTCGGCGCCGGTATCAATCGACGAGCGATCTGCTGCTGGATCTGGAGGCGGTCCGGCGGGGCGAATCCCCTCCGCAAGCCCACATCGGATATGACGACGATCTGCTGCACAACCTCGCAAACGGCAGCGGCGCTGCGTTCGAGCAGAACGCCGCGGCGACCGAATGGGCGCAAAACCTGCCGATGTCGGCACGTCGCAACACCTCGATCGGGCTCCTGATCGGTCTTGTTGTTTCACTCGTCCTCAACCTGATTCTGGTGGTGATCCTGGCAACCGGGTAGCGTCTCGCCGGCGCGGTGTCGGAGAGGTCCCGTCGCGCAAAACTTGCCGGGTTGGCAAGGACACACCAGTTGGAAAAAACAACGTCGGTGCCACTGGCGGCTCATCCGCCAGTGCTTTGTCCCACAAGTTGATTGCGGCCGCCCGTCGGACTGACACATGCACACCAGTCGCGATCCCTCGAAAAAAAAAACGTGGGATTGTGCAAGATTTGACTGGCGGGCATGACAGTCGGACTGTACTATTTCATTGCCGCAAAGAAACAGGAGGCCGCTTTCATAAAGCTATCTCTCCGGCAGGGATGCCGAACTCGAACCGCCTTTCATCCGACAACATGCCAGGTCGACGGATAGACCCGGGCTCGGCCGTTTGACACGGTCCTCGCCACAGACGAACAAAGGAGTGTTCGGCATGAAGTCTTCCCGCCGCGATCGCGAAGTGGATTCGCTTTGGCAAGAGTATCTTACGGGGCGCGCGATTCAGGATCGCAACAAGCTCATCGAGCACTATCGCCCGCTCGTTCACATGCAGGCGGCACGGTTAGCGCAGAAACTGCCCGCGCAGATCAGCTACGACGAGATCTGTTCGGCCGGATATGACGGCCTGCTGGAGGCCGTCCAGGCCTACGATCCCAGTCACAAAGCCAAGTTCGAAACGTTTTGCCAACAGCGCATCCACGGCGCGGTCATGGATTGGCTCCGCGCGTTGGACGGCCAGTCTCGAACCGTGCGCAGCTTCGAGAAGCAGCGGCTCCTCAAGAAAGAACTGCTCGACTCCGACCTGGGCCGCCCGCCTTCCGACACGGAGATCGCGGAGAAGATGGGGATCAGTCGAGAGCGGTTTTCGGAGCTGTCGCGGTTGTCGCGCCTGGGACACGAAGTCCACCTATCCGCGGTTCAGAGCGACGATGACGGCCAGCCGCGGGGCTCGCCCGGCGGCTGGGATATCAGCGACAGCCATGCGGCCGATCCTTCGCAACGTGTGTCGCGACAAATGCTTACGGATTACATCACGCGGGGCCTCAACCGTGAAGAGCGGCTTGTGCTCGTCCTCTACTACACCGAGGGGCTTACGATGGCGGAGATCGGACTTGTGCTCGATCTGTCCGAGTCGCGGGTGAGTCAGATCCACAAGGACGTCATCGCGCGACTGCAGCGCAGGTTCAAGGATGAGGCCGCGGAGATGGTCGCCTGATTCCCACTCAAGAGCCCCGGGCCTTGGCCCGGTGGCACAGGCGAAAACGAGGAACTTCACCCCCGCAAGCGGAGCCTCCGGCCAAGGCCGGGGGCTCTTGGCTGCGCGTTGCGCACTTAGGGGGAGCCGTCAGCCAGAGGGGGCCAACGCGGCGTTTCCTCTTGTTACTGCTCCAGGCTTATCATCTCTGCACGCATGGAACCGCGAGCGACAATCCTCGGCGGAGCGATGACTGTCCGCACTTACCTCGCGGGCTTGCTCATCACGTACGTGCTCTTCAGCAGTACGCTCGTTTCCTCCATGCACCGGCTGGGGCACAATAGCGGCGACTTCAACCAGTTTGTCGAGGACGGCACGCTCGCCGGACAAACCGGCCGACTCGGTGAGGCGTTGCCTTTGGAATACCCGCCGACGAGCCGCCCGCTGTTCATGTTGATGGCAACGCGCCCGCAAATGCTCACCCTGGCGTGCTGGTGGCTGCTGCACGTCTGGATGTACTGGCAGATCGCCGTCTGGCTCGGTGCTTGCTTCGGCGTTGCGGACGCCCGTCGGCAACTGACGTCGATCGCAAGTGTCATAGCATTGGCACTTACAGGCATCGTCTCGGATCTGTCGGTGGGACAACTCACGGGGCTTATCGTGTTCGGCATCGTGGGCGCGTTCGAGTGCGACCGTCGCGGACGGCCGATCCTCGCAGGCGGCCTGCTGGCTATCACACTGTTGGTCAAGCCCCTGCCTGTATGCCTGCTGCTCTACTTCCTGCTTCGTCGCCGATGGGCAACCGTCGGCGCATGCGTGGCGGTGTATGCGTTGCTCGGGCCGCTGCTGCTGGTGTTCCTCTTCGGATGGGATGAGCAAGCGGAAGGATGGCGATGGTTCTTCTCGTCCACGGCACAAACCCGCTCGCCGCTGCACGTGTTCGACCGTTGGGCTGATATGCAAGGGCACATTCTGACGTACCGTGAATCCGGCCTGGCCGCGTCGCTCATCAGGCTGTTCTCGAATGTCGCCTACGACAAGCACGGGGCAAGCGTGCAGGTCGCGACGCTCGCTCCCCGCGTGTTGCTCGGAATCTGGCTCTCTCTGATCGCAGTGCCGCTCTTGTGGGCGGCATGGCTGACGCTTCGACACCACGACCGCAGTGTGCAACTCCACATCTACGCCGCCGTGGTGGGCGTCATGCTGCTGGCGAACCCGAAGTTTATCTCCTATTGGCTCGCCGCAGGAATGGTGCTCGCCGCGCCCCTGGCGGCCAGATGCTACGCCGCACGCCGGGCAGGCACCTACGACGCGATCGGTCTCGCAGCATTGGCCGCTTGGGTGGTGTTCGGCATGACGCTGGGCATGATCCCGGCACTGAGTGCGCTCCGCGCCGCCGGGTGCATTCCGTTCGGCATCCTCGCGATGACCGTGGCAAACCTCATCCACGCCCGCAGACATCCGAGCCCCAAGCACAACGGGTGCCACTGGCAGCTCGCCTGCCAGTGCAATGACTCGGCCGGCTGCAAATGACACACTGGCGGACAAGCTGCCAGTGGCACGCGTTGTGCCCGCCGACGTCGCTTGCGCTCCGGGCTCGGATTGCCGGTATGCTGTGCGGCGGCTTCGCAACCGCTTGGATGGCTGCACATGGTGAGATTCGAACCTGATCCCGGCCCCACCCCGGACGCCGACCTCATCGACGTGATGCGTCGGGGGAATGTCGAGGCGTTCGAAGAACTCTACGCGCGCCACCGCGACTGGGTGTTTCACCTCGCCTTTCGCTTTACGGGTAACCGCGAAGATGCGTTGGACGTCTTGCAGGAAACGTTCGCATATCTGCTCAAGCAGATGCCGCGTCTGCAACTGTACGCGAAGCTCACGACCTACATCTATCCGGTCGTGAAGAACCTGGCGATGACCGTCCACCGCAAGAAGGGGCGGACGGTTTCCGACGACACGGTCCCCGAACAGGCGGCCCCGGCGGAAACGCCGGACGCGGACCAATCCCGGCAAGAGTTGACGGCGGTGTTCGCCGGGCTGCCGGTGGAGCATCGCGAAGTGTTGCTCATGCGGTTCGTGGACGACATGCGGTTGGAAGAAATCGCCGACGCGTTGGCGATCCCGATCGGCACCGTCAAGTCTCGGCTGCACAACGCGCTGGCAAAACTCCGCCGCGATCCCCGCCTGCGTCGCTACTTCGAGCGATGACGACCCACCCGGCAAAGAAACTCGAATGGCGTGAACCATTCGCTTGCGTCGCGCGCTACATACCATAGAGGTTTCAAGCATGGGCAAGGGAAATCGACAATCCGAGAAGCACGAGGACCTGCACCTGCCGCAGGCGCTCGTGCAGGATCTGCGACGGCTCCACGAGCCGGGGTCGCCGGTTCCGGACGACGTGGATGCGGCCATCCGGGACACGGCTTGGCGGCGGATCGAGGCGTTGAAGCGACAGCGCCGGATTCGGCGGTGGGGACAACTGGGCGTCGCGGCCGCGGGCATCGCCCTGTTCTTCTGGATCGGTCGGGCGTTCGAGGGGCCGACGATCCGGTCGACCGCCATCGGCTCGTCTGTAATCGCCCATGACATCGACCGAAGCGGGCGTGTGGACATTCTGGACGCAATGGCGTTGGCGCAGCACATCGAGAGCGGAACCGCACTGGACCGGCGGTGGGATCTGACGCACGACGGGACCGTGGACCGGGCGGATGTGGACGCCGTCGCCATGGCGGCGGTGCGGCTGGTGCAAGGGGCATCGTGATGAAGACGCTGCGTGATATCATGCTGCTTGGTTTCGGCGTTGTGGCAATCGCCGGCGTACTGGTCCATGCCCAAGAGCGACGGCCCGTCGGGGGTGCGGCGCTGCGGGCATCTCGTTTCGCGGCGGTGGATGTGTCATTCGACTCCGGCGAGGCAGCCCTCGCGGCGTATCAGTTCGAGCTATCGGCATCCTCGGGCGAGTTCAAGATCGTCGGTGTCGAGGGCGGCGAGCACGCAGCATTTACGGAGCCGCCCTACTACGACCCGAAAGCACTCAGCCAGGATCGTATCATCATCGCCGCCTTTGACACGGGCGACGATCTGCCAACCGGCAAGACGCGCGTGGCCCGGATTCACGTGGAGATCATCGGGAACATAGCGCCCACGTTCGACGTCCAAGTGATCGTCGCGGCATCGGCGGACGGACAATCGATCCCGGTCGAGGCGACGCACGAGATTGCACTGGCAGACGAGCTGCCGGTGGCACCCAAGCGCTAGCAGACGAGCTGCCAGTGGCACCCAGGCGGCGTTAGCGTTGGCCGATGGTTCGATCCGCGTCTTCAAAGATTTCACCAGAAAAAGTGAAATTTGCCGGTATTTGCCGGTATTTGTTTGTCGGGCGGCGTGTTGCGACGCCGCAGAAGTCCCTCTTTTCGACCACGGGTCAACGAGTTGACCCATGCCACCCGTCATGTGTTGACCCATGCCACCCGTCATGTGTTGACCCATGCCACCCGTCATGTGTTGACCCATGCCACCCGTCATGTGTTGACCCATGCCACCCGTCTTGTGTTGACCCATGCCACCCGTCTTGTGTTGACCCATGCCACAACGCCGCACGGTTTTTTCTTGCCGGACGGGTCCGCTCTTGTTTGTCACGCCAACGTTGCTTCCGTTTACAGCAGAAAAAAGTGGCATTGCCCGCAATTGGCCGCAAAGTCTTTGGACCCTTGTGCCGTTTGTTTGGGAGCGGCTGCATTGCGTCCGTTAGAAAGTCGTGTTCAGCGCTTCGGGTTGTCGGCGTCTTTTTCCTTGGTGGCAGTCTTTTTACAGGGGGGTTGCCAATTGGGCGCCAGGGGCTATCGGTTCTACGGGGAGTCTGGGGCGACTCGCTGTTTATAACCGGTGCTGTGGGCGAGGGTTGGGGTTGACAGGGGCGGGGTTTTTCTCTACATATCCCGGTTTGCCGTGACGGCTTCGACATGGGCCGTTGTGATCATGGTGGCGCTTGGTGTGCGTGAGCATCCCCCGGTTAGGAACACCGGCTTGACACAAGCCGGCTCGGTTGGTGAGGACACCGGCTTGACACAAGCCGGCTCGGTTGGGCCGGCTCGGTGGGGGATTGTGCAATTGCATGGTGTGTACGAGGCGTGAGACGCTGATGATCCGAGTACAGAACTTAACGAAGTTGTTCGGCGCCATCCGGGCGGTTGACGGAATCTCCTTCACGATTGAGAAGGGAGAGATTGTCGGATTCCTGGGGCCGAACGGGGCGGGCAAGACAACGACCCTGCGTATTCTGACGTGCTACATGCCGGCGACGGGCGGTTCGGCATCGATCGCGGAGCACGACGTGTTCAGAGAGTCGATGGCGGTCCGGCGCGTTGTGGGCTACCTGCCGGAGAACGCGCCGCTGGACGTCCACATGCGGACGCGGGAGTACCTGAACTTCCGCGGGAAGATCCGAGGGCTGGACCGGTCCGGCCGTGAGAGCGCGGTCAAACGGGTGACGGACCTGTGCTGGCTGGGGGACTTTATCGACCGGCCGATCGGGCACCTCAGCAAGGGCATGCGGCAACGCGTGGGCCTGGCGGACGCGCTGCTGCACGATCCGATGGTGCTGATCCTGGACGAGCCGACGGTGGGACTGGACCCGACGCAGATTCGTGAGACGCGAAACTTGATCCGCGAGCTTGCCAAACGCCACACGGTGCTGCTGTCGAGCCACATCCTGCCCGAGGTGGAGGCGATGTGCGAGCGGACGATGATCATTGCCGACGGGAAGATCGTCGCTTCCGGCTCGCCCAACGAATTGAAAGAACGAATCCGCGGCGGCTCGAAACTGATCGCGGAGATCTCGGGCCCCGAAGGCGAAGTGAAGCAGGCCGTATCGGGCGTCGCGGGCGTGAGCAAGGTGCAGGCCGAGACCGACAACGGCTGGCAGCGGCTTCTGATCGAGACGAAGAGCGGCAAGGACCCGCGCGAGGAGGTCTTCAAGCTGGTGAAAGGCAAGGGCTGGTCATTGCGGGAGCTTCGGCTCGAGGTGGGGAGCCTCGAGGAATTCTTCGTGCAGATCACGGCCCGGCAGATGCACAAACAGCGTGAAACCAAACGGGAGGTGCGGTCATGATGCGAAAGGTGGCGGCACTGACTCAGCGTGAACTGTCGGCGAACTTTCTGTCGCCCGTCGCGTATATCGTGGCGGCGGTGTTTCTCGTGGCGACGGGCTATCTGTTCATGACGAACACGCTGGTGGAAGGCGCGGCGGCGTCGGTGCGTCCGCTGTTGGACAGCATGGCGTGGCTGCTCGTGTTCGCGATTCCACTACTGACGATGCGCGTGCTGTCGGACGAGTTTGCGACGGGCACGATCGAGACGTTGATGACGGCGCCGGTGAGCGATGCGCATGTCGTTCTTGGAAAATTCCTGGGTGTGTTCCTGTTCTACGCGGTGCTGCTGGTCATGACGCTCGTACACGTCGGGCTGTTGCTCGCGTACGGCGCGACGGACGTGGGCGTGGTGCTCTACGGTTATCTCGGCATGTTGCTGCTGGGCTCGCTCTACGTGTCCGCGGGGGTTTTTGCCAGCGCGCTGACACGGCACCAGTTGTTGGCGGCGATCGTCGGGATGGGGCTTCTGAGCTTGTTCACGCTAATCGTGGATTGGTTCGCGGCCTGGAAGGGCGGCGCCTGGCGGACCGTGCTGAGCTACGTGAACATCCTCCATCACTTCGAGGATTTCAGTAAAGGGATATTCGACACGAAGGCAGTGGTGTTTTTCGTCAGCGGCACACTGTTCTTCCTCTTTCTGGCAGTCAAGGCATTGGAGTCAAAGCGATGGCGGTAGGGCCAAGCGAAAAGCAGGCGGAGTCGGCATCCTCGGGCCGGCGGTTCGCGATCGGCACGAACGTGGCGATTTCGATCGTCGCGGCGGCGCTGCTCATCGTGGCGGTGAACTGGTTCTGCTCACTGAAGCACGTTCGGAAAGATCTGGCGAGCTACGGCAATTACGGTTTGAGTGATCGGACGAAGCGGATCGTCGAGAGCTGCGACGAGGAGACTCGGATCTCCGTCGTGTACCCGCCGGATGAGGAGGACCCGAAGCAGGCCGAATACGTTGAGCGGTTGCAGGACTACTGCGACGAGCTCGAGCGCCACGCGCCGGAGCGGGTCTCGGTGGCGTACATCACGACGGACAGCCAGCGCGAGAAGCTGGTGTCTCGGATCAGCACGACCTTCGGCGGCGAGGCGACGCAACACAAAGAGGCGCTGGAGTCGTTCGTACGTCTGGAGGAGGAGTTGGCGGCAAGCCTGACGCAACTGCTCGAATCGGCGAACGGCTTGATGTCGGGCGATTCCTGGCTGGGGGATTTTCCCCTGTTCGCCAACATTGCGTCCCTCCTTCGCAGCGACCTCGATAACTTGCAGAAGACAAAGGAGGAGATCGTGCAACTCACGCCAGCAGGCGGTATTCCGAAGTACGCGGAAGCCACCGGCCTCGCGCAGGAACGCGTAAAGGACCTGAAGGAGCACTTCAACCTTATCAGCGAACGGCTGCGCGACTTGGCGTCGCTCGCCGCGGAAACGAGCGCGGCAGCCAAGGAATCGCAGTACATTGCCATGCTGCGGGAGGTGGCCGTCGAGCCGACAAACCTCGTGCAGTCTCTTCGTGCGCTGGTCGGCGAGGAAGGCGCAGCGGCTCCCCCCGATGTATCGGCCGCGTTGAAGCAGTTCGCCGACCAGAGTGTACAGGTCAGTCGTGCATTGGAAGCGTTGGTCCGTCGGGTGGATACGTTCGCCCGCAAGTTCCCGATGGTGAAGCAGCATCCGAACTGGTCGGCCCAGGCCCGCATGGGCCCGATCATGACGCGCGTCGAAGTGGCGGACGTGTTGCACCAGGCGGGTAAGACCCTGGAGAACTCGCGTCTTGTGATTCTGGGCGTCATCGACTCCGGGGATCAGGAAGAGTTGGAGCAAGCGATCGCGAGTGCCCGCCGAGATGTGGCTGTGCTGGAGCAAAACGCGACGGTTTGCGAGCAACTCCTGACCGAACTGGCTGCCAGGTTGGAAAGCGTGGATCAGGCGTCGCAGGCCGTGCTCACTGCGGCGGAAGCCGGCACGCTCTTTGGCGACAAGATCACGGCGATCGAGTCGGTGGAGAAGGCGATCGGCGAACTACCGGAGTTGAAGCTCGGATCCGTCGCCGACCAGTTGAAAGAGGACAACGCGGTCGTGGTGGAGACGGGCGACCGAATCCGCGTTGTGAACTTCGGCGAGATGTTCCCCGTTCGGGAGAGTGTCGGCGGCCCGGCAGGCCGAGGCGAAGGGCTGGGACGAAGCTTCAACGGTGACAGCGCGTTGTCATCCTCGATTCTCGCTCTTTCCCGCGAAGCGCCGTTTGCGACTGTGGTGCTGACGTTCTTCGAGCCGCCGCCGCCACAGCAGCGCAGCCCGTTCATGCCCCCGCCGCCGCAGAGTTGGATACCGTCTCGCGGATTGTCTGAAATCCGGCAGCGTTTGGATTCCGCGAACTTCACGGTCATCGATTGGAATCTGGCCACGACGAAGGATGCACCGCCGATTGAGGAGGGCACCGAAGCGGTCTATGTCGTTTTGCCGCCACCGCCGCCGGCAGCGCCCAATCCGTTCGGCGGTCAGACTCCGCAGGACCAGGTGTTCGGCGATGCACAGCGTCAGGCCGTCCGCGATCTACTGGACGCCGACGCGCGGATGTTGTTCCTCGCGACGTGGGAGGTTCGCCAGGGCGGCGGGATGATGGGCGGCCCGATGATGACGCCGCCGTACGGATACGGCCCGATCCTCGAACAGGACTGGGGGCTGAAGATAGACAACAGAACGCGGATTACGTGGGTTAAGCCCGATGTGGAAAAGGCCAACAGCTTCTTCATCGCCCCGCGGATGTTCATGCACATGCCGGTGGGCGGGTTTACGGGCGCTGCGATCGGGCAGCCACTGCGAGGCACGCGCTTCCTGATCAACGACGCTTGTCCGATCGAGACGGTGAAAGAGCCGCCGGCAGGCGTGACCACGGAAGTGGTCCTCCGAATCCCCCACAAGGAAAACTACGTCGGCGCGAGCATTTCGGACCTCATCCAGATCATTGATGAAGTGCGGTACCAGCGGGGCAACGGCACGGTGACACTCCCGCAACCCCCCAGGCTGGGCCCCTTCGACGTCATGGTCACCGCAGAGCGGCGCGACGGGGAGGCGAGCAAGGGGCGAATCGTCGTGATGGGATTCGGCACGAGCGTCAGCGACGGTTATCTGATGAACCCAGTCATGGCCGGTGGAGATACGCTTCGCTTCGATCCGGAACCGACGGAGAACGTCGATCTCTTCGTGAATGCGTTGTACTGGCTGAGCGGACATCCGGAATGGATCGCTCGTGGACCGGTTCCCGTGCCGCGCGTGGAGCCGATCCCATCGAGTCAGTTGACGGCGATTCGCGTATTCGTTTCAGTCATCTGGCCGGTGGCGGTTCTGGTGCCGGGCGTCGTGTTCTGGTACATCCGCCGGAAGTAGCGTCGGCCCCCTGTGGCCGATGTGAAATGAGAGTCGGCGCTGGTGCACGATCTGGGTCGCCCACAGGGGGGCGACGCTACACGCAGAACATGCACGATGCCTGTGTCAGAGGCTAGAGCGGTATTCGAAAGAGCGTAGCGGCCGACCCCCGTGTCGGCCGTCGATTACCAAATGGTTTGCCCCGGCCGACAGGGGCGTCGGCCGCTACAGGGGCGTGCAAACGCTCTAACATGAGATGCTCTCGTGTCAGGAATGAGGAAGACGGGACAGCACGATGAATCCTAGGACGACAATCGTTTTGATTGTGGCGTTGGCCGTGGCGGTAATCGGTGTCTGGTGGGCGCAGTCCTCGGCATCGAAGGACGAGGGTATGCCTTCGGACCTGGGTCCGCGCTCGCTATTGGATCCGGCACTAGGTGATCTCGCCGGTTTCGAGATCAAGGCCGGTACGAGGCCGGCACTGGTCTTCGAGATGCGGGACGACAAATGGCGGATGACCTCGCCCGTCTCCTGGCCCGCGGAACACAACAATGTCAATGCCGATGCGAACCTCATCAAGCGGCTGAGGTACGTCAAGGCTTATCCGCCGGACGATCCGGACCGGCCCACGCCCGAGATGACGTCGCTGGACAAGCCGCTGAAGATCGTGAAGCTGACGGACACCGAGGACAACGCCTGCGTCGTGAAGATCGGTTCTCTGCAGAAGCTCTCGAAGAAGACCTACGTGCAGTTGGAGGGAGACGAGGCGGTCTACCTGATCGATGCGGACTTGAACGGCGAGATGCGCAAGGGGCTGTCGGACTATCGCGGCAAGCTCGTGGCGGGTATCGACCAGGCAGAGGCGGCGAGAATCTCGGTGACGGGTGAGTGTCAATACACGCTGGTCAAGACGGACGGCAAGTGGCGGCTGGACGCGCCGGTGAAGGGGCGGGCGGATGCGTCCAAGGTGCAGGACATGGTGCGGTCGTTGTCAAACCTGCAAGTTGAGAGGTTTGTTGACGACGCCCCACAGAGCCTGCGCCCGTTCGGTCTCGAGCCGCCGCGGTTGCGGATTGTCGTCGAACGCGAGAAGGCGCCCGAGGATGAAGGCCCCCCTTCGCCGGACCAAGAGCCCGAATACGAGCGCCTCACGGGCGTGGCGATCGGCGGTAAGGCAAACGACGAAGTGTTTGCCAAGATCGACGACGCGGCGAATTCCGCGGTGTTCCAGGTAAAGCAGGCAGGGCTGTCACAGATCGAGATGACTCTCAACGATCTCCGTGACAAGAAGATCACATCCGCCGGTACGAATCGAGCCCAAAAGATCGTCGTCACGACGGATGCGGATACAATTGAGCTGGCAAAGCTCGGGGGCAGGTGGTCCATCACATCGGGCGTGGAGGGCGACGCGACCTCGCAGGCGGAATTCGCCGCCGTGGACCAGTTGCTCAAGGCCGTCCGCGATCTCGACGCGATCGCGTTCGAGACGACAGACCTGCCCACACACGGATTCGACAATCCCCGCGCGACGATCGAATTGACCGCCGAGGGTCAGTTGCCGGTCACGCTGACGGTCGGCGCGCTCACGCCGAGCAAGACGGGCGCATACATCCGAAACGAGCAGGAAGGCTTCGTTGCGGTCGTGAAGGCAGACGCGGCGGATGCTCTCGTGGTCAAACCGACGGCGTTCTGGAGCCGCGACCTGCTGAAGTTCTCGAGGGCATGGGCATCGAACCTGAGCGTGGCGCGAGTCGAGAAGCAGTGCGAGGTCGCGCGCGAAGGCGGCGTTTGGCGGTTCACATCGCCGGTGCAAGCCAAGGCCGAGATCGCTGCGGTCAACAACATCCTGAGCGACTTGTCAAACCTGCGAGGCCGCCGGGTTGTCGGCAAGGCCGACGAAGCGGCACGGTACGGACTCCAGACGCCAGCCGTCCGGGCAACGATCACGGTGGAGTCCCCGCCGAAGCCGAAGACCGCCACATCACAACCGAGCAGCGCATCTGCCAGCGCGCCGGCGACCGCGCCGGCCGAGACGGTTGAAGACAAACCGGGACCGCCGGTTGTATACACGGTGTTGCTCAGTCGGCACGACGGTCAGGTGTATGCCATGCTCGATGGCGGCGCGACCATCTGCGAGGTGGACGCCAAGATTCTGGAGGATCTGGAGGCCGAGCTGCTCGACACGCTGATTGCGCCCGTGCAGTCGGACGAAGTCATCCGGTTGGCATGCCGAGGTGACACGAAGTTCACATTTGAAAAGGACGACGATGAGTGGCGCCTCGAGGGCGAACCCAGTTTCCAGACGGACGGAGCGAAGATCAAGACGGCGCTTACTGCGATTCAGAATCTCCAGGCGGATCGGTACGTTCGCTACAGCGGCGCCGATCCTGCGGAGTTCGGTCTGGAACAACCCGCGATCGTCGTGGAAGTGCAGACGACCTCGGGCGATGTGGTCAGCCTGCTGATTTCGTCACGCGGCCCGGAAGCGGGCGGCCAATACGCATCGACTTCCACGACGCCGGACCGTGTGTTCGTCCTGAAGGCCGCAGACGTGGCGACCTTCAGAAAGCAGGTGCAGGACTTCCACAAGGGAGGCTAGCGCGACCGGACGAACGCCGTAGAATCCGACCCCCGCGTCGGACGAAACATTCAGAGCCGCGCGCGTCAGCAAGCGATTCCCACTGGACTCGGGCAGGCCGACACACTCGAGCGCTGACCGCTCCCTGACAGTCGCGGCTCTGCTCTTTAACGGCCGACAGGGGCGTCGGTCTCCACGGGCCAGGCTGGCCTCAGCAGGTGCGAGGACTACATGCGAATAGAGAGTGGACCCACCGGTGAGCGCAAGATACGCACGTTGCTGATGCTGATCATGGTCGCGGCATTCAGCATCTGGTTTGCCTACGACGGTTTCATCGGCTATCCGGCGAAGAATTTCAAAGAGCACCTCGAACAACTGCCGACCGACTTGAGGGAGGAGGCCGCCCAGGCGCGAATCTACGAAAGCGTCACCGCGGGCACCCTGGAAGCGGCCGAGGCGGCGGCTGGCAAACTGGGCAAGCAGAAGCAGAAAGCGGCCCTGGAGGAGCTCTATGGCGGCCCTCCTTCGTATGAGACGCCGGACATGTGGTATTACTTCGGCCCTTGCTACCGCGTGGCCGTGACGTTGTCCCCGAGCAAGCCGCCCACCGTGATGGGCTCGGCGTCGGAAAAGACCCAGACGAGCATCCTATGGCAGAAGCTCCTCTCGTTGGTGCTGGGTGCGGCGGCGGCTCTACTGCTGCTGTTCTGGCTGCGCATTCTGCGAACGCGCCTCGTTCTGGACGATGCCGGCCTGACCTATCGCGGCAGAGGGCCGATTCGCTGGGACGATATGAAGGCGTTGCGCACCTCCGAGTTTGCGAAGAAGGGCTGGGTGGATCTCGTCTATGACGACCACGGTACGGAGCGATCACTCCGCCTGGACGAATACCACGTCTCGAAGTTCGACGCCGCGATCGATGCGATCTGCTCCAGGAAGGCGTTTGAGAACCCGCTGCCGGTCGACGAGGGGAAGGACAGGCCGCAAGACTGATCGCGGCTCTAGGGGCGTGCGCATATACAAACTGAACGAATGCCGAAGGGTGGTACGGGCGTCTCGCTCGTAGCCGCACGGGCAAGATGCCCGTACCACCCATATGAAATGTGCAACATGTTTATACGCGAGTCCTAACCGCCAGCCAGCATCGCACCGACAAATGCCGGCAAGTCACCCGTGTCTATCAGTCCGGATCCATCAAAGTCGCCATGGGCGACTCGCAGTGGATCCGCCAATGCACCGGCGGCGGCGAGATCGACGAACCAGGCGACGTCGCGGCCGTCAACAGACGCGTCGAGGCTGACGTCGCCGTCAGGCTGCACGGCCAAGACAAGGCGCAGGTCCATCACAATCGGCAAGTGGTCGAATCGACCTGGCGGGTCGAGCACCATGTCGTATTCCTGGAGTCCCGTCGCGTCCAGCTCGGCCTGCGTCATGATGGTCGTGTTCAAGATAAACTTGTGCTGCGAAGCAGCGACGCTGTCGGTGAAGATCATGTAGTCCAGGCGTCCCGGATCGTAGCCGCCGCCATCATTTCGCCATGTGTAATCATCCGGTCCGATCGCGTTGTGCAACGGCCAACTGTCGGTGTTGTCGCTGTCGTCCCAATCGGGAGGCGAATCCCCGCCGTAGGTCCCCTCGTCGGAGATGTCACCGGTCAGCAGCGTATCCAGCGGTCCTGGACCTTCGACGATGTTCAGGTCGCCGGTGACGATCATTGGCGTACCCGCGGGCAAGTCGATAAACTCTCCCACTGCCTTGGCGTCGCGCATCCAGTTGGCGAGCGCATCCGATTGCTGCTGACGCTTCGCCTCGTTGTCCCCTCCACTGCAACACTTGTAGTGTTCGTTCATGACGTATAAGTCTGAGGCAAACAACTCGTTAGGCAGATCTACCAACGAGAGAGACTGCGGGTTGTATCCAGGCGGATCCGTCTGTTCGGCAATCATCGAGAGTGGATAGCGGCTGACAATCACGCAGTCGTATCCGATCGCGGCATGCCATTGGCCGCCGGCCAGCGGGATTGTTTCATCAAAGATGTCGGCGACGTCCTGCGGATCACGTGCGGAGTTGATCTCCTGCAAGCACATGATGTCAGGATTGATCGCCGCAATCAGCCTGCGAAACTCGGCGACCTTGTTGAACGCACGCCAGGGATGGTTATCCGGATCGTCATCCGGGAAAATGGAATCCCAATTGACGTTGTAGTCCGCGACACGCACGTCCAAAGGGCTGTGGCGATCCAAGAACGTCCCGGTTTGCCCGGAGGCGACGCTTGTGAGCGCGACCACCGCCAGCACCACGATCGAAAACACGCGACACATCGTGAACCCCTCCCGAAAGGTCATTCTCCACCACAGTACAGTGTAGTGTGGCGATGGTACTCAATACCAGCCGGCGCGGATGGCGCGCCCGGCCCTGGCGCGCCTGGTTAGCTCGTTATCGGTGCGTCACGCCCTCTTGCGGCGGGACGCCCGTCCGCCTATCCTCTCGCGCGGGGACCGCAACACGCCCGTGAAGCATCAGAAATCAGGAGCCAGAGCGTGCCTGATATGAATTCGCCGGTCAGTGGTGACGTCAAGGAGCACTGCGGCCTCTTCGGCATATTCGGCCATCGTGAAGCGGTCGGCCTGACCTACCTCGGCATCTACGCGCAGCAGCACCGCGGGCAGGAGTCGGCGGGCATCTGTGCGACGGGCGGCCAAGGAATCTGCCGTCATGCCGGCCTCGGCCTGGTCACCGAGGTTTTCAACGAGGACTCCCTGGGCAAGCTACAGGGTACGGCGGCGATCGGGCACGTCCGCTACTCGACGACCGGCTCTTGCCACGACGTGAATACGCAGCCGTTGCTCGTGCAATACGCGCGCGGCCAGGTGGCGGTCGCCCACAATGGCAATCTGATCAATGCCTCGGCGCTGCGGGCGCGTCATGAAGCCCTCGGTGCGATCTTTCAAAGCAGCAGCGATACCGAGGTGATCGTGCACATGCTCGCGAGCCCGACCTACGCCGACTCGCCGGATCCCCTGGCCGCAGTGCTGCGCGAGCTGAGCGGGGCGTACTGCCTGTTGTTCATCTTTCCGGACAGGATCGAGGCGGCGCGCGACCCGTACGGCCTGCGCCCGCTTTGCATCGGGCGTCTGGAAAACGGGACGTACGTCGTGGCGAGCGAGACGTGCGCGCTGGACATCGTGGACGCGCGATATGTTCGGGACGTCACGCCCGGTGAAATCGTCACGTTTTCCGAGCGGGGCATATCGAGCCGGTTGTTCACGGAGCCCTCCAAGATCCATCCGGCACACTGTATCTTCGAGCAGATTTACTTTGCCAACCCGTCGAGCGACGTCTTCGGCCAAAACGCGCACGCCTTCCGGGTGGCCACCGGCCGCCAGTTGGCGCGAGAGGCGCCGGCGGAGGCGGACTTGGTCGTGCCGGTTCCGAACTGCGCGCGCTGCGCGGCGCTGGGTTACAGCGAGGAGAGCGGGCTCCGGCCGGGGCGTGGTTTCACGACGAGTCATTACCTGGGCCGCAGTTTCATCATGCCGACACAGAAACAGCGAGACCTGGTCGTGAAGATGAAGCTGAACGTGATCCGCGGCGCGGTTCGAGGCAAGCGGCTGGCCGTCGTGGAGGATTCGGTCGTTCGCGGCACGACGACGCGCGGAAAGATGGGAGCCCTGCGCAAGGCCGGGGCGAAGGAGATCCATCTCCGCATCGCCAGCCCGCCCATCCGGCACGGCTGCTACTTCGGGATCGACTTCCCGGACGACGCCAAGCTGATCGCCCCCGGCCGCACCGTCGAGGACATCCGTGAGTACCTGGAGGTGGACTCCGTCGCGTATCTCTCCCTCGAAGGGATGTTGAGCTGCGCGGCCAAGGCGGCGGACGATTACTGCACGGCCTGCTTCTCCGGCCGGTATCCGATGGACGTGCCTCAGCCGGTCAGGAAACTGGGTCTCGAACGATTCCCGTTACAGACAAACTCTCGGTAGAAGCGTTCGCCGATTGGACTCGCGTCGGTGTGCGTTGCTCTGTTGGTGCAAGACCCGCGGCGGCTTCACGGATGATGTGCGCGTGGGGCATGCCCGCCCACTTCATCTGGCGGAGTTGCCTTCTCTGGGCCTTGGCCTGCGCGAGGGCGGCGTTGCCGTTGGGGTCTTCGTAGACGATGGATGATGCGTGGCCGTGCGTGAGCAGGTCGGAGATACGGTCGAGTGATTCAGCGCGGTATGCGTTGAGAACATCGGGGTCGAGGGCGAACCGCGAGAGGTGCGACCAGAAATCGACCGACTTTCGCCAGCCGCGCAAGCTGGTCAGCAGGTTCACGCGCTTGAACAGCACGCGGTTCGTGCGATAGGACAAGAGCGTTTCGCTCAACCGGTCGCGCATCATCTTCTCGGGCTCCGCATAGGTCCCTCGCAGGACCTTGCGAAGCTCCATCCAATGGGGCTTTTCGACGAGAGCATCCGCCCTGATCTCCCAGTATGGATGACCAAAGGTCACAGTTGAGCGGCTGACCGCCATCTGCCGGGGCAGGTACTTGTTATGGGCAACAGTGTCGGCCGCGAGGTGCGCCAGATAGCCGTACGCAAAGGCCTTGGCGCTGTCGGTGCGGGCCTCTTCGAGCAGGCCGAAGCCCGTGGTCCAACGGTGGCAGACCTGCTTGACCCTGCTGAACTTCTTTGCAAGAACGGTATCCGTGGCAACCGCACCGTAGAGGAAATGGCGGCGGTACCCGGCGATGAGCCCCGCAAGCCCCGCAGGCAACAGCCAGAGGTTTGCGAGCAGATCAGAGGCAATCTGAACGTGCGTCGCAGGGCCCCACGCGAACACCTCGGTGCCAAACGACAATACGAGCATTGCGGCGAGGCCGGGAATGAAGAAACGGTGTGATCGCCTCACTGGCTGGTCCCCTCGAGCGTGCCTGTCCCGCATCCGTTCGCACGTCCGTTTGCGACAGATGCAGACTCACGATTGTAGCGTGCCACACCGGCAAAAGCCAAACTCGACACTACATTTGGCGCCGCAGTCCCCCAAACCTGTCATGGACCCGACGGGAGCCGCCGCGAGGCATCCACTCATCCACAGCCACGGAATCGGCCGCCGAGCCCACGTCAAGGGCAAAAGCTCCCGCGGTCTCTCGCAATCGGACGATGATACTCGCATGCGCAGCGAATCCGAAGCACTCTGAGAATTCGGAATCTCATCACCGGAGGCACGAACGTGAAGACCTACGATCAACCGAACGGCACGAAAAACGGCATGAAGAACGCGACTGCGAAGTGGATGTGTTGCGTCATCGCTCAGATCGTGCTTGCAGCAGGCTGCTCCCCGTCCGGCAGTTTCAAGATCACCGCCGTCCCCACGGACCAGACCCTCAAGGAGAGAATCGTCTTCCGGGAAAGTGGTTGGGTTTCCGACCGCATCGCGCTCATCGACATCTCCGGCATACTCATCAACGCCACGGAGGAGAAGCTGTTCGCCGATGGCGAGCACATCGTTTCTCTGGTCGTCGAGCAGCTCGATGCGGCCGCGGCAGACCCGCGCGTCAAGGCGGTGGTTCTGCGGATCAATTCGCCGGGCGGCACGGTCACGGCGAGCGATATCCTCTACGAGGAAATCCTGGCCTTCAAAGCGAGGACCGGCAAACCGGTCATCGCATACTTCCAGGATGTCGCCGCGAGCGGCGCGTACTACCTTGCCTGCGCGGCCGACGAGATCATCGCCCAACGGACCACCGTCACCGGGTCGATCGGGGTGATCCTGCTCATGGTGAACATGTCAGGCACGCTGGATTTCCTGCGGATCGAGACCGACGCCATCACCTCCGGGCCTTTCAAGGACTCGGGCTCACCGTTCCGCAAGATGCGGAAAGCAGAACGAGATGTGTTCCAATCTCTCGTGGACGGTTTCTATGAACAGTTCGTGACCGTTGTCGAGGCCGGCCGCGGGAACCTCACGCGAGAAGAGGTGTTAACCCTGGCGGACGGAAGAGTTTACAACGCAGAGCAGGCCCTATCCGCCGGGCTGATCGACCGAATCGGGACATTGAGACTCGCTATCCGGGCGGCAAAGAACCGAGCCAGTATCGAGCGTGCCCATACCGTGATCTACCACCGTCCTCTTGCCTGGAAGCCCAACATCTACGCCAGCTCGCCCGCCCAGACCGCCGCGAACATCAGTCTTTTGCACGTCGATTTCGCAAAAAGCTGGACATCGGGCCCGGAATTCATGTATATTTGGAATATCGGAAGGTGAGCGAACAGCACCGAGGCCGTCGTCTTAAGGCTTGACCTGTCCGGAGGTTGCAGCAGCCTCGCATATCGGCTGCAACCCGGGTCGGAGGCGGCTCACGTGGAGTGTGTGCTGTGGAGCAGAGGGTGGACGTGTCGTCTCGGGAGCGGTTTTCATGCCGCTACGGTTGAAGTGTAGAAACTGTGGCCATCAGTTACTCCTGGACCAGGCGTTTCTAGGAACGCACTGCCGCTGCCAGTACTGCCATCGCCTCATCCAAGTGCCATACACCCCGCGGCACGCGCGATCTCGACCGACCACACGACCCGAACGACCGCCGCTCATCACGGAGAGATGCGCGAACCCGACCGCCACGGCCGCTCGGCCTGCCGAACGTCGCACCGTGGATTCCATACGTCCTTGGATTCAGCTTCTGCGCCGCCGGCCCGTCGTTTCCGGTGCGCTCGCTCTCGCCGTGGTGGTGGTTTTTCTCGTCGCGTGGCTGACCATGGGATCACCTTCCGATGGTCCTGCCACCCAGTTCGCAATAGCCGACGCCGGCATACTGCCAAGCAACATGACGGGCATCCCTGACCTCGGCGGGAGAGGATCGCAAACCACCAATCCGACACCAGACGAATCCGATGCCGGTCTGGATTACTTCGGCGTCCCAATCGTGAGCGGTACCATCGGCTATGTCGTGGACGGCGACCAGACGATGGCCCCCTTCATCAACGATATTGCTTTTGTTACGAACAGCGTCAACGAGAGTATCCCGCCGGGTTCCCAACGCTTCGGGATCGTCCAGGCCGTCGGAG
This sequence comes from Planctomycetota bacterium, assembly GCA_043813895.1. Taxonomy (GTDB): domain Bacteria; phylum Planctomycetota; class Phycisphaerae; order UBA1845; family UTPLA1; genus CAZTAR01. The sequence goes on from JBDRKQ010000231.1 coordinate 20,910, forward strand.
GAAACGGTCGCACCTTCCTGGAAGTTCACGAGCCAGGCAGCGACCTCCAAGGTGCGCAGTCGGTTCTCCTCGCACGTTTGCCCGCAGGCAATACCGATCTCTCAAGAGCCCTCTCCATCGCGGCCGGCTGGTACGCGGATCAGGTGTTCCTCGTTCTCTCCAAGCACATCGAACAGGACGAATTGGCTGACCTCGCGGAGGACGCGATGCAAACTCAGGCCGTAGTGTACGTCATTGCCTTCGGCGCTGCGGCAAACCAGGACCTCTCCCCCATCGCCCGACCCACCGGCGGGCGTTTCGTGCCCGTCAGCGACAGCGACCTCGAAGACTTTGCGCGCAGGCAGCGAGAATCGCTCGGCGCGCAATAGGACCGCTGATCGCGACGATTGGCGGCTTCGCGAACACCAATCCTGCTTAAAACAGAAGACGAGCCGCGGACTTCAGTCCGCGCGGCCGTCCAGCCGAGCCCGAAGCGCAAGCGGGGGTCTACCCGTAGCGTCGGCCCGCCGTGGCCGACGAGGAACACGAGTTGCTTGCAACGGCCGACCGGGGCGTCGGCCGCTACGGAGCTACCGATCCTACCGCGTGCAGAGCACTCCCCACCTGCTTGGAAGTGCGCTGCCTGCGCGATAACATCGCGTCCAGAACCACTGGCGCGACGGCGGTTGCGCAACGAACCGCACCACCACAGGGCGATGTGAACCATGAAGACGCCGAACCTGGCCGTTTGCCTCGATGACCTCAGGCTCGATCTCAAGGAGGCGATGAACCGCGCAGGCGCGATGGGGTTCCGCGCCGTCGACCTCGCCGCAACCGACGGTCCCGTCTCGCCGGACGAACTGTCGCAAACCGGCCGACGGCATCTCCGCAGACACCTCGAGGACCTCGGCCTCCGACTCGCCAGCCTCCGCGGTCCTGTCGGCGGACCCGCGTATGGTCACGACGCCGCCGGCGAACGGCGGCTAGACGAAATGCGAAAGGTCATTCGCCTCGCGGCGTCCCTCCGCGTACCGACCGTCTCCACGACGATCGGGGCGTTCGAGGACTCTGGAACCGCCGATCGGACCGCCGCACTCCGCGAAACGCTGACCACACTCGCGGATGATGCCGACTACTCAGGCGTGGTCGTCGCGGTGGAGACAACCGACATCAGCGCCACATTGCTGGCACAGATGCTGGCGGATATCGCCTGTCCGTTCCTGGCCGCTTGCTGCGATTCGGGTGCCATGCTGATGCGCAGCGAGGATCCTTGCCACGTCGGAGAAGTCCTTCCAGGCAGGATCAGGCTGGTCCGCGCGCGTGACGCCGTCCCTTCCTCCAGCCAGGAGACCGGGCATGAAGTCACGCACGGCCAAGGGCTTCTGAACGCGGAACGCTTCCTCGCCGCTCTCGCCGAGGCCGGTTTTTGCGGCGACATCGTCCTGACGCGCACGACCGGCGCCGATCCCGTCGCAGACCTCAATCACGCCAGGTCGCAGTTTCAGATGCTGCTCGGCTAAGGAGTCGCGCATGAATGAGTTGCACATTTCATATGGGTGGTACGGGCATCTTGCCCGTGCGGCTGCGGGCGGGACGCCCGTACCACCGTCGGTATTCATACCACCCTTCGGCAATCGTTCCGCTTGTTCATGCGCACGCCCTAACAGAAGGATCGCGTGGCTTCCGCCCGAAATGCGAAGCGGCCGTGGCGGTTCCATTGGCCCCGCCACGGCCTTCTCGCGGACGCTGCGGGCGATACCGTCACGAATGCCCAGCGCCCCGAACATGACCGGCCATCGCCCCTGCCGGAAAGCGTCGCAAACCAGTGCTCAGTCGGCGATTGCCGAATGACTCTCCCCGTCGATCCTGGTTCGCTTCACCGATGCCGGTCACGGTTGGCACAATGGGTGCCCCTTTCCCCTCCGGAGAAGCAACTCTCACTCCACCCTCCACCTAACCCTCTAAACAATCCTCCACCCACAACCATTCCAACGGAGTAGACAATCGATGCTGGAAAGACCACGACAATCCACTCCATCCTCGTCGCATCTTCTCGCGGACAAGACTTCCCGCGGCGCCGCTGCACCTCGGTGCCTGGCGAGGTTTTCCCACCGGTCCTACGCGCTCGCCATGTCTGCGGTCCGACCACTCCACCTAGCGGCGCATCGTGACCCTTCATCAATCGTGCTTCATTCCCGAGCCTTACGCAGAGTCTGCGCTGATCGACCTGAGGCGGATTGCCTCATGATTCGTGCGTCTGAAGGAACGCCTCGGGAGGTGCGAGGACTCCTGTTCGTTGACCGGCGTTCACGGCGTTTTGAGAAAGTGCCGAACTACTCCCGCTGGGAAAGCCGGCTACTGTTCCTGGGCTGAGGGCCGCATGAGAGCCGTCGTGTCAGACACGCTTCGGCATCCAAGATGGGTTGACGCCAGGTGGCTCGCGACCGACTCAACCTCCGTCTAAATTGTTCCCGCGCCGAGGTAAAAGGCAAGCCCTGCGGCGTCTTTTTTCGGCCGCGCAGCCGTTTCGAGACACTGCAACGCCTCCGCCGGCCAATCCTGCTGCATCCCGCCGACGCCTCATGCCGCGATCGTGACCGCGTGGCTACAACGAGCGGACTGTCCAGGCGTACTGGGCCGCGCAGGTAATCGCGATGAGCGCGAGCCCCCACAGCAGGATCTTCAACTCCCAGAACACGTCAAAGAAGCGATGCTGGGTCGGGGAATGGGAAACGCACTGATCTGTACTCGAAAGGGTGGTGGTCGTGTCCATTGCCGGTCTCCTGATTGCCCAAGGCCACTCCACCTACAGGGGACCAACGCAGACGCTGCGCGGTTCTCACGGCACTTTCCGGCATCTGAATCCTCGGGCGAAAAAGGGGACAGGGTGGGTACACGAATCGAAGGACTGCTCCAAGATCATTCGGGTCCCAAACGTCCAAGCGATGGGTCTTCGCGGACAGACTGCAACCCTTCGGACCCGCTCGCTCGCGCTCGGAGCTCGGATCCGGTCGGACACTGTAGAGCCTCTAACACTGCTCTAGTTGACGGCCCCCGCGCCTGCGAGTGCAACGGTGTGGTCGTTCTCCACGGAATCCCCCGATACGCCGATCGCGCCGATGACGTTGCCCGCGCCGTCCTTGATCGGCACGCCGCCCGGAAAGGTGATCAGTCCGCCGTTCGAGTGCTCGATGTTGTAGAGGCTGCCGCCCGGTTGTGAGAGCTTGCCGATCTCGCCGGTGTTCATGTCGAAGAACCTGGCCGTCTTCGCCTTCTTGATCGCGATATCGATCGAACCGAGCCAGGCCCCGTCCATCCTCAAGAATGCCTTGAGGTTGGCACCGGCATCGACAACGGCGATGTCCATTCTGCACCCGATCTCGACGGCCTTCGCCTGCGCGGCACTCACGGCCTCGCGCGCCTGGTCGGCAGTGATATCGTTCATCGTTGGCTTCCTCTCTTTTGGCGGGTTCTTGGTTTGGATTCGCCGATCAATGCGGCAGCCTAACGACGGGTTCGCGGCGATGTCAACCGGGCACATCGGGTGGGCAAGGCCCCCCGGCGGAACTCACGCGGGACAGGGGAGTTAGAGCTTTCGGATCCATGACACTATCGGCTGGGCTGATCCGAGCCCCAAGCGCCAGCGCGGGGTATTCGTGGGAAGACCGTCGTACGTGTTTAGCCCGGATATTTCATCAGCCCGAGCAGATTAGCGTATAGAAACGGCCTCTTTGTCCCGTAGACTGGGTGTTTGTCAAGAACATTCAGCCCAGGGCAAGGAGGCCGTTCGATGACGGAGTGTAACCGCAGCACGCTT
>JBDRKQ010000232.1:0-27225 GCA_043813895.1 Planctomycetota bacterium
AATGTCGAGCATTCCCCGGTTCGCTCGCGGGGAGATGGGTGTAGCCGGACAAGAGTAAAGGCGACGGCGTGGGGCTATTCAACCACACGGGCTCAGCGTGACGGGGGCAGGACATTCTGCCGTTTCTGCTCCGCACGGCAACCGCGATGGAGAAACCACACATCGCCGCGCAGTGATCAGCGATGGTCAGGCCGCAGCGCGATAGTAATGCCGAAGGAGCCCGCCCAGAAATCGGTTGCAACGAACGGCGTCTTCGCCGCCTGGATCTTCGTCGAGCCGTGCAGCCGCAACATCTTCGTTCTCGCCGAGAGTGATCGAGAGCGGTCGGTTTCCCGCGCCTTGGTGCGGACGATGATGATTGAAGAAGTGGATGTACTCGCCGAGGATGTGGTTCAGATGCCGCTCCGTCCAATAGGCTTTTGGCGTCGGCTCCGCGACGCAAAAAGCCATATCTATAATTAAGGGGCCCTTTTTGACCTCCCCGGGGACACCACAGGCGAGACTTCCTCTCTCTCAACGTGACAGTTTTGTCAGGTCATTTGGGGGTGACATTTGCGATAGCTTCTTGCCACCGCATGCGTTGAGTGATGTCAGGGCAATTCGGACCGGCATCGTCCCTACTCCGCCTTTTCACAGCCATCTTACATCGAGCGCCGGTGCTGATTCCCGCTCCACCACACGCTGCCTTTAAGCCGTGGGCTTGCCGCTCGCTGGGCGGGCGTCCAAAATGTTGATCACCTCTCATCACCCCGAAAACGTCGCCTCGAAACCAGGGTTTCATCGCCATGACGCGTCTGTTCTGCGTCCTGCTCCACCTCCTTCGCGAGGGCTTCCAGGCCCGTCGCCAAGCCCAGATCCGGTTCCTTCAGGCCCAGGTTGCCATGCTCCGTCGCAAGCTCGACCGGAACCGAGTCATCCTGAGTCCCGCAGACCGCGCCCACCTGCTCCGCATCGGAGGCGAACTCGGCCACGACGTCAAGGACATCCTCGAGATCGTCACGCACCAGACCTATCGGCGCTGGATTCGGGAGCAGCAGCGCGGACGCGAGACGCGGTGTGTGGGTCGTCCGCGGATCAGCGCCGTGCGGCGACGGCTCATCCTCCGATTCGCCAGGGAGAATCTTACCCGGGGATACCGCCGAATCGTCGGAGAGCTCACGAAGCTCCGACTCGCCGTCAGCCGGTCGACCATCCGGCGCATCCTGTGCGACGAAAGCCTGTACCCGCGATCGATTCAGGGACGTGGATTGGGACCCGAGACGCCGTGGCGGAAGTTCATCCGACTGCACATGAACACGCTCGTGGCATGGAAAGCCGATTCACGCGTTTCCGAATACCAGGTCCGTGATCCAGGTAGAGCACGACTCGATTAGGCTGGAAATGCCGCCGGAGACACCCTCCGTGACGCCGTCACGCACGGCGTCCACACAGCCGCACGCCAACAAGCACGTACTCGCGGTGATAAACCATGCAAGCCTTAGCCTTGCTTTGCTCATTGATTCTCTCCATCTGCGCGGTCCTGCTCAAGCTTGGCCAGTCGTTCCTCCAGAAGCTTGATGCGCTGCACCAGTTCGGTCTGCTTTGATTTCGCCTTCCACAAAGGGAATGACACCTCGCACATCACGAGGTTCTCGTTGTCCCCGTTTCCGTCATCAACGTCGCGACGGCGGAAAACCATGCCGGTGTTCACGCCGTTTTCCCATTTGAACTCGACCCCCTGTTCGACCATCCAACGATCGCTGTTCGTACGGTTTGAACCGCTGTGGCGGAACTCTGGTCCGCCTCTCGTCTTGCTCCGAACCTCCTGCAGCGTGCATCCAGGAGTCGGCAATAAGCACGAGAGAGTCACACTGCTTGTAGCAAGGACCGCCAGTCGTTTGATCTTCATCATTCACGTGTCTCCGTTCACAACGAGCTTTCGAATCGAACTATCCTTCTTGCCACGTCTTGCATGGCCAAAGAAGCACACCGTGCCTGCGCCTGTTTGGTGGGGTGGCACGGGGAAGCACTGTCGCCATCGGCGACGCTTACCCGCGTTTCTCCGCGCGGGTCTCATCCAGGCTTTCCGCTGCCTCGGCATTGGCCAACCAGTTCGGCTTCGTCTCACGGCCTGCGTTTCTCGCTTCGCTAAAAGAACGGGCAAGTTGGCCCATGCAAACCAAGTCACGAATCGGCCCATGCCACCTTGGCCACACGCTGAACACGCACTGGTTTCCTTGAGGCCCACGGATCAAGGCTCGTCGGCTTGGGAGACGTTCTATCGTCCACCCAAGCATCAGTAATAATCGGCGCTCGGCCGTAGCGATCAGAAGAACAGTTTTACGAACGCAAGGACACCCAATAGGCAAGTGACCACGCCCACACTGCCGCGCATGAAACCATCGGGCAACTTGCGTACGGTCAGCGTCCCCATGGGAACTGATAATGTTGCCCCCAACGTCAGCGGAACTGCCAGCCACCAGTACAAGCCCCCGCCCATCAGCAGGTAGGCGGTCAAACCGACGAGGCAGGTAAGACCTTCGGCCAACGATGTAATCGCCACGGCTTGCTTTGGCGATATACCCGACACGACTTGGCCGCCAGTTACCAGAGGGCCGTATCCGCCCCCGCTCAGTCCCTTGTTGAACGAGGCGATGGCGCCCAGAACAATGATGTGGCTGCGACGATAGGCCAGTTGTCGACGGATCGTTGCCAGAATCACGACACCGACGGAGAGGATGATGGTGGCGATGATCGCCGAGAGCCAGAACTTCGGGATCCGCAGGGCGAGCGTCACCGCCGCTACTGCCCCGACTATGCTCAGCACCGATAGTAGGATCGCCGTTCCCCTGGCCTTTCGGTCCCGTAGGAAATCCACATTGCCGTCACGCTGATGCAGTAGGCTGGCACTGATGCCGGTGACGAACTCGCTCAGCAAAACGGCCGGCACGATCTGTAGCGGAGCAAAGCCCGCCAACAGCAGCAGTGGCGTGAGCGTCGTCCCGTAGCCCATCCCGAGGCTGGAGTCGATGTATTCGCAGAAGAGGGCCGCAAGGAAGATCATTAGCACGACGCCGGGTCCCAGAGAGGCCTGCTCCTTGGGCAAGAGATTGAGCCCCGGCCACAACGCCTGCACGCCCAGGGTCAAGGTAATCAACAAGACGGCCCCGGCCCAAATGCGGATGCGTCGGCTCCGCGCGCCGGCCTTGCCGACGCCGGCCAAAAGATCGCGCGATTTCTGTTTCCACATCAATGGTTCTCCTGGTTTGCCGTTTCCTAGCACCGCAGAGCGTGCGCGGGCTGGGCGCAGACACTCCCCATGAGGGGACGACAGCCCCTTGAAATCGGGTCAACCCATGTCTACTCGATGTAACCCAGGGCTCGAAGTCGCTCACGGACCGCTTGTACTTCGCGAGCGGTGAACCCGGACGCGCCTAGCTCTAACCTCCCGCCGCTGGCCACGTCGCGAAGGACATGGACCGAGAACTCGGTTACGCTCCTAAATCCAGTCCCTTCAATGAGTTGCGACAAGTTCTTGTACAACTCCGCCGGGATTTTGAGCGTCACGCTCCTGCCGACGCCCTTTTTTTTCTTCACCAGGTAGACACTCCTATTGCACTCCTAATACACTCTTAGTAGAGTGTAACATATGCCCCGCTGGAGTCAAGGTTTGAAACATGGCTTTTTGCGTTTTTTTCACGAGGGCACCGTGCCGCCATCGGCCACAACTCAACGGCGGCGCAGGGATTCCTGCATGGGAAGCAAGTGTCATCATGAACGACCACATTGGACGACGTAGAATGATCCTTGGCTGTGCTTGCCGCGGGGGAATTGGAATGTCCGCCGATGAGTCCCAACCCGGCGTTTCAAGTCGTAGCCCAGACAACATCCATGGTGTGCACAGAGTGCGGCCCCGGCTGAAAGCCAGTGTTGTCTTGGCGTTCCTGATGTTGCCGCTGTCACCGGCGTCGCCTCTGAGGGCGCAGGAAGATTCCCAGTCAGTACTGATTGGGGTCTTGAAGAAGCGCAGCGCCGAACGCTGCTTGGAGAAATGGTCGCCCACCGCTGAGTATCTGACGGCGAAGATTCCCGGCTATTCCTTCGTGGTAAAGCCGCTGGCCTACGACGAGGTCGACGGCGCTGTTCAACGGTGTGAAGTCGATTTCCTGCTGGCGAATCCCTCGCTGTACATCGGAGCAGAGCGATACAACGGCGCGAGCCGGATCGCGACGTTAAGGAACTTGCACCTCGGCAAGCCGTACACCGTCTATGCCGGTGTCATCTTCTGCAGAGCCGACCGAACAGATATCCAGGAACTCAGCGACTTAGAAGGCAAGACCTTCATGGCCGTCGAAGAGCAATCGTTCGGCGGCTGGCAGATGGCGTGGCGGGAATTGAAAGAGCACGGCATAGATCCTCATCGCGACTTCAACGATCTGAGCTTCGGCGGCACGCATGACGCCGTTGTCTTCGCCGTGGAGCAGGGTCGAGTTGATGTGGGCACGGTCCGGAGTGATACGCTCGAGCGGATGGCAATGGAAGGGAAAATCCGCCCGGACACATTCCGCGTCCTCGCCAGACGCGACTACGGAGATTCCGCTCTGCCGTTTCCGCACTCTACGCGAACCTATCCCGAGTGGCCGTTCGCGAAACTGGAACACACGCCTGACGAGTTGGCACAGAAAGTCGCGATCGCCCTGCTGGAGATGTCTCCCGACACCGCGGCGGCGAAGGCAGCCCTGTGCGCCGGTTGGGCGATCCCGCACAACTACCAGCCCGTTCACGAATGTCTGGAAGTGCTCGGTATCGGCCCGTACAAGGACTATGGGAGGATGACGTTGGGCGGCGTCGTTCGTCGCTATTGGCCCTGGCTCGCGGGCACATCGATCTTCCTGGTTTTGACCAGCGTCGTCTCGGTATACGTTCTGCGGCTCAACCGCCGCCTCCGTCATGCTCTGGCGGAGCAGAAGAGGGAGCTGTCCGAGCGCATCCGCGCCGAGGGCGCATTACGAAAAAGTGAGCAGCTACGAGCGGACGCCGAGAAACTGGCATCGATTGGCCGGCTTGCCGCCGGCGTCGCCCACGAGATCAACAACCCGCTGACAGGCATCCTGACGTTTGCGCACCTGCTCCGGAAGAAAGAGAACATGGTCGAGCAGGACAGGAAGGACCTGGACCTGATCATCCATGAGACCACGCGTGTGGGTGAAATTGTGCGAGGGCTTCTGGACTTCGCCCGGGAAGGACCGTCCGTCAAGGAGCCGGTGGACATCAACGAGGTGATCCGACGGATGATGCGACTGATCGGCAGTCGCAAGCGGCTCGAAAAGATTACGGTTACGGAGGATTTGGACGGCAAGGTGCCCAGCGTGTATGGGGACAAGAACCAGCTTGAACAGGTGTTGCTAAACCTGTCGCTTAACGCCTGCGAGGCCATGCCTCACGGCGGGGCGCTGACGATCAGCACATTGGCTCAGGACGGCAAGGTTATTGTGAAGGTGTCTGACACCGGGTGCGGCATCAGTAGGGCACATTTGGAACAGATCCTTGAGCCGTTCTTCACGACCAAGCCACCCGGCAAGGGCACCGGCTTGGGATTGAGCGTGAGTTACGGCATCGTGCAGCAGCACGGCGGCGCGTTGGATGTCGAAAGTGAGGAAGGCAAAGGGACGGCATTCACAATCTCGCTGCCCTGCATCCAACAGGCATCGGCGGAGGGCCGCAGCCAAGAGGCGGAGACATGAACACCCCCGAGGTGAAACAAGCGACGCCCGCTGCGCCGCAGCGAATCCTGGTCATCGACGACGAAGCGGCGATCGGTCTGGCCTGCAAACGATCCCTGTCTCCTGAGGGACATGAGGTGACGGTCTGTGAAGATCCGCAGGCGGGGCTCCAGGCAGCCTTGTCGGGTGATTACGATGTCATCTTCCTGGACCTGATGATGCCTGGGATCGACGGTTTCGAAATACTAAGACGCATCAGGGCGGCAGGCGTGCCGTCTGAGGCGGTGATCATCACCGGGCATTCGACCGTGGAATCAGCGGTGGAGGCCATGAAGGAAGGAGCGGCCGACTACCTGAGCAAACCGTTTTCGCCCAGTCAACTGAAGATGGTGCTCCAGAAGGTATGGGAGCGGTCCGTCCTCATTCGAGAGAACGCGACCCTGCGCCGGGAGCTGGAGGTCGACCGAGAATTCGAAGGGATGATTGGCCAGAGCCGTCCCATGAAGCGCGTGTTCGCCCTCATCAATCGTGTGGCCCCCACCGAAGGCACCATTCTGATCACGGGCGAGAGCGGCACCGGAAAGGAAATGATCGTTCGGGCGATTCACCGGCTGAGCCGGCGGAGAGACCATCCGCTGCTGGCGTGCGATTGCAGCGCACTTTCTGCAACCTTGTTGGAGAGCGAGCTGTTCGGCCATGTCAAAGGTTCGTTCTCCGGCGCCATCGCGACGAAGCAAGGTCTGTTTGAAGCGGCGCACCAGGGGACCCTGTTCCTGGACGAGGTGGCCAACCTCAGCACAGAGACACAGAGCAAGCTGTTGAGGGCGTTGGAGACCAAGCGGGTAAGGAAAGTCGGCGACACGACAGAACGCGACATCGACATTCGCCTGATCTCCGCCACCAACCGGGACCTTACGGAAATGGTGGCTGAGGGGACATTCCGGGAGGACCTGTACTATCGCCTCAATGTGGTGCCGATCTACGTGCCTCCTCTCCGCGAGCGGCCCTATGACGTTTCAAGGCTTGCCATGGCATTCCTGCAACGTATCAGCGAGAAGAACGGGATCGCCGTGAAGGGATTCACGCCCGAGGCGATATCCGCACTGGAAAGCTACCACTGGCCGGGCAATGTCCGCGAGTTGCGGAACATCGCAGAACGACTGGTGATCCTGTGCGACGCCGACCGCATCGAGCTCAGGCACCTGCCCCCGGAGGTTTCCCAGGCGCCGTCGCGCCCGTCCATCACGCACCTACCACAGCGATGGGAGGAATTCAGGAGGCTCAAGCAGCAGGCCAGGGACGCCGCCGGCCAGGAATTGGAGCGCCGCTTCCTGATCGAGGCGCTGCAGCGATCCGGAGGCAACGTCAGCAAGGCGGCGAAGGACATCGGCATGCAACGCACCAATCTCCACGCCCTGATGCGAAGGTATGGATTGACCTCCGACATCGCCTCATGACGGCCGCCCTTGAGGCTCAGACCTTCGGCCTGGCTGCCAGATGGAGCTTCGGCCCGCCGAGTGCAGGGCGAGTCATCTGCTCCTGCGCGTCTTCTCCGACAGGACTTCGCCGCGAGCGTTGCGAAGTCGCAGGGTCATCGGCATCCGCCCGGGCAGTGAGTGGGTCGCGCATCCGAAGCACGGATCGTATGCGCGGAAAGCCATCTCGATGCGATTCAGCAGGCCCTCGGTAACGTCGACGCCCTTCTTGATAAACCCCCTGCGCTGCCTTCTTGATCGACACGCAAATAGCGGCGTGATTGTTCGTCGTCCCCACGATCAGATTCACTCTCTTCAAAATGCCTTGTTCGTCGGTTACGTAGTGGTGGATAAGCGTGCATCGAGGAGCTTCGATGCTGCCAACCCCTTTGAACGGCGTCTCCGTGGGCACAGTCCTCACATTCGGATCAATGATCTCGTCGTCGTTCGCCAGCTCGAGCGTCCGCTCGGCCGCATAGACCAGCTCGACGACGTGTGCCCAGTGCGTGGCCATTCCGTCGGTGCGCGACATGGGCTCGCTTTGCATCGCGCCATCGGGATGCAGCTTGGCACGGACGGCGGGATAATCGGGAACATGCAAGACGAGCTCCACCATTGCCGTCATCGTGATCTCTTCCACCAATGCGTTGCACCTGGCCGATCATCACACACCCCAAAAGGTCGGAGCGATCCTGCGTTCCGAAGGTGACCTCAGTAAGGCACTGATAGTCTTGGGCATGTAACGTGCCAGACTCCCTGGCCGCGATGTGCAGGCCTGGTTTGACCCCCAATGGAGCTTCGCGAGGGTTGTTCTAGGGGATCGGATTGTCCGTGAAGACTGGATTCTACGGGCATTCCGTGCGACCTGTGAACACCGATTTCATACAGTTGTACAGCCCCGCCATACAGGCTCGGTCTTCTTTGAGGCTTGGCAGACCCTGGACGGAAGCTGTCAAGCATGTGCCGCCTCCACTTCCTGCAAACGAGTTGCGTCGTGCCGGGCCCTCCGGGCGCTACTAGCGCTTTTCAGCCCATGGAGTGGGCTTCGGCAGGTCCGATTCTGCCAAGACCGACGCGCAAGCGCCCTACTTGAAGACCTGATGCCTGGAAGAACGAATGGGCCGCCTTCAGACCCCTTCTGCTGTTCGGCACGGGGCTTGCTTGCACACAGGCGAAGGCCGTATGTGAATGGAATCTGAGCGATGTCGGACAATCTGACATTACTGGTCGTAGATGACGAAGAAGTAATCTGTGATGCCTGCCATCGCGTTTTTTCGTGCCAGGGATTCCGTGTTGAAACAACCAGCGATGCGGTGGATGGATTGGGCCTTGCCATCGAGAAGGACTACGCCGCCATCTTGCTGGACGTCAAAATGCCCGTACTGAACGGGATCCAATTCCTTGAGCGGCTCCGCAAGAAGAAGCCGGACGTTCCCGTGATTGTAATCACCGGCTATCCGAACATGCGCAGTGCTACGTCGGCCATGCGGCTGGGAGCAGTTGACTACATTACAAAGCCCTTCACGCCGGAGGATATCACGCAGGCGGTGCAGAAGCTGCTGAGGCAGCGCGAAGCGAGGGCACGCGAAAGACCTGCGGCGGCGGCGCCGGACAATGAACTGGGGACTTGCGCAGAGGGGGGTCTCAGCCTTATAAGCGAAGGATGGACACCTGAGGAAATCGCGCACGTTGTTGAAGGACTTCTACCACACCGCGTCACCCTGGAGGGGGAAGGAGCCCCGGGCGCGGTATATGCGGGGACGGGGCCGTGGTCGCCTGCAAGCAAGGATCTCGGTTTCTGGGATGAATCGTGGTATCAACGAGGCAAGGACGGCTCTGTTCGTGTGGGTGCCCTGCCGACGCGCTCACGGCGAGGGACCATTCAGGCAATCCATCTCCCGCGCCTCTTCGACACTGTCTACCAGGGATTGCCGCTGTTGGGATTGACGTTTTCTGATAAGCCGCAACTAATTCTGCCATCTTCCATTTCGGGCGCCGTCGTCGCAGTCAATAAATCGCTGATGATGAATCCGTCAGCGTTGTGGGACGACCCCGGCGAGATTGTGTGGATCGCCTGTGTAAGCCCCAGCAGGCTGGAAGATGAACTGGCAAACTGCCGCCTGCGCCGCGTCCTCCTGGTGAACTCCGACGAAGTTTCCGCTCGGGAGCAGTCTTCGCAACTGAGCCGCCTCGGCTGCCAAGTGCAGACCGTGCGAGAGTGGGAGCAGTTGGCTTCCCCGCTGCGCAATCCCGATCACAAGGTAGTAGTGATCGACGCTGCCTCGCTTGGGGAACGGGGCCCAGAACTGGTCAGGCGAGTCAATGCGACCGCCCCGTCAGCAAGGATTGTCGTCATTGCTTCCCCCAAATCAAAACACGAGGCCGCCTATCGCGCATTCAGGATTCTGTTCTACGCCGTGGAGCCCTTCATCGACAACGAGATCGTCGATATTCTCGACGCGGCTTTTCGGCCGCCTGCTCCTCAGGTCCGGCCTCAGACGATGTCATCCCAATCTATAAGTAGCCTTCGCCTTTCAACTGCAAACGGCAAGCGAGTGCACCTTGTTTCGGAAGGCGGTCTCTTGAGGCATGACGACGGACTCGGCGAACAGGTTATCCAGAGGCTGACAGATCGACACTATCAAATCGAAACGACGGCGGGGAAGGCCTTCATCACGCCGGCTGGTATCCAGGAGGCGGCGAATGCTTGCGACCGCCTGCTCGTGCTGCAGGCAAGGAATACAGGCCACCTTCCCGGTAATCTTATCCGCGACACGAGAGGGGAGTTTGTTCCTGCGGCTTGGGGGGACTGTGACAAAGTCACGCTGCTCATCATTCAACCACCTCCTGATGCTTGCCATTCTCGGGAATTGGATCTCCGGACAACCGCAGCGCTTGCCGAGCACATTGCGCAGGAGATGGTGTTGTGCTGAGTTGTTTCTCGGTAATTGTGTGGCAATGTGCCTGGTTCATTATGCTTCTCGCCGATGTTGCGTGAGAGTGGTTTAGGATCGCCCAATGAGCAAAGAGCGAAAGTGTGTTTTGTGCGTTTTAGAGCCGAGTTCCATCCTTGATGGGAGCTTGCCGCGCGCAGGATGCGCATGTTGTACACAGTTCCCACTTTTGTCGAAGAACTGCGATCACTATGGTACGCTACTTGCCAGATAAAGACATTTGTTGGATCCGTGTGCTGGGGTGCGAGTCTGTGCGTGCCCGATCAGTGAATCATAATAATAAGGAGTGATTGTTAAATGTCAACCAAACAGAAGGCGACGAACATTGCCTGGCACGAAGGTGTCATCACACGCAAACAGAGGGAGATACGCTGGGGACAGCGTGGCGCGACGATCTGGCTTACGGGCCTGCCTGCGTCTGGGAAGACGACTGTTGCTTGCGCACTGGAGGAGGTCCTCTTTCATCGAGCGCGCATGTCCTACCGCCTTGATGGAGACAACGTCCGGCACGGACTCAACAAGAACCTGGGTTTCAGCGCGGAAGACCGCGAGGAAAACATCCGTCGCATCGGCGAAGTCTCCAAGCTCTTCGCAGACGCCGGCTTTATCGCCATCACGAGCTTCATCAGTCCGTATCGCAAGGACCGCGATGAGGCCCGAAGGCTACACGAGGAGGCGGGCCTTGGGTTCATCGAGGTGTTTGTCGATGCCCCGATAGAGGTCTGTGAGGAGCGGGATCCTCGCGGGCTGTTTAAGAAGGCCAGGGCGGGGCAGATCAAAGGTTTCACGGGCGTAGACGATCCCTACGAACCCCCGACAAGTCCTCAAATTGTGTTGCACACGGACAAGGAAACGGTCAATAAAAGCGTCTCCATCGTGTTGAAGTACCTTGACAAACACGGCTACTTGAAGGCCTGAGCCGCCGTGCTGGTTCCACCAGCGGTGAAACGTCTGCTCGCTGGTCTCCAACTGTTGGCAGATCTCCGCGATCGTCTTTCCGGCCGAGAGCAACCCCTCGGCTTGACGCAGCTTGTGGATGATCTGCTCCGGACTGTGTCGTCTCTTCTTCACCGAGAATCTCCCTGCCCAACCGGGCTGTGGAGACTCTCATAACAGATGGATCAGGTTCTGGGGAGCAGGCCACCCTCCCATCTGAGGGCTTGCCCAAGACGACATGCAGTTCGAGCTTCCAGCGGCAGCGGCGCGCCTCACTTTTCATCGTCGTCGAGTTCCCGCAGCTCACGCAGGATTCCGAGCGGGCTTTGTCCCAGGGCGATCTTCGCGATCTTCTCCATGCGGGCCTGGTCGGCATCGAATTTCTTGGTCAATCGTGCTTGATAGGCCTCGCGGAGGACGTCCAGGAGCTTGTCGAACTCGTACGGCTTGGGAAGGTAGCCGTAGGCTCCCAGCTTGGTACACTCGACCGCGGAATCTAATGACCCATGCCCGGTCAAGATGATGATTTCCAGGTGCTTGTGCTCCTTCTTCAGGATCTCGAGTACCTGTTTGCCGTCCATGCCCGGCATCTTCAGATCCAACAGGGCAAGGTCGAACTTCGCGGTCCGAGCTGCGTTGACCGCCTCTTGCCCGTCGTGCGCTTTGGTCACGTCGAAGCCCCGCATTTCCAGGCGTCGGCTGATCGAGTTCAGGAACTGAACCTCGTCATCAACAATGAGCAGCTTAATCTTCTCCGCCATGAGCGACCTCCGACGTGTTCCTAGAATCCGATCCAGCGCCAATACCCAAAGAATGTCCATCCCCACAAAACTGCCAGAGATAAGACCAGTACGACAGAGCCATGTTTCAAAAAATCAGTCAATGTTACGAGCTGCTCCCCGGTCACGGGGTCCTTAGCCATGGCATAGGCGATGGCATTATTAGGAGTTCCAATGATCAGCATGTGTGCGAATGAAGAGGCAAAGGCCGTAGCCAAGCCGACCATCCACGGATGCGTATTGGAGATGGTGGCCATGGGCACGGTGATCGGGCCGATGGCGGACACTGTAGCGCCGTCACTCATAAAGTTGGTGGTCAGTCCGGTGAACAGGCTGACAGCGACAGCAAGCCCTTCCCCGCTGCGCATGACCTCAGGCAGGACGCTTACGAATCCGTCCGCCAAGTACAAAGCCGCACCGGTAACAGCCAAACCCTTCCCCAGAGCGCACGCGCTGGCGTAGAGCGCGACGACCTCCCACGGGATTCTCGTAATGTCGCGCCAGGAGATCACGCGGACGATGTTGAGGAACACCAAGCAGAGAATGACGGGGCCGCCCATCCCAAACCGGTCGCTCAACAGGATCCACATGAGTATCAGTGCCATGAGCGTGGCGGCGGTGATGTATTCAGCTCGGTTCATGGGGCCGATCTTCTCGCAGGCCTGTCGCACGATCGACGCCACGTCGAGGGTCTTGACCTGAAGTCGCGGGCGAAGGACGAGATAGAAGTACCCGCCGATCACCAGGGCCATGACCGGGACGAATGGAAGCCCGTACTGCACCCATTGCCAGAAGGTGGGTGCGTTGCCGTAGTCAGTCAAGATGCCGAGCATGACGGCGTTTCGCCCACCGGCTGCAGGCGACCCCGGCCCACCGCAATTGGCCGCAAAGCAGAGCGACAGAACAAACATCACCGCCAGGCGGCGGTCCTGCTGGATGCCGGCGGCGCGGACGGAGGTGACGTACACCATCATCAACATGGGCATGATAAAAGCGACGAGGGCGTGTTCAGAAATAAATGCGCAGGTCACGGCCATCAGCGGAAGGAAGAGAAACAGAAACCTTCCCAGCGTCTTGCACGGTCCCAGGAGCAGCAGTCCGATGCGGCGATCCAGGCCCGTTTTCCCGATCGCGGTAGCCATGGCGACCACACCGAAGATGAAGATGACCGCGTCCTTGCAGTATGCCTGGGCCACGTCGTCAGGGCGGAGCACTCCCAGGAAATACATCAGCACGCCGACCGAGAGGGCAGTGACTCCGATGGGCACGGCTCCGCTGGCCCAGAACAACGCCGCCATCACCAGGATGCCTAGCATCACCTTGGCCCGAAACGCCGACTCCTCCGGAGTCAGAGGGCGTTCGCGCGCCTGCCCGTTCGCGTCGGTCTCCGTCTTGTGGAGGTGGGCGTATCGGCTGTAGTACTCGGCGATGTTCTCCTGAGGTTTCATCTTAGCGTAACCGGCATATCCCTGATTCACGTCACCGGGTTGCCCCGTCTTCGCCGACGAGAGAAGCAGGTGAAGGCGATCTGGGGTGGGAGCCAGCACGATGACCAGGAAGATCAGGGTGCCAAGCGCAAGCAAGCCCGGCCGGCTGCCGTGCGAGCCGATCAGCCATTTGACACGTGAGCCGCGTTCCACATGGGGCACCTCGTGCCGGGCCATGGCATGAACTTTGTCCTGACGGGCGGAGTCAATCGCAGTGACCAGATCATCCAACTCACAGGGCTTTTGAAGATACGAATGGACATCGAGCCGGCCGGTTTCGACGGCCGAAGCCATGCTCCCGTGGCCGGTCAGCATGATGACCTGCAGCTCGGGACGGAACTGCTTGATTTCCTGCAGAACCTGCTCGCCGCTCATCTCCGGCATCTTCCTGTCCAGAAGGACCACGTCGATGTCGCGGTCGGCGCGGATTGCCTGGATGGCTTCGATTCCGTTGGCTGCTTCGCAGGTTTCGTAGTCACGCAACCTCAATCGCCGGGCAAGCGAGACCCGGTACTGTTCCTCATCATCAACCAAGAGCACCTTTGGCATGAACAGACTCCGTCTCTCGGCGACTAGTCGTCGGTCGCCTGAATGCTGGCTGCGATTTCCGCGAACAAATCAGACAAGCGGAGAATGCCGATCACTTTGCCTCGGCTCGTCACGAGGACCGAAAGCGTCTGCCAGAGGACAATCTTGTGAATCGCTTCGGTGAGAGGCGCGTTCTCATCGATGGACTCAGCGGCCGGAGTCATGAAGTGCTTGATCTTCATGGACGCCGCGCGCCGGCAGTTCGCTGAAACACTACCCTGCCAGAACTCCAGATTGTCGATCATCGAGGACACGGATTCGGAGGTAACGCCGGCGCTGGTCAACGTGTTCAGATCCCCGAGGACGCTGAACTTCGGCTCCAGGGCCTTCAAGAAAGCCAATTGCCCCGCCTTGCCGACGATCTTCCGGTTCCGATCGACAACCAGGACCGCTCGATGAGGCTCGCGCTCTGGGGGGAGTCCTTGCTGCGCCTCGCCCAGCGCGGCCAACGCATCGCGCAGGGTGGCATCCTCCGACACCACGGCGTACTCGCTCAGCGGCAACATGACATCCTTTACGCGTTTCGAGTCCAGCATATCGTCCATGATGCACCTCACCTCACAACACAGCGCCGAAACCGCGGTGTCAACGAATCGGAATCACAATCGTAAACGTGCTACCCTCGTTGGGAGCGCTCTTGACGTCGATCCTGCCGCCCATGCCTTTCACGATGGCGTAGCTGACCGAGAGCCCCAGGCCCGTCCCCTGCCCAACCTCCTTGGTCGTGAAGAACGGCTGGAAGATCCTCTCCATGTGCTCTGGGGTCATACCCCTGCCGGTATCCGACACGGACAAGCGGAGGTGCCCGTCTCGTACTGTGGTCGCAATCGTGATCCTGCCGGGGCCGTTCAGAGCATCCACCGCGTTGTTCAGAAGGTTCAATAGAACCTGCTGCAATTGGCTCTTGTCCGTGGTAACCGCAGGAAGATCACGCGCATAATCCTTGACAATCTCGACATTGGAGACAGCCAACTCACGGCCCAAGAGACCATCGGCCACCTCATCGATCAAATCATGGATGTCTTGTTCCCGCAAGTCCACCTCGGTCCGACGGACGAACTGCAGCAGCTTGCGGGTAATGTCCCGACAGCGAAAGGCCGCCTCTTCAATCCGCTCCAGGAAAGGGACGACCTCCGGCAGGGTGATCTGGTCTTCAAACTCCTGGCTGATCAGATCTTTCGCCAGGCCCGCCTCTTCGGTGATCACGGCCAGGGGGTTGTTGATTTCGTGGGCGATTCCCGCCGCCAATTCTCCCACGGATGCGAGTTTGGCCGCGTGCTCCAACTGGGCTTCGGCCTGTTCCGTCTTCTCGCGAAACTGAACCAGCTTCTTGGACCGCACCCAGATGACGCACAGGACAATCAGTATGGTGCACATCGAGATGGCCAGGATTCGCAGGAAGCCGGCCGACAGAAGATCGGCGGCCGTCGTGGAGGGAATCCGGACAATCAGCGCCCAGTCTGCAGTCCGCAGCCAGGAATAGGCATACGGGCCTGGCATTGCAGCCCCGCCGTCAGGGTGCGTACCGGTGGTCGGCGATGAGGGCGGCACGGTGAACGACTCGTCAATCACCTCCGCCATTTGGGCCGGCGCCAACTGGCAACCGCCGCCCCGGTTGACGATGTACGTGGCCACCCCGCTCGATTCCTGCAAGGTCGTGACGTATTCGTAGATCTCCTGTGGGTCCAACGTCGCGCGCATCACGTAGTATTGACCGTCGACAATGCGCTTGACGGCCACTGTAAAATGCGGCTTGTCTCGAAAGCCCAGGTATATGTCGGTGATGATGAAGTCTTCGACCTGCTCCTTGAGCTTCGCAAACCACGCCTCTTTGCCGTAGTTCTTGTGCTCCAGCGATGGAAAGGGGCCGGCATACGCGACCTGCTCACCGCTTGCGTCGAAGAAGCCCACATCGGCGAACGAATCGCTGTCCTGCTTCAATCCCGCCAGTCCGCGGGCGAGGGTTTCCGACGTGGGCGGCAATCGCAGGCTCGGATCATGCAGGAGGTTCGAGACGTCGGCGACCCGCTCGCGAAGGAACAGATCGAGTGTGTTCGCCTGTGTTTCGGCGATCGAGAGCAGATGCAACCGCCGGCTCTCGTCCGTAATCCAGTGGTGCTGAAGCAGGAAGAAAACCGTCAGGAACAGTACCGGGCCCAGATACGTCAGGCACAGGCGGACGAACTCCTTGCGCTGGTGCCGGCGACGAGCATCTAAGCCCTCCTCGCCTTTCGCCCCACGCTTGGGCGCCTGACGATCGGTCGTTGCGTTTCCCATCACGCGCTCACACAAACTCTGGGCACGGCTTCTCCCTGTTCCAGGCCATGCTACTACACCCTTCGGCAAAACACCAGGGGAGGCCTATAAACGCCGGTTAAAGAACGTAGCGAATGGGCGGTGCCGGCGGGCCGATTGAATCAGGCGCTTCCGAGTTGAACGGCGTCCAGCCTCTGCGTCGGGCACGTCGTGATGTGCCTGCTCGGTTGAAGGGTGGAGGCGCTGTCGGACTCTGCCCCCACGCGGGCCAAACCTGCAGTTCGATCATCGCGTTATTCCAGCGGCCGGGACGTAGCGATGGGGCCACCGTCATGGAAGAACGGCCAGGAATGCTTTATGATGGGTGTGGAAGCCAAAAACAGCTGGCGTGAGCATGAAACACAACAGGGCAAACAAGGTCGCTCCGAGCAGGCGAAGTGCGATTCGACTTGAGGACAGCGTGAGGCTGTCACGGGAAATCCTGCACTGCGCGAACCGCGGCCTTCTCAGGGTAGAGTTCCTGCGTGAAGTCTCGAAGATGCTCATAGACTCGGCCGACTGTGACGCGATCGAGGTCCGGCTGAATGACGGCGATCTGCATTATCGTTGGGAGGCGACGCGGCACCCGGAGAGCGGCGCCCGGTTCGATCTCGTCCGGTGGACCGTTTGCGATGATGGGAGGGTGATCCCCGCATCCCAGGAGGATTCAGACCTTGAGCGATTATGCCGGAATGTTGCCGGTCAGCACTTTGACGCTTCGCTACCTTCCTTCACCCGCAATGGGAGTTTCTGGACCGGCGATGCCTGGCAATCATTGCCGCTGGGTGCGGATGCCGGACGCTTGTGTGTCGGCGGGCATTACCGATCGCTCGCCATAATCCGTTTCTTCGTAGACGAGCACACGATTGGCCTTCTGCACATTAAGAGCCAACGGCCAGACTGCTTCACGGAGGAAGGTCTGGAGTCGTTTGAGGGAATCGCCCAAGCGCTTGGGCTAGCGGTGGCGGACAGGCGCGCACAGGCGGCATTACGTGAACGGGTCAAGGAGTTGACGTGTTTGTACGGCATTGCCCAGGTAGCCGAAACGGAAGACACCACGTTAGAGGAGATGCTTCAACGAATCGTGAGTCTCCTCCCTCCCGCATGGCAGTACCCGGAGATCGCCGCAGCCCGAATCACACTCGACAGTAACACCTGCGAAACGCCCAGATTCCGCGACAGCAAGCACCGGCAGGCAGCAGAGATCGTTGTCGGTGACCGCCGTCGGGGTGTTGTCGAGGTCGTCTATTTAGAGGAGAGACCGGAGTTTGCAGTCAGTCCGTTTCTCACAGAGGAGGTGAATCTGATCGACGCCGTGGCCAGAGAGGTGGCCCAGATCGTCGAACGGAGTGAAGCGGAAGAAGTCAACTCGAAGCTCCAACAGCAACTGATCCACGCAGACCGTCTGGCGACGATCGGACAGTTGGCCGCTGGTGTGGCCCACGAACTAAACGAGCCCCTGGGCAGTATTCTGGGGTTCGCGCAGCTCATCCAGAAGTGCTCGGAGATCCCCGAGCAGGCGGAGCAGGACATCCAGAAGATCATCAAGGCATCCCTGTACACCCGGGAGGTGATCAAGAAGCTGCTGGTCTTCGCCCGGCAGATGCCTCCCAAGAAGGCTCAGGTCAATCTGAACCAAGTGGTTGAGGAAGGCATGTATTTCCTGGAAGCCCGATGTACAAAGGGGGGCATCAAGGTCATCCGTGAACTGGCGGCGGATCTTGCCGAGATTACTGCCGATCCCGCTCATCTGAACCAAGTTCTGGTCAATCTGGTCGTCAACGCCGTGCAGGCGATGCCCAACGGAGGAACGCTAACGATCAGGACGAAGGCGAGCAGTTCTTTCGTCTTGCTCATAGTGGAGGATACCGGCATTGGCATGAGTGAAGAAACACTCGAGAAAGCCTTTCTGCCGTTCTTCACGACGAAAGATGTGAACGAGGGTACGGGGCTCGGCTTGGCAGTGGTACACGGGATCGTCACCTCGCACGGCGGTTCGATTGACGTTGAGAGTGGGCCAGGCCAAGGCACGCAATTCAAGATCCGCCTGCCCGTGGTCGGGTCGGAAGCAACCCAAGGAACTGATCAAGATGGCGCCCACGGCTGAGAAAGAACGCATCCTGGTTGTCGATGATGCCCCCGATACACTGGAGCTGATCCAGCGGAATCTCGCCGGCGCCGGGTATCAGGTGTTCACCGCTCCGGGCGCGGCTGAGGCTATCCGAATTCTGGACAGCACGTCGATCGATCTGGTGATTACCGATCTGAAGATGCCCCAGATCAGCGGGTTGGACCTGGCTCGGCATGTCCGGGAGAACCTCAAGAAAACCGAGGTGATGATAATCACCGGTTACCCGACGATTCAGGATGCGGTGACGGTCGTCAAGCTGGGGGCTCAGGATTACCTGACCAAGCCCTTTACCGATGAGGAGTTGTTGTCGGCGGTCAGACGCGTCCTTGATGTGTTGAATGTTCGCCGCAACGCCGAGAACGGGGCGGATCAGTCGCCGCCGGCGTTGCCTGGTCTGATCGGCGAGTCCAGGGCCATGTGGAAGGTGTCTCAGGTGATCGGCAAGGTCGCTTCGGCCCAGGCCACAGTGTTGATCTCTGGCGAGAGCGGCACCGGCAAGGAGTTGGCCGCCAGGGCGATACACTACAGCAGCCCGCGGGCGTCGGCCCCGTTTGTGCCGGTCAATTGTGGGTCCATCCCGGAGGGCCTACTTGAAAGTGAACTGTTCGGGCACGTCAAGGGTGCGTTCACCGGCGCCGGCGAATCTCGTGCGGGCTTCTTCCAGACTGCCGACGGGGGGACTATCTTCCTCGACGAAATCGGCGACACAAGCTTATCCATGCAAGCTAAGCTGCTGCGCGTTCTCCAGAATGGGGAGATCAATATGGTCGGCTCGGCCCGTCCGCGGAATGTAGACGTATGGGTTCTGGCCGCAACCAACAAGGACCTCCGCACACTGGTCAAGAACGGCACCTTTCGCGAGGACCTGTTCTTCCGGCTGAACGTCATCAGAATCTTGATGCCGCCGCTGCGCGAGCGGGAAGACGACGTACTGCTGCTGGCCTCCCACTTCGCCGCGAAGTTCGCCGAGGAACTTGGCAGGCCCGCCCCGCGTTTCTCCGACCAGGCCTTACAGGTCTTGAGAAACTACTCCTGGCCCGGCAATGTGCGCGAGCTGGAGAACCTCATTCGGCGCTTGGTTGTGATGACCGACGGCGAGGTGCTCGAGATCCCCGACCTGCCCTCGATGATGCGTTTCTCCGTGGCCCGGGAGGTGGGCCTGGATCGAACCCTGGCCGAGGTCGAGGCGGAGCACATTCGCAACGTTCTGGCCAGCGTGGGCGGTAACAAGACGCGCGCGGCGGAGGTTCTCGGCATCGACCGCAAGACGCTGCGAGAGAAACTTAAGCTCCACGAATCCAAGCAGGCCTGAATCGCCCCACGCCGGGGCGATTCGCCCCGGTGGTTCAAAACTCCCCGGCCCTTAAGCACATCTCCACGCTTCGAGTCAGCACACCAATCTCGGCCATAGACGGTGCTAGCGGTCGACGTATCCTCTTGGTCCTGGTTGACTTAGACCCCGATCGATTCGCGTCTCAGATCACTCCGAAGAGCCAATCGGCCTGCATTCTGGCTCTGGCACGGCAGCTGCAATGACTACTCACGGGCGTGGCGGTCTGCTCGCTTGGGCAGACACACCTCCCGCCGAACACACAAAGGAGATCGGCACCATGCAAGCGATCAATGGAACTGGTGGACTCTGTATGACATGCAACAACGCTCCAACCTGCTTCCATCACGCCAGAAGGGGACCGGCGTTGTTCTGTGAACTGTTTGACAACTACGCACCGCCCGTCGTGCAGGCCCGCGTGGCGATGGCTCCGCCATCTACAGCCCCATCGATCAGAGACCGCACGGCCGAAGAGGAGGCCGCCGAGTACACGGGACTGTGCATGAACTGTGAGAATCGCCGGATCTGTGGGCACTCGAAGCCTGAAGGGGGCATCTGGCATTGCGAAGATTACAGGTAGTTTACGCGACATCCAGCGACAAGTGCGACGCGATAAGAACAAGACGTCTCTGCGCGAAAGAAACCGATGAAAACTGAAATCCTGGGCATTCTCGACAAGCATGAGAAAGATCGAAGTGGGCTCATTTCGATTCTTGAGGACATCCAGGCGGAATACAGCTATCTGCCCGCCGAGGCGCTGAAGCTGGTGGCCGACACGACAGGTCGCTCGCTGGTTGACATCTACGGCGTGGCAACGTTCTACAAGTCGTTCAGCCTGAAGCCTCGCGGCGAGCATCTCTGCTCGGTTTGCACGGGCACCGCCTGCCACGTTCGCGGGGCACCGACTGTTGCGAGGGAGTTCGAGCGTCAACTGGGGGTCGGTGCCGGTGAGACGACCCCGAACAATGAGTTCACACTGGAGACGGTAAACTGCCTGGGGGCTTGTGCGTTGGGTCCGGTTGCCGTCGTGGACGGTCACTATTTCTCCAACGTCAGATCCACA
Organism: Planctomycetota bacterium; assembly: GCA_043813895.1. GTDB lineage: Bacteria > Planctomycetota > Phycisphaerae > UBA1845 > UTPLA1 > CAZTAR01. The sequence continues at coordinate 20,741 of JBDRKQ010000232.1, forward strand.
CGGGTCAAGGAGATCATCGAGAAGACGCACGCAGGCCTCGACGACGCCGAGATCAAGGCGGACCGGCGCGTTTACCTCCTTACGGTCAGTTGCTCGCGGTGTAACCACAGTCTGATGGAGCCGGATCACCTGATCGACGGCTCGCCGTCTATCCGTGTGACGGCATCCTTCGAGCGAAAGCATGGCTGGCTTCGTTTGTCTTCCCTTTACGGCAGCTTCACAGTCGAATCCAAGTATCCGATCCGAACGGACACCGTGCTGGATCTTTTCTGCCCACACTGCCATGCGGAGCTCAAAGGCGCCACGAGTTGCCCGCTCTGTTCTGCGCCAATGGTCTCCATGATCGTTCGAGCGGGGGGAATTGTGCAGATTTGCTCGCGGCGCGGGTGTAAAGGGCACATGTTGGACTTGGAAGGTAGTGGCTATTGACCGTCGTTTTCGGCCCTGTAGCGCGAGACAAATCGGTCCACTAAGGATAACGAAATGCCGAGGTTATGTTCCGTAGATGAGCTGAGAGAACTGCGAGACATTATCCGCGCTGATGTTGGCAAGAGCAGATCTCGGATAGTCATTTGCGCCGGCACGGCTTGCCAGGCCAGCGGCTCAAATGACATTCTTCGGATTGCCAAGAGACATATCATGGACAAGGGCTTGATCGACAAGATCGCCCTTCGGATCACGGGTTGCCAAGGCTTCTGTGAAATGGGCCCATTCATTCTCACCGAACCACAGAACGCTTTCTACACCAAAGTGCAGATTGAAGATGTCCCGAGGATCATTGATGCAGTGCTCGCGGACGAATATGTGGAAGACCTGCTGTATCAGGACCCGGTCACAGGGGAGAGATATTATAGCCACGACGACATTCCGTTCTTCAAGAATCAGCAACGTACTCTCTTGGAGATGAACCAGAACATAGACCCAATCAGGATCTACAACTATATCTCTGAGGGAGGTTACATCGCCCTCGAACGTGCGTTATCTGAGCAGAATCCTGAGTGGGTTGTGAAGGAAGTCAAGGCATCAGGCCTGCGCGGACGCGGGGGAGCTGGCTTCCCCACCGGCTTGAAATGGGAAATGTTGGCCAAGCAGCGGAACGGGCAGCGCAAGTTTCTCGTCTGTAACGCGGACGAGGGTGATCCGGGCGCCTACATGGACCGCAGTATTCTCGAAGGTAATCCGCACAGCATCATCGAGGGAATGATCATCGGCGCCTACGGGACGAGGGCTACGGAAGGCGTGTTCTACGTACGCAATGAGTATCCGTTGGCCATCAAGCACCTCATCATCGCCCTGCGGCAGTGCCGTGACTTCGGGCTGCTGGGAGAGGATATCCTCGGAAGCGGCTTCTCGTTCGACATCAAGCTTGTCAGAGGCGCCGGTGCGTTTGTATGCGGCGAGGAAACCGCCTTGATCCGCTCCATAGAGGGCAAGATGGGCGAGCCGCGCCAACGCCCGCCCTTCCCAGTGCAGAAAGGCATCGAGGGCAAGCCCACCGCCATCAATAACGTCGAAACCTGGGCCAACATCCCGCTCATTTTCAGGCTGGGCGCTGCCGAGTTCGCAAAGATTGGGACCAAGGGCAATTCGGGGAGCAAAGTCTTCAGCCTTGTGGGAAAGATCAAGAACACCGGCTTGGTCGAGGTCCCCATGGGTATCACCATCGGGGAGGTTGTCTACGACATCGGCGGCGGACCGTCCGGCAAGGCGAAGATCAAGGCTGTGCAAACCGGCGGACCGTCCGGCGGGTGCATACCTGCAAGCAGGTTCGATCTGCCTATCGACTATGACAGTCTGGCCGAGGCAGGCTCGATTATGGGTTCCGGCGGCATGATCGTCATGGACGAGAACACCTGCATGGTCGATGTCGCCAAGTACTTCATGAACTTCCTCAAGAGCGAGTCGTGCGGCAAGTGTTACACCTGCCGCAAGGGCACGCAGAGGATGTACGAGATCCTCGACGATATTTCGAAAGGGAAGGGGACACTCGAACATCTGGACCTGCTGGAAGAGCTGGCGCTGGTCGTCAAGGACACGACCATGTGCGGTCTGGGTCAAACGGCGTCGAACCCGGTTCTGTCCACGCTGCGGTATTTCCGTCATGAGTACGAGGAGCACATCCGCGACAAGAGATGCAAGGCCTTCGTTTGCAGCGAACTGGTCGGGGCTCCGTGCCAGGCCGCGTGTCCCATAGACACGGAGGCGTGGCGTTACGTAGCTCACATAGCGCGGGGCGAATACAAAGAGGCCTACCAGGTCATTAGAGATGCCAACCCTTTCCCCTCGGTTTGTGCGCGGGTCTGCTCTCATCCATGTGAGAGTCAGTGCCGAAGCGGCACAGCAGGGACTGCTCCCATTGCGATTCGTGCCTTGAAGCGGTTTGTGACCGATCGCGTGGATCCATCGGCCTACCGGCCGAGAAGAGAAGCGAAGGCAAACGGCGACGCGTCCAGGGTTGCCATTGTCGGCTCCGGTCCAGCCGGACTTACCGCCGCTCATTACCTTTCTCTAGCCGGACATAAGCCAACGGTTTTCGAGGCGGATGACCGACCGGGCGGGATGTTGGTCAGTGGAATCCCCGCATACCGACTTCCTCGCGATACGCTGCGAAAGGAGATCGAATCGCTCCTCGACGAGAACATCACACTGAAATGCAGCACATCACTGGGCCGCGACATAACGATCGACGGCCTGTTCACGGATGGATTCAAGGCCGTCTTCCTGGCCATGGGTGCGCACAAGAGTCGAAAGCTGAACCTCAAAGGTGAAGACATCGATGGAGTGTACCCGGCCATACAGTTTCTCAAGGATTTCAACCTTCGCGGTAAGACGGTTGCCAAAGGTCGGGTCGGTGTGATTGGCGGAGGAGACAGTGCCGTGGATGCCGCCGGCGTGGCCTTGCGTCAGGGCGGCGTCGAAAGCGCCACGATCTTCTATCGCCGTACGCGGGAGGAAATGCCTGCTCAAGACAAGGACATTGAAGCGGTCCTTGAAGAAGGCGTCAAGTTGGAGACGCTCATGACTCCCGTGCGAATCCTGACCGACAAGGGGCGTCTTGCGGGAGTCGAATGTATCAAGAATCGGTTGGGTGATGTCGATTCGAGCGGCAGGCGGCGACCTGTTCCTATACCGGGAACGGAACACGTCACACTCTTGGACACTCTAATCGTCACCATTGGTGATGTCCCCGACATTGACTACATCACTTCGATGGGCGTCGAGGTGACCGACTGGGGAACAATGAAGATTGATAGGGAGACTCTGTCAACCAACCAGCCGGGGGTGTTTGCCGGAGGAGACGTGGTTACCGGGCCCAACACCGTTGTTGAGGCCATTGCCGCCGGGAAGAAGGCTGCCTTGATGATCGGCCGTTATTTACGGGGAGAGGAGTTGAGGCAGCCAAGTGCGGCCCAACTGCCCGGTATTTACGTTCAGCCGGTTTCACTGAACGAGGAAGATCTCGCTGACGCCGACAGGGCCTACCCACCTGTCGTCATCCCAGCATTGCGGAAGGAGAGCTTCAGAGAAGTGGAGTTGTCGCTCTCCGTCGAGGACGCAACCAAGGAGGCCCGCCGATGCCTACGGTGTGACCTGGAGTTCACTCAGCCAGAAGAAGACAAGACCGAGTGCCCAGCCACCATCGGAGGAGCAGCATGATAAACCTAACAATCAACGACCTGAAAACCTCGGTTGAGAGAGGCACAACACTGCTTGAGGCCGCACGCTTCCTCAGCTTCCCGGTCCCGACGCTGTGCCACATGGAGGGATTGTCGCCCTACGGCGCCTGTCGCTTGTGTGTGGTCGAGATCGGGGAAGGGCCGAAGGCGAAGCTGGTCAGTTCCTGCACCTATCCGGCAGAGGAAGGTCTGAAGGTGCGGACGGCTTCTTCGCGGGTCTTGCGGGCGCGCAAGATGATCCTGGAACTCCTGCTGGCCTCGTGTCCGCAGTCGAAGACGATCCAGGACCTGGCCTCTGCCCACGGCGTGCGCCAGCAGCGGTTCCGGCAGGAACACGAGAACTGCATCCTCTGCGGGTTGTGCGTGCGGATGTGCGAAGAGCAGATGATGGCCAAGGCCATCGGCTTCCGCGGGCGGGGAGAAACGCGCAGCATCGGAACGCCGTTCGACGTGAAGTCGGAAGTCTGCCGTCTCTGCGGGGGCTGCATGTACGTGTGTCCCGCATGCCAGCTTCGCTGCACCTATACCGAACCGGACAAGGCCATCTGCGGCGGCTGCGCCAACCTGAGCCCGCCTTGCGTCGAAAAAGAACAGTTCGACGACATGATGTGTTACATGACGCCCTGTGTTGCCTGTGAGATAGTCAAAGACTGACCAACGGAGGAAGAGACTCGATGTCCATGTCACTCTCAAGAGTAAACGCCTCGGCCGCAACCCTCACCAAGAACAGGACCGAGGACTCTATTACCCAATCGTCGGGTATGTGCGTCACTTGTGTAGACGGCTGCATCGGCATGTGCGAGATCGGCAAGTCTGCCTACCGGGGCCACGAAGTTATCTACCCGCAGCCCTTTGGTGTGATTACCACTGCTTCCGAAAAGACCTATCCGGTCGACTACTCGCACTTCAACATCATGGGAACGGCGGTCGGGGCGCACGGCATTGAGGCGGACAGCGATAAAGCCATCTTCCCGGCAGTCAACCTTGAAGTCGCCTTCGGCCATGACAAGGGCATCAAGTTCAAGCTACCGTTCATTATCCCTGGAATCGGTTCGACCAACGTCGCCACGAACAACTGGGAAGGACTCGCCATCGGTTCTGCACTGGCCGGCACCGGCTTGACCATTGGCGAAAACGTCGTCGGTATGGACCCCGAGGCAACCTTCAAGAATGGACGCGTCGTCGATACGGCGGACCTGAAGCGCCGTGTCGAACTCTATAAGGGTCATCAGCGCGACGGCTACGGAGCCATCGTTTGCCAGGCCAACGTCGAGGATACTCGTCTGGGTGTCCAGGAGTACGCCATCGAGAAGCTGGGGGTCGAATGCGTCGAGCTCAAGTGGGGGCAGGGCGCCAAGGACATCGGCGGTGAAGTCAAGATCGCCAACCTGAAGAAGGCCCAGTTGCTCTATGAGCGCGGCTACATCGTGCTGCCAAACCCGACCGATCCGCACGTCATCAAGGCGTTCGAGCGAGGGACGTTCAAGGAGTTCGAGCGACATTCGCGCATCGGGATGGTCAGCGAGGAATCCTTCGCCAAGAGAGTGCAGGAGTTACGCAGTGCCGGCGCCAAGTACGTCTTCCTCAAGACCGGGGCCTACAGGCCGGCCGACTTGGCTCGCGCAGTCCTGTTCGCCACCAAGTACAAGTTGGACCTGCTCACCGTGGATGGCGCCGGCGGCGGGACGGGTATGAGCCCCTGGCGGATGATGAACGAGTGGGGTGTGCCTCCCGTCGAATTGCACTCGCTGATGTACCAGTACGCAAAGCGCCTGGCCGACAAGGGAATGAAGGTGCCCGCAATAGCCCCAGCCGGCGGATTCACTTTCGAGGATCAGATCTTCAAGGGTCTCGCCCTCGGCGCGCCATTCACCAAGCTTGTCGGTATGGCCCGGTCTCCGATTGCAGCCGCCATGGTAGGTAAGACCATTGGGCGGACCATCAACGACGGCCAAATCCCCGTTTACATCGAGCGATTCGGGAACAAGATAGACGAAATCTTTGTGACCGCCGGCGAACTGCGAAAGGAACTGGGTGACAAGGAGTTCGAGAAACTGCCGACCGGCGCCATAGGACTCTATACTTATTACGAGCGGCTGGCCCAGGGGCTCCGCCAGCTAATGTGCGGCAGCAGGAAGTTCGCGATGGAATACATATCACGTGACGACCTGGCCTGCCTGACGCACGAGGCCGCCGACATCAGCGGCATCCCATTCATCACCGAGGTGGACAAGGCGCAAGCTGAGGAAATCCTAGGCAGTTGACGCCGTAAGCGTGTAGCACGCCGGCGAGGAATAGAGCCTTTACTTGGATTGCACAGGAGAAGGTGGTCTCCGAGACACTGTTACCCAACAGCCTTCTCCATGTGTTGGAGCGCGGGTGCCCCGCCCTCTGGGCGGGGCATTCCGTTTACTCTCCGCTCACAACTTCGGAAGACGCAAGACGGTTAGGGACGCCGCACAGGGGGTCCACTAAGAAACTATCTCAAAAAGGCTCTTTTGGTCACCTCCGCACAAACTCGCCCGAGAAATCGCTTGACAGCGAGATTCCTTCGTGTATTCTGTATAAAAGGCAGGTACGTTCTCAGCCGATACCTCTTTGTAACGCCAGGAAACGAGGGAATATGTTGACGAGTAACTTAACATTCTGGGCAGACATAGCCAGGTGGCTTCCCTGCCGGGATGTGCGCGACTCTCGTCGCGGATACGACGTCTCGACCGTCGAGCAGGGAGGTGGGCTGTAGAGCGCTTGAGAATCCGTACAGTTTTCCAAGCCCTGCTGCCTACGAGGTTGCAGGGCTTTTTTGTT
>JBDRKQ010000233.1:0-22744 GCA_043813895.1 Planctomycetota bacterium
TTGTAAGGTGTGGCGGCGATTGGGGCCGGCCGCGTTCACTTGCGGACAAGCCGCCAGTGGCGCCGAGGCGCGGCTGAACAGCCGCGCGGACTGAAGTCCGCGGCTCTTCTGTGTAAGAAGCGGCTCTTCTTCATGAGAACAGGATGAAAGGGTGGAGTGATGAATAGGCGACTTTTCGCGATGCACATGTGCGCGGTTGCTTGTGTTTGGACGGTTCCGCAACGAGGCACGGCCTGCACGAATCTGCTCGTGACCAGGGGCGCTTCGGCCGACGGGTCCGTCATCATCACGTACACCTGCGACGGCGAGTTTCATCCGCGTCTACGCTACGAGCCCGCCGCCGACCACGAGCCGGGCGAGAAGCTCGACATCAAAACGTGGGGCAGTGAGATTCGCGGCCAGATCGCGCAGGTTCCGCATACCTACAAGGTCGTCGGCCTGATGAACGAGCACCAACTCGCCATCAGCGAGACGACGTTCAGCGGCCGTGCGGAGCTTCAGAATCCTGACGGCCTGTTGCACTACTGGGATCTCATGCAGCTTGCCCTTCAGCGGGCGCGGACGGCGCGAGAGGCCGTCGATGTCATTACGGGACTTGTCGCCGAGCACGGCTATCGCTCGGAAGGGGAGTCGATCTCGATTGCCGGCACAAAAGAGGTCTGGCTCCTGGAGATCATCGGCACGGGCAAAGGGGGAAAAGGTGCCATTTGGGTAGCACTTCGGATTCCCGACGGCTACATCTGCTGCCACGCCAACAAGGCACGGATTGGCGAGTTCCCGCTCGACGACCCGGAGAACTGTTTGTACTCCAAGAACGTGATTACCTTCGCGACGGAGCGGGGTTATTACGACCCGGCATCCGGCAAGCCGTTTCGGTTCTGCGACGCCTATTGCCCGTCCACGCCGCAGAGCCAGCGCTACGGCGACGCCCGGGTGTGGAGCATGTTTCGGCGGGCCGCGCCGTCGCTTCGCCTCTCGCCGGACTACCACCGCGGCGTCAAGGGCGCGGAGCCCTATCCGCTCTGGATCAAGCCGGACAAGAAGCTCTCCGTGGGCGACGTGTTCGCGCTGATGCGAGACCACTACGAGGGCACGGACTACGACATGACCCAAGGCGTGGATGCCGGGCCCTATGGCACGCCGAACCGCTGGCGGCCGATTGTCTGGACGGTGGACGGCGTCGAGTACACATGGGAGCGGCCGATCTCGACGCAGCAGACCGGGTTCACGTTCGTCTCGCAGTCGCGCGCGTGGCTGCCGGACCCTGTCGGCGGGGTCTATTGGTACGGCGTCGATGACACGTACACGACGTGCTACGTTCCGCTGTACTGCGGGATCGACGCGATACCGGAGTCGTACACGGTCGGCGAGTTGAGTCAGTTCTCCTGGGATTCGGCGTGGTGGTCGTTCAACTTCGTGGCGAATTTCGCCAACATTCGATACTCCGCGATGATCAAGGACATCCAGGCAGTGCAGGCCGAGATCGAGGGGAACTTTCTCGCGCTTCAGCCCGCCCTTGAGAAGACCGCCGTCGAGCTGTTGAAGATGGACCCGGAGTTGGCCCGGCGATTCCTGACGGACTACTCGGTGTCTCATGCCGAGTTGACGGTTGATCGCTGGCGTGAGTTGGGCAAACACCTCGTGACGAAATACAACGACGGCTACGTGCAGGAGTCTCCCGGTCGGGCGAAGGAGGTGGGCTACCCGGAGAGCTGGCTTCGCAGCGTGCTGAAAGAGCGCCCGGATCAATTCCGACTGCCGGAGAAGGAACCGGACGTGCCGGAGTCGAAGCTTGTAGATTAGACTTGCGCCTCAGAAAGAGATGCGGGCCACTTGGCCTGGTTTTGCGAGTAAGAGCAGTGACACGCAATCCTCCACCGACTCAATCAGGAAACAGCGACGCTGACGACGGATCGCCGGCGATGAGTCCTTCGCGGAACACCTTTCTTAAGGGCTTCGGGAGGGCTTCTCCGGAAGAGCGCAGGCGCCTCCTTCGTATCGAGGCGTGGATCTTCATCGCCGGATGCTACGTACTGATTCTCTTTGCTTTCCTTTGGCCGGCGGGCTTTCGGGATCAATCCACCGCCTTTGTGGTGGCGGCGTGGGCAGCGTTTGTCATTCGCACCTTCGTCTTTCAGTTTGGTCTTCTGCTCTTGGTTATCGCTTGCGTTGCCGCTTGGAAGAAGCAGAAGCGGATGGCTTTGGCTACTTTGCCGCTGCTTGTCGTGACTGTCGGCCCCGCTGTATTGCAGTACTTGCCGGTGGCGTCGCCTGCCGTTAGCGGGGAATCCGTCACAGTCATGAGCGTCAACCTGCTGATGATCAACAAGACGACGGAGCCGATCATCTCCGAGATCAAGGCGGCCGATCCGGACATTCTCCTTCTCCAGGAGTATACACCCGACTGGCACGAGGCCCTGACAGCCGCGATCGCTTCTGAATACGCGCACATCCGGGAGATTCAACGCGAAGACTCTTTCGGGGCGGCGATCTACTCGAAGCGGCCATTCAATGGGCACGTCAACACCTATCTGCCGCTTGGCCGTGCGACGGAGCCGCAAATTCGTGGGGTGGTTGAAATCGATGGCCGTGAGGTGGCCGTCTATAACATCCACTTTTTGCCTCCGTGGGGTTTGGATTACGTCATCGAAACGCGATGTCAGTTTGCCGACTTGCGGGACAGGCTCGAAGCTGAGGAGCTTCCCGTGATTCTGTGCGGGGACTTCAATTTTACCGAACGTTCTCTTCAGGCTTCGTCACTGCGTCGTGCCGGCATTCTTGAAGCACAGGATCTTGGGGGGCGCGGGCGCGGTACCACATGGCCCGTCAGTTCGTTTTTCCGTTGGATTCCATCGGTACGCCTGGATCACATCTACATCAGCAATCACCTCACCTGCACCGATTGCCGAACCGGCACCGGTCGGGGTTCTGATCACCGCCCCGTCATTGCCCGGATCGGATTTGCCGAAGGACCCGCGCAATAGACTCACTGAATCGCCGTCGGTTGCGCCGGCTAGGTGTGGAGCGGTTCCTTCTTGGTCGAAGCGCCGATGCCTAAGAACTCCACATCCGTGCAAAGATCCTGCTCGTCGAACCTGAGAATGCAGTAATCAGGCGAACCCCATTCCTTGAAATGCCTGGCGTCATAGATCTGGCTGAGCAGGCCCGTAGCGTCACTACGCACGGCGAGCACCGGTTCCCCCATATCCAGTTCCGCCGCGCATTCTTTCGGAGACTTGCCTTTGATCTTTCTCTTTATGATCAGGGCCCGCGGAAAATCCCGTTTCGGGTCGCTGTTTTTCTCGGTTCGGGACAAGGCCACGATTCTCTCGGCAGCTACTTCGACTACGTAGCGATCCTTGCCCATAACGTCGAGCTCCACCGGATAGATCACCCAGGACCGATCGCTGTCAATGTCGCGCAGCGTATCGAGGCACTTGCCGAACATCTCATCCGCGGCGGAAAGTTTGGCGCCGAGCAGTTCCTTTTCGCGTTTCTTGACGTCGGCGGCATCCACGGCCTTGCCGACTAGATTGACGCCGGTGCCGACCGCAGTGATGCAGCCGCTGGAAAAGGCACCTATGGCGGCCAGCAACATGTAGCTTGCCAAGTGCAGCAACAACCTGCGGACCCGACCAATGACTGGTTTGTTAGCTCTTGCCCGCCGCATTGATCGTCCTCCATGTCTGGGGGTAATCCCGCAAGTGGACAACGGTCCCGCGGACGATTTCCGTTGGCCGTCTTTGGAGCCGGGATTCTACCGCCCTACTTCATGGCAGGACAACCTTGCGGACCCGGATCGACTCCTTTTCGGCCACCCACGAGGCGTCGCGCCGGCTGGTGCGAGAATCCCTTCTCGCGTCCGTTTTTAGCAGGAATCCTTTTCTGTGGGGACAAGGGCCGAGAGAGGAATCTCGGCCCAGCGGTAGCGTCGGCCCGCCGTGGTCGACGGGGATGGCGAGTTTGCAGAGCCTCTCCATGGCCGAACGCTTACCGCTTCCTCACGGGCGCGGCTCTGATTGCCGCCGGCGCGCCATAGACACGCTTGTGCCACAGCTTTGAGATAGATTCTCAGAGGCATCGCATGAAGGCGACCACGTCTTTCTTCTCCTGCTCTGTCAGCTTGACGCCGAGAATCAGATTGTAGAACTCGACCGTATCCTCCAGCGTGAGCAATCGTCTATCGTGGTGATAGGGCGGTGAATCCTTGATGCCGCGAAGCGGGAACGTCTTGATGGGGCCGTCTCCGACTGTCATCCGATCGTTGATCATCTGCGGTTTGAAGAACCGTTCGGTTCGGAGGTTGTGCATGAGGTTGTCGGTGTAGTACGGCGCCGGATGGCACTCGGCGCATCGTCCCTTGCCGAAGAAAGCAGCTTGCCCCCGCAACTCGGCTTCGGTGGCCTTGGCGGGATCGAGTTTGCCGAAGACATCCAGCTTGGGGGCGGGCGGGAAGTCGAACAGTGCCTGCACTTCGGCCATGAAATGGACCTGACTGCCTCGCTCGAGGATGTTGGCTCCTTTTTTGGTGGCGATTACCGGGTCGCCGTCGAAGTAGGCCGCGCGCTGCTCGAACTCCGTAAAGTCCTCGATGCTCTTGAGTGCCCGTTGCGAGCCGAACAGCCGCTGGATGTTCACGCCGCGCAGCGGCGGCGTGTCGAGACCGTGGCGAAACGCCTGCGGCCTGATGTCGCCTACGAGGTGCGTGGTGGCGTTGGTGTGGCCGTTCACATGGCAATCAAAGCAGGTGACGCCGCGGTGGGGTCGTGCGGAGCGACGGTCCTCCGTCTGGTTGAACTGCTGCTGCGGAAACGGCGTTACCAGCAGGCGAAACCCCTCGAGCTGCTTGGGGTTCAGAATGCCGTTGAACAGCTTGTAGTAGTTGTCGATCGTCACGACCTTGCCCTGGGACACGTCGCCCAGGTCGGTCCGGGTCGTCAGGTAAATCGGCGGCGGATATTCGGGCAGGAGATGCGTGGGCAAATCGTAGTCTAAGTCGAAGCGCGTGAGATTGCGGCCCTCCTGCTTGTTGATTTCGTCGATGTGATGCTGCGGAAAGACCATGCCCCCTTCGGCGTGATTGGGGTGCGGCAATGGTAGAAACCCCTTGGGGAACAGGCCTTTGTTGCGAATCTCCGCCGGCGGCATGTTCGCAAGCTCCGCCCAGGTTGTTCCGGGGGTGAGCTTGACCCGCACGCCGGCCTGGATCGGCTTGCCCCGCGACATGGCGACGCCTTCGGCGGGGCGGTCGCTGAGGTCGTAGCGCTCGGCGAGCAGGTCTGCCTGTCGCTGCATCACGTCCGGCTTGGCCGCCTTCATGCGGGCCATCGTCGTTTCGAACGCCTCTTTGATTACGACCGGGGAATAGCTCGAGGGTTCCTCGGCCAAGGCTTTGATAAGCGGCAGCCCAATCGAGGCCATTACGATGGCCGCCACAATCCACGCGCCGCGGTTATGTTGTTTTGATTTGCGTTTCATTGTGCTTGTCTCCCTGGTTTGAGTGCCCATGTCTTGGTTGCCTGCGCGTTGAACGATCGGCGGCAACCGAAACAAACGTGTCGAGAGTCCCGCAGAGACCACTGTGCGGACCATCAGATTTGCGTGAAGCGGAGCACCCCGTGTGGGCGTGAGCGGGGCTTGCATGGTTCGAGTACCGGCCGACCGTCGGTATTCGCGCTTTTGGATTCGCCATGGCTGCTGCACCCCAATCGTCGCGCCGGCCGTGGCGCTCCAGGGGTCCGCTTCGCCTACCTGCGGCAGGCAGGCCGCGGGCGCTGCCGTATCGTACGGGTAATGGGCCGTCTTGTCACCGTCCTCGCCGGAAAAATGCGCCATGGCGGGGGTGCGAAGAGAATGTCGAATTGCGAATGTCGAATGGCAGAAGAAGTGAAGGCGCGCGGGGGGGGGCTTCTCAGTAGGGCACCGGCTTGGGACAAGCCGGCTCGCTGGGCCGGGGGCTCTGGGCTTGGTCGCTACCTACCTTGTTCTGTGTTGCTAGCCTGCGTGGACTCGCATGGGGTCTCGGGGGTCTATGGTTGGGGCGAGTAGGGAGGCGAATTCGATGGAGGATGGGGCGGCCTTTGTCGGGACGGCCGGGACGCCGACGACGGTGGTCATCGGGTCGACGTCGTGGATCACGACTGAACCGGCGCCGACGATGGCCTCGAAGCCGATTCGGATGTTCTGAATGACTGTTGCGCCGATGCCGAGGAACGCGCCGGATTCGGCGGTGACGTGTCCGGCGATGCGGACGCCGGGACAGATATGCGCGCAGGTGCCGATCATGGATTCGTGGTCGATGATGCAGCCGGTATTGAGGATGGCGTAGTCGCCGATTTGGCAGTGGGCACAGACGAGCGCGCCGGCGGCAATGACGACGCCGCGACCGAGCGAGGCGTTGGAGGCGAGCTGCGCGGATGGGTGGATGGCGTTGACGAGTTGGAAGCCGTGCTGCTCGATGACGTCCGCCATTGCCCGGCGGACCCCGTTGTCACCGATGGCGATGATGGCGCCGGAGATTCCGCGTTGTCGGAGGTCGGCGAGTCGCTCAAGTCCGCCGAGGACGGGTAGGCCATCCACGCGGCGTCCATGGAGGGCCTTGTTGTTGTCGAGGAATCCGACGGGCTTGTAGGTGTCAGCCTGTCGGAGGATATCGAGAACGACCCTTCCGTGGCCTCCTGCTCCAAGGATGGTGACATCCATGCGTGAGCATCCTTTTCGGCAGTGCGGGCGGCGCGCGTGCTGGTGGTTGCCGGGCAAGGCGGCGAGCGACGAATTCCGCAAGTTGGCCGCTGAACGAGTATCGGCGTGGGCGGAAAGCGGCCTGAACTTGGAGGGGCTGTTGGACGTAGAGGCAGTTATCTTGAAGAAACGCGCAAGAATTGCGCGTTGACAGGCGGGGGCTGAAGCCACCTCCCAGGGTTGATGTCGGGGTCGGCGTGGGTGCTGCACGGGCCGGGACGCAAGACGAAGGTGATTATCGGCCTAACGTGCTTATTCGGCAGTGGGTTGCGCAATTGCTGCTCCCGGCGGAAGTGACGACGAAACCGCAGTATTGACGCGTTTATCGCTTGTTATCGGTTGTGTGGGGTGTCGATAACAGCGAGCGAGGATGAGCGGCTGTCCAGGTGACCCGGCGAGATCGCGATATGGAATATCGGCACACTTTGGGATAGCGAGATCTGTCAGCGGCTCGTGGATTATTGGAGTCTGATACTGTGTTCAGAAACCCTGATGAGTCTCAGTTGCTTCAAGAGATGCGGCGGCGCACCTGCGCTCCGTGTCGATTGCGTCGTGTTGGAGCACTGGCTTGTGTCGTGGCCGTCAGCGTGTTTGCGGCCGGCTGTAGCGGGCTTGGGAGCGCGGAGTGGTTCAAGAACGGCCTCCTCGATCCGACCCAGGTCGGCAATTTCACGTCTTCTGTGAGTAACGAGATTCGCGAGAGCATCACGATTTTGGAGGAGCCGACAGGGATCCAGGGTGCAGAAGACCCGAGCCCGGAAGACTTGGTGCCGCTTTATACGGAGTTGGCAATCGGGCCCGGGGATGTGCTGAATGTCACGATGTATGAGGTGATGCAGGCGGGGGGGGCGACGACGGTTCAGGTGCGGGTTGGCAACACGGGCTTTGAGACATTGCCGGTGATCGGGCCCGTGAAGATGATGGGGCTCACGCCGCGAGAGTTGGAGTTGGAGGTGAAGGCTCGTTTGCGTGACGCGAACATTCTGGAGGACGCGGATATCCAGGTGAGTCGGGTCGCGTCCCCATCCATGCAGTACTCGGTTGTCGGGAGCATCACGCGGCCGGGCCAGTATCCGCTCCAGCGTCTCGACACGAGGTTGCTCGACGTGGTTGCAGCGGCCGGCGGGATCTCGCCGCTGATCGAGTCGATCTACATCTTCAGGCTGACGGAAGCGGCGGGTTTGCCTGGGGGGACGATGCCCGTTGAGACATTCGAGTTCGATCGGGGGGCGACGTTCGAGGAGCCGGTGTCCTTCATGATGTCCGAGGTTTCCACTGGCCGGGCGGGCACCCGGGATGGGCCTCCGGCCAGCGGGCCCGAAGAGCCCAAGCAGGGATCGGCGATTGATGAACTGGATATCCTCGACGGTGGTCCGGCAGGTTCTGCGCCGGCTCCCGGTTGGGATGCGGATCGAGGCGTGTGGGTTTTGTCGGAGGATGTGCGGTCGGATGTTTCGGCGGCGACACGGGCGACCTCGGGGGTGGCGACACAGTCGGTTGAGGCGCCGGTTGGCGAGCCGGCTTCGAGTGCGAGTTCGACGAGCATATCGATGGACGAGTCGGACCGGGCTTTATCCCCCAGCAGATCGGGAATTCCCGACGACGAGAGCGGCCAGGCAGAGCCCATTGAAGAGGAACTGCCCGAGATCGGCGCCGAATTGTCTCCGCCGATGCGGATCATTGAGATTCCCGTGAAGGGGTTGTTGGAGGGCGATCCGCGGTACAATGTAGTGGTCCGGCCGTCAGACACGATCAATGTTCCTCCCGGGGCAGTCGGCGAGTTCTATCTTGGCGGCAACGTGGCCCGGCCTGGCGCCTATGCATTGACCGGGCGGCGTTTGACGGTGAAGCAGGCGATCATTTCTGCCGGCGGATTCAGTGCGCTGGCGTGGCCCTCGAAGGCGGAGTTGATTCGCCGTTTGAGCAAGGACGAGGAGCACACGATCCAATTGGATCTGGATGCGATCTTCGCCGGTAAGGCTCCGGATTTCTACCTGAAGCCGAACGACATTGTGAATGTTGGGACGCATCAGGTTGCGGTATTCATGGCGGTGCTGAGAAACGCGTTTCGTTTCAGCTATGGATTCGGATTGGTGTATGATCGGAATTTTGGCGACAGCGATTCGTTTGGCGCACGGGAGCAGGTGAAGAACCGCCACAGAGTGGAGGCGCAGGCGAAGGGGATTCCGTTCTAGTGTCTTGTTGTGCAAGAAGTGTGATGACGATCGCTGGATTGAGAATCCGTCTTCGGTTTTCGACCCGGTGCCGAGAGAAGCTTCTCGGCAGGGCGCATGGTTGTGTTCTTCATGGAATGTGGCGCCAGTGAGGATCGAGTGGTCGGAAAAGCGCGTTGCATCTGTTTGAGGCCGCCGGATCTGGATCCGTGGGCTTGGCGCGCGTTTCTTCGTCGGCTTGAGCGTCACAGGCGTTTCGTTACACTCGTTTCTTCGAGCCGGATAGGAGGGGCTTCGCGCTCGTCGAATACTATCGATGCGTCTATCGGGTGGTGGGTCGGCGGCCCGCGCTCTGTGCAGGTTCAATCATGCCAATGGCAAGAGTCAAGGTAGTGGATTCGTGAGTTCACGGGCGCGTACTGGGACTGGCGGTGTGGGTGAGGGCGGACATGGTGACGGTTCGCCGGCGCAGGATCGGTTGCCAGGCTGGTGGGAGTATCTAGGTTTGTCAGGCGTGGCCAGGCTTCTGGTGTTGGCGGGCCTGGTTGTCTGGCTGTACTGGGCCCATTGCGTTCGGCTGTTCGAGTATTGGCAGCGTCCGGATTGGTCGCACGGGTTCCTGATACCGCTGTTTTGCTTGTACCTGGTACACACGAAGCGGCGGGAGTTGCTGCTCGGGGAGCACGAGGGTTCGCTTTGGGGGCTGGCCCTGATGCTGCTGTCGGTTTTGGTGTACGCCACCAGCATCTACTTGAAGATCGGATATCCCCAGCCGCTTACGATCGTGAGCATGATCGCCGGCATTGTGCTGCTCTTACGTGGTTGGCGGACGCTGTGGTTGACCTCGTTTCCGATCGGTTTTCTCGTGCTGGCGATGCCGCCACCCGAGCGATTGTATCGTGCGGTCACGCAGCCGTTGCAGCAGGGCGCTGCTGCGATCTCGACGTTGATCTTGCGGATGTTCCCTGGCGCCGATGTCGAGCACCAGGGGATCAATATTTCGTTCTTCATGGATGACGGCAGTGAGGGCGGCTTTACGGTCGCGGGCGCGTGCAGCGGTATGCGTTCGCTGATGGCGTTTGTGGCGCTGGGCCTGGCAATGGCCTATTTTGCGCCGAGGCCGACATGGCACAGAATCACGATGGCTGTACTTGTGGTGCCTGTGGCACTCTTCTGCAATATCGTGCGAGTGATCGTCACGGGTGGTTTCCAGATGTACGGTCTTGAAGATTACGCGACTGGCACGCCACACACGGTGTTGGGCCTGTTGCTGTTTGTGTTGGGTTTCGCGATCTACATGGGCGTCCTGTGGCTGCTTGACCATCTGTTTGTGGATGATCCGGGTTGGGGCAAGGACGACGAGGCCGCAATCTCCGGGGAGGCTTTGTGATGTCCACGGAGAGGCGTTCGATTTGTCACTACTTGCTGGCCCTTGTGACGTTAGCGGCGAGCGCGCTCGGGATGCAGGTGGCCAAGAGCCGCGGCTCGTTTCAGTTGATCAAGAAACCGCTGCCGCTACGCAAGGCGTTGGTTGATATGGATCGAGATAGCCTGCTGCCGTACGAGGTGGCTTCTGCTCGCCGGCTGCCGCCGGAGGTCGTGGGCGAGCTGGGGACAGAGGAGTATCTCGATTGGGGTCTGCGGGTTCCAGAGGGTCGAGTGGGACCTCCACGGATGACGCTGTCTGTGACGTACTATACGGGGGTCCAGGATCAGGTTCCGCATGTTCCCGAGGAGTGCCTACATCAAGCTTCCTATACGCAGCGTGACAGTCACGTTCGCGAGGTGGAGTTGAAGGAGTTGAAGCGGCTCGACCAGGCGGTGAAGGAGCGCAACGAGCGGTTGAAGGAGCTAGGCAAGAAGCCGGAAGGGCCGGAGACACCGATCAAGTTTCATGAACTGTCCTTCAACCCTCCGCGCGGGACAGGGAACGTCCAGTACGTTTACTACACGATTTGTGTTAATGGGGATTATTACGCGGATCGTCAGCGCGTTCGCTTTCGCCTGGCGGACTTTAGCGAAGCGTATCTCTATTACTCGAAGGTAGAAGTGTCCTTTCGAGTGGGTAGAGAGAAAAACCTGCCGGCAGTGAGCAAGCAGGCATATGAGCTGCTCGACATGGCTTTGGCCGAACTCGTTCGGTCTCACTATCCACTGAGCATCAACCCAGAGGAAGTTGGCGTTTCGGGCGTCGTCGGCGCGCAGGGAGGGCTGGACCGTGGCACGGAAGCGATGTAGAAGAGGGGCCGCACCGGGAAGGCGCCATGCCTTCAGTAAGGCGGTTCGAAGTACTGAGTGTGACGAGCAAGAAAGAAGGCGTTAGGTTATGGCGCGCAAACTAAACAAGAAGCTTGTTGGTCTTTTGACGCTGTCCGGGATGGTCTTGATCTCGGTTGGCTTCATCGTGTTGCTGCGGTCCCTTCCGGGCCAGGATCCGCTTGTTTATGCACAGGAAGCGGCGGAACTCGAGTCGGGGGGAGAATACAATCGGGCCAAGCAGACGTATTACCGTGCCTACATGAAGGACGCGGCGAAGGATCCGGAGTATCTTGTCAAGGCTGCGCGATGCGCGATCGAGGATGGAGATATCCGGGGCGCGCAGGAACTGCTTCAGCTTGCTCGTGTTCGGAATTCGAATCTGAAGTCCGCGGCCGAACTATCTTTGGAATTCGGATTCGAGCTTGCCTGGCGGTTTCACGGGGCGTCGCAGTGGCACCGCGTTCTCGATGGCGCCCAGGCGCTCCTGGACCTAGGCGTCGAGTCACCGCTGGTTTACCGCGCGTTTGGCAGCGCGTATTGGGCGCTTCGAGATGAGGAGGATGAATTCGCCGCGAAGGGCGAAGAGAACCTGAAGCGGGCGTGGCAGTTGGATTCAGCGAACGCTGACGTCGTCAAGTCGCTGGCGGGTGTTTTGTGGACAAAGGCGAGTGGGAGGGAGGCTGCCCACGAAGCCAGGGAAGCGGACGAGCTTCGGGCCGAGATGTACGGGATTCTCGCATCGGCGGTTGAGCAATGCGAAGCGGGCGGGAATCGAGAGGGCGCGGCGGCCGTGCGGCGCGCGCGCGCGAAGTACCGGATTATGGAAGGGAAGGTGGATGAGGGTTTGGCCGAGCTCGAGTCGCTGGCGGCGACCGAGACGACAACCGCGGAATCCCACATCCTGTTGGGCCAGGTTTACACGGGCTCGCTTGGCAATGCAGGGGAACGGCGAGACGCCGAGAAGGCCGAAGCTGCATTGGTGGAAGCCCTGAAGATAGACCCGGGGAACGGCGAGGCTTATCAAGTGTTGGGCCGGGTTTATCGCAGCCAGCACGACAGCGCTGCGGATCACGATGAACAAGTGGCAAAGGGCCGCCAAGAGGCGGAGCTGTATGAACGCGGCCTGAGCGAGATACCGTACAACAAACACTTCCGGTCGTACGCAGACAATCAGAGCCGCGTCTACTTCATGAGCGAGTTGTGTTTTCAATGTGTGGACCGGGCGGAGCGCACGGAGGTCGAAGAGGAGAAAGCCGCGGCACTGGAAGAGGCGGAGTCGTGGGTGGAAGCATTGAAGGGGGAGGTTGACCTAGAATCGACGCCAGTACGAATGTTGACGGCATATATTTTGAACGTGCGAAAGGAATATATCGCGGCGATTCGCGAGGCGGAGGCCGCCTGCAACGGTCTGGCCAAGCGAGGCCGCGCGTACTATCGACTTCAGTTGTTGTTGGGTGAGCTTTACGCAAGGCAGAGGCAATGGGGCGCCGCGAGGGAGGCCATTCGGAATACGCTGGCATTGACCCCGTCTTCTCCGATGCTTCGGTTGCGGCTCGCTCGCGTTTACTTGCAGATGAACAAGGCGTCGGATGCGATGTCCTTGCTGAACCCCACGGATTCGCCCGCAATGCGCCGCTTCATGGAGCAGAATAAGTCTGCGATTCAGCTTCGAATCGAGGCATACCGACAATTGGGGCAGTTCGACCAGGTCGAGAAATTGAGCCGCAGCCTGGGCGAAGACACGCCGGAAGACGAGCTCCGCGGAATCCGAATCATGATGTTGGATGGGCGGCAAGAGGAAGCGGAGGCCGCGTTGAAGGCGTTCTTGTCGAGGGCCCCTGACAATGTCGGCGCGAATGCCCTGCTTCTTCGGCTGTATGCGACGACCGATCGAGTGGATGCGGCGTTCGCCTTGTTGGGAGAATTGAAGAAGAGAGATCCGGAGAATAGGGAGTGGCAGCGCGTCGAGTTAGTCTTGCGACAGGGGGCGGGCGAAGACCAGGACGAGCAGATGCTTGCATATCTGAAAGAAGAGCCGGATGCATTTACACGTGCGATGTCTGTCGCCAACTACTATTCGGCACATGATGATTTCAAAGAGGCCGCGAAGTACCTGGATGAGGCGGAGTCGCTGCATCCGGATGACAAACCTGTAATAGACCAGCAGTTTCAGAACGCGCTTCGCTTAAAGGACTGGGATCGCGCCGAACAGTATGTTGCCAAGAATGCGGCGCTCAATCTTGACGGGACGGAGGGAAAGCTGGCTCAAGGCCGGCTCGCGTTGGCGAAGGGTGAGTACGAGCGGGCGATCGATCTGATGAAAACAGGTCTTCAGAAGTACACCAAGGACTCGCTCGGCTGGACGTATCTTGCAGAGGCCTACGGGTTGGCGGGTCATCTTCTTGAAGCGAAGAATACGCTGTTGCGGGCATTGGAGATCAATCCGGCGAACGGCTATGCGAACCGGGGCTTGGCGGAGCTTGCTCTTCGCGAGGGCAACGATGAGGAAGCGAGGCGGTACTTGGAGGCCGCGATCTTATACTTGCCGGACGACCCGATGATTCGGCGGCATCTTCAGGAACTGCGTGAGCGTGACAATCCAGCGGAGGGTATTGCGACGCGAGAGGAGATGCGTAGGCAAAATCCGAAAGATGTGCGAAACCTCGTTCTGTTGGCCCGTTTATATGCGGATCCGGCTGTTGCAGACTATGACAAGGCAGCGGAGGTCTATGAAGAGGTTCTGAAGCAATCGTCGAGTGATTATGAGCTTGCGCGCGAAGTTGCCGGCTTCTACGGGCGCGAGGGCGTCGACCGTCCGGAGGACGGCGAGGCATTGCTCAAACGATTGATGGAGGCGGAGAAGGACGACAAGGCGAAGAAGGCGTTGTTGGCGGTTTATCTTGGCCAGTTCCACGAGAGCCAGAAGGAGCTGGCTACGGCGGACCGGCATTTTCGGCTGGCGGTGAATTTTGATCCTTCGCCGGAGGTGTTGACCTACGCGGCTGAGTTTTGCGCTCGCACGAATCGCCTGACACGAGCGTTGGAGTACTATGAGCGTGTCGCCAAGCACGAGGGCGTGGACGAGGGCATGGCGCGGACCGCTCGTCTCCGCATGATCGCACTGTTGTTGGCCACGAGCGACATGGATCGCGCCAAGCAGGAAATAGACGACTATATGGGGGCCTATCCGGACGATTCGCAGGGGATGGTCTATGAGGGCGCGTACCATCGGATTGGGGGAGACATCCAGAAGGCGAAAGAGGCATTTGACGGGCATCTGGAGCGCGATCCCGATAACGCCATGGCCTTATGGCAGCGAGCGCAACTATACCTATTGATGGGCCAGCCGGTGCCCGCTATCGAGGACTTGAAGCGGGCGAAGACCGAGCGGCCGGACGGCTTCGGGTATGAACACCGCATCACACTGGCGAAGGCGCTACTGGATATCGGAAAAGAAGAGGAAGCGATCGGGGAGTTGCGGCACATTCTGGACGAGAAGCCTGAAGAACAGGCTGTGGCGGTGGCGTTGGTGGATGTCTATACGTCGGCGCATCCGCCGCGGTACAGCGACGCCGAGGGCGTCATCTACACGTATTTACGACGGTACCCCAATGACGCCGCGTGGCCGATGATGCTCGGCCGGCTTGGGGAATTGTCCGGCGATTGGAACAAGGCCGTGCGCGGTTACAGCACGGCCGCCGAGGTCGCCCGATCCGAGATATCCACCGTGGAACCGCTGTTTAGATCACTGAGGAAGATGGGCCGCCCCCAAGAGATTATTGATTACGCCTCTGACAAACTGCCGAGCCAGGTCCTCTCCCGGTCTCCGGTTGTCTTATCGACACTGGCATGGGCGTATTCGACGAAGGGAGACCAGGAGAAATGCTTCGCGACGTTTGATCGGGCGATGACTGCGGCGGGCGCAGACGTTCGCGCTTATGCCAATGTCATCATCGAGATGCGTAACGTGCTGGGGCCGGAGAAGGCATTAGAGCGAGTGAGCGGCCAAGTAGAGAGCCACCCTGATTCTGTTGATGCGAGGAAGGCGTTGGTGTTGATGCTGCAGATTAGCGGCAAGAACGAGGAGGCACTCACGGCGTGCCAGCGGGTTGGCGAGCTTGCAGAACGTGATACCGATGTTCTTTTTTCGAAGTTGGGTCAAGCGATGTTGCACGCTTCCATGGATCACTATTTAGAGGCGAAGGCAATGTATGAGGCTTGCCTGAAACTCGACCCCAATAATGCCATGGCCCTGAATAATCTGGCCTATCTGCTTACGGAAAACTTGGGCCAGGCGGAGGAGGCGTTGCCCTACGCTCAGCGGGCGAAGCGTCTCAATGCTGATAATGCGGACGTACTGGATACGCTTGGCTGGGTCTTGTTCAAGTGCGGCCGGCACGGAGAGGCGGTGGGAGTCTTCTTGCGAGCCCTGGAGATCGAGAGAGAAAACCCGGTCGTGCTGTATCATTTGGGCCTGGTTCACATCGCGCGGGGGGAACTCGAGGAAGCGGGATCGAGACTAAACAGGGCTCGGGATGCCGCCAAAGCCACAGGGCAGGGTGGGCTTTTGCCGAAGATAAGCGAAGCGCTGGATAAGCTGAATTAGCGGAGTTCACAGACGGCGGCGGCTCCGGAAGCTTGTTGACGCCGAACGGGAGCCCGTCGGAATCGAGTGGGTCAGCGCCGAGGTGATGACGTAGGCCTGTCCCGTTCGGAGCGCAAGATCGAATCAGGTGGGCGGCAACTTGGAGCAGGGCGTCCTTGAGGGGCTTGAGTCTGCTCGAGGGGATATCGCTTGGGGAGCAAGCCTGTGAGTGTGTGCCTATGACAACGCTGACTGCAGCAACGCCATCCAGTGGAAAAGCCCTGACGTCGAGCCGGCTCGTTCCTGCGGCCGCCTCATCACAAGCAGGCCTGTCCGGTGCTGATCTAGTGCGAATCATTCGGCACCGGCTCGTTTTCATCATTATCCTGTGGATTGTATCACTGGGGATTACCACCGGGTTCACCGCGCTGATGATCAAGTATTACCCCAGTTATGTCGCTGAATCCTATATTTGGGTGGAGTCGATTAACCCCGTCAACGTGCTGAATCCTTTGGAGCGAGTGACGATTAGGGAGGACGAGATCGAGAGGACGCTCTCAGACCAGGCCCTGATGGTGGAGAGCCCTGCGGTGCTGCTTGAGGCGTTGAAAGACGCGGAATTGCGCGCCACGTCGTGGTGGTCGGAGGCGGAGAGGGAACAAGTCGAAGAGAATGAAGACCCGATGGAGCTTTTGGAGGAGATGATTCGGGCCGCGCCGGTGAGGGAGTCCAACTATTTGCGGGTTTCGGCATCGTGGAGGGTCGCGAATGAGGTGGCTATCCTTGTGAACACGGTTGTCGAGAAGTACGAGAGCCGGGTAGAGGAACTCCAGAAGAACGACATCCGCACGAATGAAGAGCAGTTAACCAGCGAGCTGAATCGTGCGATGAAGCAATTCGACGCCAAGCGGCAGGAAATCGAGACGCTCCAGGCTACGGAAGAGGTCTTGATGAACGCGGCCGACGGAGGCCCGAGCGAACGGTTGCTGACCTTGATGGCGTTGGTGACCGAGTTGGAAATCGAGATGCTGGGGCGCAAGACTCAGTGGGAAGCTCTGCAAAACGCCACGCCGGAGCAATTGCCCATCACACCTGACCTCATGACGATTCTGGACCATGATCCGATCATTCTGGAGCAGAGCAGGCGGCTGCAGACTGCGGAGGACGCCTTGGGTATGGCGAGGGAGCGGTTTGGCGAGAACCACCGCGTTGTGCGAGAATCGCTCGTCGTTCGCGACTCCATAGCCGATCGCTTGGCGGAAGAGCGTGCGGTCAAGATCGTCAGGTATCAGAGCGACCAGATCAGCCAGGCGCGGCGGGGCTTCCTCGAGGCCCAGCAGCAGCTTCTCGAGTTGAAGGAGAGTCTATACGCCGCGCAAGCGGAGCAGAGGGACAGGGACAAGCAGTATGCCAGGTACCTTCGGCTCCTGGAGGAGCAGGATCTACTCAAGACTCAGCTCGAGAACCTGCAGGAACAGAAGAACACGATGTCGGTCATGCTTCGGCACGAGAAGACGGTGCAGATCAAGGTTCGGTCTCAGGCGATCGAGCCGAGTCAGCGGAGCAGCCCTCAGTGGTACATCTGGCTGCCGGTCGGCGGGATGATCGGCCTGATGCTTAGTGTGGGTTTGGCCCTGTTATTGGAGCTGGCGGATAAGTCTGTGCGGACGCCGCGCGACGTTCAGGATCTTGCCGTTCTCGGATTGATTCCGACGAGTGATGACGACGAAATAGAAATTGTGCGAGTGGAAACGGCGTGTGTGGATGCGCCGCATTCGATTGTCGCCGAGGCATTCAGAAACTTGCGGGCGAGTCTTTTCTTCAGCGCGCCTGCGGAGCAGCAGGGCGTCATTCTGGTGACGAGCCCGAGCGGTGGAAACGGGAAAACGACCATCGCATCGAACCTCGGCATATCGGTCGCGCTCAGCGGCCGGCGCGTGTTGTTGATTGACGCGAATTTCCGGCGCAGCCGCCTGCCTCGGCTTTTCCCCGATCTGAAGGCGGAAGGGCTGAGCAACTTACTCATCGGACAAGGTCGGCTTGCGGACCTGGCGACATCGACGTTCGTGCCGGGCCTGGACGTGCTGAGTAGTGGTCCGATCCCGCCCAATCCTGCCGAGTTGCTGGGCGGAAGCTATCTTCGCGATGTGATCGTGGAGGCGCGGTCTCAGTACGATCAGATCATCTTCGACGGACCGCCCGTGCTGCTCGTGAGCGATGCCATGGTTCTGGCGGGCGCGGTGGACGGCGTGCTCCTGGTGTGCCAGTACCGGGAGACGTCGCGAGGTGCGCTTCAGCGCACGCGAATCCAACTTGAGGCGATCAACGCCCGGGTGTTCGGCGCGGTGTTGAATCTCGTGGAGAGTCGAGCCGGCGGCTACTTCCGCAAGGCATACAGGGAGTTCTACGAGTATCAGGAGCCAGAGGAGGAAGAGGGTGTGCCGACACGGCCGCGGCTGGACGTGCGAGCGACCGCTGGTGCCGGGGCGATGGACGCTACTCCATCGGGCACAGCCTCCGAGACGGGGCAGATGCCTGTCGCACGTGCTGGCGGGGTCGGTACCGACGAGACCACGCCTCCGGGTGGCGGATCGGCTGAGGGGAGCGAAGGATCGGTCGCGATGGCGAGCGACGCGGTCTCACCCCAGAAGCCGGCTGTCGCGCTAGAGAGCGACTCTGCCGGCGAGCACAAGATCGACGGTCTCGTCTTTGATGAAAGCGTGGACCTCGATGGGGAGTTGGGCCTGGATGATTCACCGGAGTTGGAGGGGCTCGACTCAGCGCTTCCGGAACTGGATCGCGAGATTGCGAAGCTCACCGAAGATGGGGCCGGAGACAGCGGCCTGGACATCGAGGGTGAGTTTAAACTCGAGGATCTGGACTTTGACGGCGATCTCGGCGAATCTGTTCCGGAAGACCCGGGCGTCGATCGGCCCGAGGAGTAGAAGCCGAAATGCCAAAAAGGCCGAAATGCCCAAACGCCGAGAAACGACCCAGCGCCGATGGCGGGACGGCTACGAGCCGAAGGCGGTACACGAACGGGCGTAACGGCTGAATCTGGCCGCCAGTCCGGATTGCGTCAGTCGCAAAGAGGAGGCGACGCCACATTCAACGTCCGACACGGGGGTCGGACGCTACAGTCTGAAGAACGGAAAGCGACGGACTATTGGCTAACAGCTAATGGCTGACTGCCAGTCTTTCCCATCCCTCGGGAGGCCGAACTTGAGAGACTCGATTGAGCTGGCCAGGGGGATTATCAGTGAGCAATCGGTCGCGCTGGCGGCGCTGGCCGAGGCGGTGGGGGAATCCTTCCAGCGAGCCGTACTCCGGATTCTGCATTCAAACAGCCAGGTGATCGTGACGGGGATCGGCAAGAGTGGCCTGATCGCAAGGAAGGCGGCCGCAACGTTCGCGAGCACAGGAACACCGGCGGTGTTCATGCATCCGGTGGAAGGGTTGCACGGCGACCTGGGTTTGGTCGGCGATGATGCGACGCTGCTGGCGTTGTCGAAGAGCGGCCATACCGAGGAGTTGGTGAAGTTCGTCGGTCATTTTCGGCGGCTCGGCGGCGGCGTAATCTCGGTTTGCGAAACCGACGAGTGCCCGCTTGGCGAGTTATCTGATGTGCATCTGCCGATACCGGCGTGTCCCGAAGCGGGACCTCTGGCGCTCGCCCCCACAACCAGCACAGTGTTGATGTTGTCGCTTTGCGATGCCCTGGCGATGGCGCTTCTGGATGCGCGCGGATTCGACGAGGAGCAGTTTGCGAAGTACCACCCGGACGGCAGCCTGGGGCGGCGGCTGTTGACACGCGCGTGCGACCTGATGACGACCGGCGACGATCTGCCAGTCACGGAGGGAGCATCGACGTGCAATGAATTGCTCCTGGAGATGACCGGCAAACATCTCGGGATGGCGTGTGTCGTTGACGGGGATGGCGCGTTGGTCGGCGTTTTTACCGACGGCGATCTGCGGCGTCTTCTGACGCGCTGTAAGACGCCATCTGGGTTGACGGCCGCGGAGGCATGGAGGCTGAGTCGCCGGGATCCCTCCGAGCCGCCGGTGAGGTGCTCCACTGTCAAGCCCACGTGTTTGGCTGTCGATTGCCTGCGCATCATGCGGGAGAGTGAGATCACGATGCTGGTCGTATCGGAGGACGGGGTAAGGCCGACGGGCATCGTCCGCTTGCAGGCTTTGGTGCGGGCCGGTATCGGATGAGGAGGCCCCCGTCGCCACGGATGGAAGGGGATGAGACTCAAACACTCGACAAGCATGGACACCGGGCGTTTGGCGCGAATGCTGAGCGACGCGGTCGCTGGCTGGCCGCACGATGGTTTGGATGTGACCATCCGCTACAGCCGCAGCGCGGATTTCTCGGGTTCCTGCTACTACAACGACAATCAAGTCCGCGTCAACATCGGTCGGCACCTCGAGTACCCGTACCGCATGGAGACGATGATCGCCCGACCACAGTCAGACAGACGGCATTGGTGGCGGGAGTTGTATTCGGTGGAACTGCGAGACGCCTATCATGTGGCCCTGTTCGTGTTCCTGCACGAGTTCTACCACTGGTTGGTGAAGCGTGCACGCCGGAACGTCAGGCAGAAGGAGGGCCGCTGCGATCGATTCGCAACACGGGTGCTTGTCGACCGTTACGGCGCGACCGTGCGAGATTCGAGGGGCAAGCCGGTCCCCAGGGAATCGTGGGACTTTCAGGATTTGGACGGCTTTGTCGCGGCGGCCATGAGGCGGCGGGGAAAACCGCGTCGCCGACCCAGCGTATCGAGGGGCTCGCCAGCCACTCCAGCGATTTCGGTCCCGCCGGACTGCGGCGAGCAGCTCTTGTTGTTCGAGTTCTGAATGAGTGGTCGCCTGGGGACGAGCGATGGTCAGGCCGTTGGCGGCAGGCTCCACGCACGCGCCGTCAGGATGCTGCTTGGGGGTGCTGAGCGGCCCATGAAGAGGCATCATCGATGGACGTAGTGCTCTGTCACGGTTGAACTCATGGGTACGTGCAGATCGGGTGCCACTGGCGGCTTGCCCACCAGTGCCCGCTTCTCGACGTTGCTTGTATAACACTGGCGGACAAGCCGCCAGTGGCACCCATCAATCGAGCCGTGACGGAGCGATAGGTCACTCTGCAAAGCAGGAAACTGCGCTTATAGGATTCTCGCCGGGAGCACGCCCTGGTTGAATCCCGACCAGTTTCTTGCGACAATGGACGCGTCCAGGCGAGCACACATCTTGAGCGTCCATCGCCCCCACGGGGTGGAGGAGGGAAATCATGAAGCCACAACATCAGCGGCTTGGCTTGGTCTGTCTCGCTTCCGTCCTGATTCTAGGCCTTACACAGGGGTGCCTCAGGCGCTCGCCGGGTATCTCCACGGACGAAACGCTAGCTCTGTCGGAGGAAAGCCCTCGGCCCTCACTCGCGATGCTTCGGGCCGGGCGGGCGGCCATGCAGCGTAAGTACGCCAAGCTGGAGACCAAAGGCCCCAAACGCTTCGACCAGCCGCAAGAGGCCTGGAACTTCTGCTTGCAGCAGCGGCTCGGCAGCGGCCAGACCAGTCTCCCCCTCGAACACCTTCGCGTCGAGCTGGACAAGATCCGCGCCCGCGAGACCTTGCAGGCCAACCCGCGCGATGGTGGTTCGCTTCCTGGTGACGTGCAGGGGTGGAACGCCCTCGGCCCCGGCAACATCGGCGGGCGCACCCGCGCAATCGTGTTCGATCCCCAGAACCCCGACATCATGTACGCCGCCGGCGTGGCCGGGGGAATCTGGAAGTCCACCAACGGCGGCGTCGAGTGGGCCGTGACGGACGACTTGATGCTCAACCTGGCAGTCTCGACCATCGCCATCGACCCATCGAACTCCAACATCCTGTATGCCGGTACAGGCGAAGGCTTCCTGGGAGGGCGACCGGGCGTGCAGGGCCTGGGCATCTTCAAGTCCACAGATGCCGGCGCCACATGGGCGCAACTCGCTGGGACCGTGACCGGCGTGCCGGAAGGTGCGTTTCATTACGTCAACAAACTTGTCATCAGTCCTAACGACCCGACGCGTGTTTATGCCGCCACGCGGTTCGGCGTATGGCGCAGTCTCGATGCCGGGCAAACGTGGTCGGCGGTGCTGAGCAACCCCTACTACATCTCCGGCTCGCAGACGACCAACGGATGCCAATTGGGCTGCACCGATTTGGCTGTCCGCACGGACCGGAATCCAGATGTTTTGTTTGCCGCGTTCGGCAGTTCCCAGAAGGACGGTTTGTACCGCAGTGACGACGGCGGCGACACCTGGCTGGAATACACAACCGCGTCGTACCAAGGCCGCATGACGATCGCCATCGCGCCGAGTGACAATGACGTGATCTACCTGGCCATGGCCGACAATGGCGGCCTCTCCGGCTATGGGAGATTGGTCAGTGTTTTTCGAGCTGACGACGGCGTCAACTTCTCGTCAGTCCTCGATTTCAACCACCCCTTTAGTCCGTGGCTGTTCAGCTACTTGTCAATCGCCACGGGGTGCTATGAGCATCCGGTGATCTATTCGCAGGGTTGGTACGACAACATCATCGCAGTCGATCCGGTGGATCCCACTATCGTCTGGGTCGGTGGGATCAACGTATTTCGATCCGACGACGGTGGTCAGACGTTCGGGCTGGCTGGCTACTGGTTCTACTACCTGATGGACCCGCCGCCGCCAACCCAGATACACCCCGACCAGCACGCCATCGTCTTTCACCCGGACTACGATGGCACCACGAACCAGGTCGTGTACGTCGGCAACGACGGCGGCCTCTTCCGCACGACCAATGCCCGAGCCGCCACGAGTCAGGAGGAGTGCCCGATCGGTCCCGATCCCGGACCACCTCCCGATATCGTTTGGGAGAACATGAACAACGGCTACGGCGTGACGCAGTTCTATCATGGTGATAGCGCCCGGGATGCAGACATGTTTGTCGGAGGCGCACAAGACAACGGTACG
>JBDRKQ010000234.1:0-34095 GCA_043813895.1 Planctomycetota bacterium
CGCGGCTATGCTTCGCGTATGGGTCTTCGGGTCGGCCCCCCGCGGCCGACGTACACGCGGCTCACGCCGCACAAAATTACACGCCGCCCACTGGGGCCCCAGGCAACGACCGCAGTCCGACACGGGGGTCGGACGCTACGCACGGCGCGACGACCATTGGGCGGAAAAGGCAAAGACGCTGAAATCGAGGAGCACGACTTGAACAGCACGATAGACCCAAACGCTTTGACGCAGACAGCTGAATCGATGCGGTCCGCCTTGGCGGGCTACACGGAACTCGTGCAGCGGATGGCTGGCGACAACTTGGCAGGTCTGACTGTCTTCGGAGCGGTCCTCCTCCCGGAATACGATCCGTCCCGATCCGCAGCCGCGAGCGTCTTGGTTCTGAACAAGATCGACCTGAAGCTGCTCCACAATCTCGCCGAACAAGGCGCCGCATTCGGGCGCGACCACATCCGCGCGCCGCTCGTCATGACGCCCGACTACATCAACGCTTCGCTGGACACGTTCCCGCTGGAGTTCCTCGAAATCCAACAGCGCCACGCGACGCTCATCGGCCGGAACTTCTTCGACGACCTGGCGTTCGAGCCCGACCACATGCGGTTACAGTGCGAACGCGAGTTCAAGCGGATACTCATTCAGTTGCGCCAAGGTCTGCTCGCCGCGGCGGGTCGTGAGAAACTGCTCGGCGAGCTCGAGGCGGCGGTCGGCGACGAGCTAATCCGCACGCTACGAGGACTGCTCTGGCTCAAGGGCCGCAAAGAGCCGCTGCCACGTCCGGAGGTCCTCGCCGAAGGCGAGAAGCTCGTGGACGGTTCCCTCTCGGGCCTGCGCACCGCGATCCAACAGTACGGCGAGCACGGTTGGGCGGAGTTCACGGGGCTGTACGAAGACGTCGAGAAGCTGGCGAAGGTGGCGGATGAACTGTAGAGCATCGACAGTCGTGCTTCTGATCGTGACGGCCCACGCGGGCGTTTCCGCGTCCTTCGCGCAATCACGCGACACACCGCGCCAAGGCGTGATCGATCAGGCCGGCGTTATCGACGCGGCCACCGAGCAGAAGATCAGCGCCTGGCTGCTCGAATTGGAGAAGAGCGGGTTGGCGATGTTCAAGGTGCTCGTTGTCAATTCCACGCAAGGCGTCGATCCGTATAGCTACACAATCGGGACTGCCCGAAAATGGCAGTTGAGCACCCAAGGCAAGGACAATGGCCTGTTGCTGATGGTGGCGGTGAAGGACCGACGGTATCAATGGGCGACAGGCGAAGGCCTCGAAGGCGCCGTGCCGGACCTGTTCACGGATTCGGTTGGCCAGCAATACCTCGAACCCTATTTCAAGAAGGGCGATTACGCGGGCGGCATCTACATGGGTGTTGTCGCCGTGGCACAACGGATCGCTTCTGAAGCGGGCGTCCAACTCTCGGGCGCTCCTCCGCCTCCCGCACAGCGCCCCGTTGTTCGCATGAGACGCGGCGGCGGGCTCGGCGCGTGCTGCGCGCCCTTGTTTCCGTTGATCTTCATGGTGGTCGTCTTCGGCGGAATCTTCTCTCGCAGGGGCGGGCACTATCGATCGTGGGGCGGTCGGGGCATGTTGCCCGGTCTCCTGCTGGGCAGCCTGCTGGGCGGCATGGGAGGCGGCCGAAGCGGCTGGGGCGGCGGATCGAGCTTCGGCGGAGGTGGTTTTGGCGGCGGTGGTTTCGGTGGCGGATTCGGCGGCGGCTTCGGAGGAGGCGGCTCCGGCGGGAGTTGGTAGCATCATGAACTGTCCAAGCTGTGGCGCGGCGAACAAACGTGGGGCGAAGTATTGTGGATCGTGCGGGGGGGCTCTCCAAGTTCACGGAGGTAAGGGTATGAGTGCATCCAAGGTCATCCTGATCTTCCTCGGCGTCGTGGTCCTCATCGGGCTCGGCATCGGCGGCTGCGCGTTTAGCGGCTACAAGGCGACGATCCGTTACGACGAAGAGGTCCAACAGAGCTGGGCGGATGTCGAGGTCGTCCTCAAGCGGCGGTTCGATTTGATCCCGAACATCGTCGAGACCGTCAAGGGCTACGCCAAGCACGAAACCGAACTCCTCCAGGGCATCGCCGACGTCCGCAAGAGCTACTTCGGCGCAGACACCCGCGCGGAAAAGGCCAAGGCCGCCGGCGCGCTGGAAGGAATGCTGTCCCGCCTGCTGGTGCTGCGTGAGAGCTACCCCGACCTGAAGGCAAACCAGAACTTCCGCGCACTTCAGATCGAGTTGGAAGGCACGGAGAACCGCATCGCCGAGAAACGCAAACGCTACAACGCCGCCGTCAAGATGCTCAACTCCCACATCCGTGTATTTCCCGGCACGATGTACGCAAGCTGGACCGGCGTGCAGAAGGCGGAATACTTCGAGGCAGGCGAGGCAGCACAGGAAACGCCAAAGGTGAAGTTTTAGTAGGGTGCGGCTTGCCGCACCATCCACCCGCGCTCCGGTGCCAGTTGCGGATTGCCCGCCAGTGTGAACTGTGGGATCGCGTGAGTGCCATGCCTTCACGGCCCGCGCAAGCGGGACGGGTAGGCATGTTCTCATCAGATCAGTATGCTTACCCACGATCCCGTCATGTCGAGATCGCGTGAAAGCATTGCACCCAGCCTGAAGCGTATAAACATGGCGGAATACCGAAACCGCTGGCCACGATCATGGCTTTACCCCGAGCTGAAGCTCTTTCCAACGGAGGAGGCCCGCAGGCACGCGGCACGGAGAGCAACCAGCATCCTGCTCAGGAGCCCCACCTTCTGGCTGGGATTACCTGTCGTCGTGATCCTGCCCATTCTCATCCCTGAGTTGATATTCAGAATACATCGGCCGGGTGGAACAGCAGAAGGCACTCTTCGGGCAGCTCTCGCCATTCTGGGCGCCTGCGTCGGGGGCGTCTGGATCGGGTTCTCATTTCCTCGCCGAGTTCGCCCCTCTCTGCGCCAGTGCTTGTGCGAGAGCGGGGTGCCTGTGTGCATTCCGTGCGGTTACGATCTTCGAGGCAACACGACCGGCATCTGCCCTGAGTGCGGCACGCCCGTTCCCAAGATCGAGAATGAGCGTCCTGAGCCGGCAGCGGCTCACACGCCAGCGGATGCGGAAAGATGACTGGAGGCCCCCGACTCTTCGCTCTGAAACTCACGCCGACGCGCCGCTGTAGTGCTTCAGCCCGAACTTCCAAAACCGGTTGGAGACGATCAGCATCGCAACGGCGATCAGAACGGCGAGCAGCGGCAAAGGCAGCGGCAGCGAAGCGGTGACGGGCACGAGCGTCGGGTCGCCGAAGATCGCCGCCGCCGGGATGGTCGTGATGAACGCGAGCGGCACGACGAAGGTGAGGGCCCATTGGACCGCCGGACGGAAGATCACGATCGGGAATCGCCCAGCCTCAAAGACGTTCCAGAAGATCATCTCGATGTTCTGAATTCGGATGAACCAGAAGCAGAGCGTCGCGAGCATGAGCCATATGGAATAGACAGTCACGAACGCCGCCCCCAGGACGAGCGTGAACGTGAGCGCGGCTTCGAGCGGGAAGCGTCCAAGCAGCATCACGGCCCCGATCGCAACGACGACCGACCCAATGAGCACGTCTGCGATCCGCCAGACGACGAACTCGCGGATGCTCGCGAGAAACTGCGCGTTGACCGGGCGCATCAGGAGGAAATCCAGCGTTCCTTCGCGGATTTCCTCCAACACTCTTCGCATGTTCGGCACGATGAAGATGCGAATACCGCCGGCAACAATGCGGAATACCCCCACGAGTACGAGCATGTGCGGCACGCGCCAGCCTTTGACGTCCTGCACGTTGTCGAAGATCGTCCAGAGAACGACGAACTCCATCCCCAGGCGCATGAGGGACATGACGACACCGACGACAAAGTCCAGCCGATACGCGGCGAGGTTCTGAACGCTCACGCGGATGTGCAGGAGTATGAGTTTCAGGGGTCGCACCATGCCGGACTCACCCACTGACCGCCGTGTATCGCTTGACGGCCGCAGACCACAGAGATCGAAACGCAATCACGACGCCGGCCAGCCAGACCACTTGCACGCCGATGCCCGACGCGGCAGCGGCGAGGCTCGTTGTTTGTCCCGTGAGGACCTCCACGGGAAAGGCGTACATCCATCGGAACGGCAACGCCCTGGCGACCGCCTCCACCGGCGGCGGCAGCGTCTCCAACGGGGCGAACCGACCGCCAAGATAGAACGCGAAGGCGAAATAGACCTCGCCCAACATGTCGAGTTTCGTAGCCCAGAAGGAGGCCAGCGACACGAGGTACCCGAGGAAGAAGCTGAGCGCCGCGGCGAGCAATAGCGCGACGGACCCGACGGCGAGATGCCACGGCGTCGTCGCAAACTCCGGCTTGATCAGCCAGGCGATCAGACACCACATCGGCACGACGAACAGCAAGGTCGTGACCTTGTACGCCGTGTTGTCCGCCAGAGACTTCCAGATTGGCATCAATGGCCGTAAGAGCATCGAAGACAGCGTGCCCTTCCGCACCATGTAGCTCATCTCGTAAACGTCCCAGGCCGTGGTGAAGTGGCCGACGATCATGACGAGAAAGAAGTACGCGGCGAATCCGCCACGCGTGTAACCGGCGATCTGTCCGCCCGGGTCGCTCTCCGCGGCCGAACTCCACATCGAATAGAGTACAAGCGGGTTCACCAGCCCCCACACCGCCCACAGCACAATCTCGCCGCGGTATTGGAACATCACGCCGATCCCGGCGCGAAGATATGCCAGGTATGCGCGGACGATCTGCCTCACGGTGTGGCATCCCCTTTGTCTTGGACCGCCTCTCGTTCGCCCACGCCCGTGGCGGGCGGCGCCTGGCCGAACGCCCGCGCGATCACATCATCGATAGGCGGGTCCTCGATGGTCAGATCCAGGACGGACAAGTCGGCCAGGAGGCGGCTGGTGACGCTCGCGGCGTTGCTCCTCGGCACGCGGATGACTACCTTGCGGCCGTCTCGTGAGAGCACGCCGCCCAGCGCGTCGAAGTCATAGTCCTCAAGCTCGCGATCGAGATCCACCATGATGACCTTGAACGGCGCCAGCTTGGCGGAAAGCTCGCTCAGCGCGCCGTCGAAGAGCAGCCTCCCGTGGTCGATGACGATAATCCGTTCGCACAGCGCCGTGACGTCGGCCATGTAGTGGCTCGTCAGGATGATCGTCGCGCCGTACCGCCGGTTGTAGTCGGCGATGAACTCGCGAATCCTCGCCTGCATGGTGATGTCGACGCCGATCGTGGGCTCGTCCAGGAACAGGACTGCCGGTCGGTGCAGCAGCGAGATGCAGATCTCGCACTTCATACGTTCGCCGAGCGAGATGCTGCGCGCCTGCTTCTTGAGGACGGGCTTGAGGTCGAGCAGCGCCACGAGTTCGTCCAGCGTCTGCCGGTACTCATGCTTGGGGATGTCATAGACGGCGCCGTGGACGAGGAAGGAATCCACCACGGGCAGGTCCCACTGCATCTGCGTCCGCTGCCCCATGAGCATGCTGATTCGCCGAAGGTAGGCGGGGTCGCGTTTCCATGGGACTTGTCCCAGGACGGTCGCGGCGCCGGATGTCGGGTGCAGGAGGCCGGAGAGCATCTTGAGGGTGGTGGTTTTGCCCGCGCCGTTGGGACCGAGGAATCCGACGATCTCCCCCTGCTCAACTGAGAAGCTGACGCGATCCACGGCGTGGACGTTGCGATGCGTCCGTTTGACGAGGCTCCGCAATGACGCCCGGAATCCGCCCTCTCTCTCCGGCACGCGGAAGGTCTTGGACAAGCTGTCGACCTCGATCTGCGGCATGTTCTCCTCGGGGCGAATATCGGACCCGGTTTCGGCCTAGGAATTATCGCGGGGGCATCCTACCGGATTCGAGAGGTGTACGCACGAGTCCTGCGGTTGTTCAGCACTGAGATTGCCCGCCCGCGATGGCAGCTCAATATCGAGGGTGCGGTGTGCTGTCGTCTTGCCGGAATCTGTCGTAACTCCAGGACGCAGGCCTTGTGCCGAACAAGGTTGAGAATGCCCCGCTTCGATTCTCCGGTCGTCGCCTGACGGCGGAACCGGATGGGCCGGAGGATCCGACCCGGCTTCTGCGGTTTGTTGAGGGGTGAGCATGTCGCACCACCGTCGTTATTCACGATGGCAGGCTCAGTCCAGAGGAACTTGTTATGAATGAGATACGACTGAAGATCGTTGTGCCGCTACTGACTCTCGGCATCGCGGTTTCCGGCGTCGGCTCGGCAGACGTACATGCGAAACTCGACGATGATCATGTCTCCGGTAAGGACTTCATCGGGTGGGTGCGCGAAAACGCGATTCGGCTTGATACGTTGGATTGGCGGAGCGCCGATCTTACGAGGCTGTCCGTCTTGGACCGGTTACTGGAAGAAAAGCGCATTGTCTTTCTCGCCGAGCCCGATCATTACGTCCGCGAGAAATACGACTTCCAACTGATCTTCATCCGCTATCTTTTTGAGCGGGGCTGGCGGCACATCGGCATGGAGATGGGCCGGGCGGACGGGAGACGAATCGATCGGTACCTGGCGACCGGCGACATGGCCTGGCTGGAACGGGTCGCCAGCTACGGATACAAGGGGGACGAGCGGGCCAATCGCAAAGACATTCCCAACGGCTTGGTCCCAAAGAAGAGCGACCGCGATTTCGTGAAGAACATTCATGACGAGCAATACTGGTTTCAGAAACAGTTGCGGTCGTTGAACGAAACACTTCCGCCGGGCAAGCCGCGTCTGCGCTGGTTCGGTTTCGATGCCGACCTGCGCCCGGGAGGCGCGTACGTAGATGCAGAGGGGCTTCTGAAGCCACATGAATCCGATCCGCTAGTCCGGAAGATCCTCAAGCGCCTCGCGCGTCCAGAGGTGGAACCACGCCCAGACGAGATCAAGCGGTTAGAGAATCTGCTCAGGCTTCTCGAGCGAGAGGAGACTGGTGTACGCCGCCTGCTGGGCAAAGAGGACGCCGTGGAACTGGGACGCACTTTGCGGTGTCTGACCGATGGCCTCGCATTCATCGAGGCCGGCAGGAAAGGCCCGATGTCTGATGAGTGGCTTCCGGCAATGCGCCAGCGCGAGGAGACGATGTTCCGGCAGATGGATGATGTGCTCAAGGATCTACCGCCGGACGAGAAGATCATACTGCTGGGTGCCTTCATGCACCTGAGCAAAAACAGCGATGCGTTGCAGTTTGGTGCAAAAGACGATCCCTTCGCGAGCCCCATGTGGCCTTCGATCGGCAACTATCTCGACAAGAAGCTCCCCGGCAAGGTCTACTCGATCTGGATGTTGTACGACCATGGCCGGCACGGCGTCCCGATGCTGGCAGAACCCATCGAAGAGGTGCGGAGTGATCGCTACACGGTTGAGTATCTCTTCGCCAAGGCAGGCACGCGGTACTTCCTCCCCTTTCAAACCGGCGACCACCGAGAGTCTTACCTGGACCGCGTTCGCAACTTCCGCCCCAACGGCGGGTCCGGGGCCGGTCTTCTCAAGACACATACGGACGCGATCTTCTTCGTGGCCGAGGCACATGAGCCTGGCTGGCAACGGCCGGCGGACTCATGAGACTCACAAGGGACTGTATCGCGCGCCTCGCGGCTCTTCGTGTCCGCCAGAATACTCTGCGCATGCACCTGGATTCGTTTATTCTGTCACGAGCGGGAGTACTAGCGCCTCTGTGCCGGACGGTGTTTCCACTTCAACGACAAGGACGCTGCCTTCACCCAGGTGGCCCGGCAATTCGTCCACGTGGGCGTCGTATTCGTGATCGCCGACTTTGTTGGCCTTGACCTTGAGCGACTCGGCGCCGTCCGGCGCGCGAACGAGTAGGCGAATTGCGGTCGGCGTGGGTTCGCCCCGCACGTCGATCTCGAAGACGAGTTCGGCAACGTTGCCTGTCGCCGCCCCAAACTGTACGACCTCGACCGTCAAGCCCGCGATTCCGCGGCTTCCCAACTCGTGCCGTTGTCCGTCATGTCCGTGACCGTTGCCATCCTCTTGGTCGGCGTGGTCGTCAGCATGATCGTCGCTCTTCATTTCGCCGGCGTGGTCGTGGCCATCATCCGGGCTGTGTTTGGGCGCGGCGGTGGTTTGTGGGGTCGCCTCCTCTGTTTCGTTTGGTGGCGGTTTACGATCACAGCCGTTAGACAGCAGGATCGCTATTCCGATCAGTGTTGTGATTGATGCGATTCGAAGCATTCTTTCTCCTCATGAATGTTAACCAACGAGACTGACTGTTCTGTAAGTTCTTTGTGATTACGATCGCGGCGCCCTGAAGATCAGGGCATACCCCGCGGGCACCACCACCAAGTTGAGAAACGTCGAGCTTACCAGCCCGCCCAGTACGACGATTGCCATGGGGGCGAGGATTTCGCTGCCCGGCTCGCCGGCCGCCCACGCAATGGGGAGCAATCCCAAAACAGCGGTCAAGGCAGTCATCAGAATCGGCACCAGCCGCTCCTGCGAGCCCTGGATGATCGCCTCATGCAGGGGTTTACCCTCGTCCCGCATCAGGTGCGAGTAGTGGTTGACCAGCAGAATCCCGTTTCGCACGGCGATACCGAACAGCGTGATGAACCCGACCATGCTCGCGATCGAGATCACGGGAGCTTCGTAGCGATCACCGAGCCCGAGCAACGCGAAGGCGTTGCCAAACACGCTCTCCGATTCGGCTATGAAGATCGCTACAATCCCACCAATCATTGCGAGCGGCAGGTTGATCATGACCAGCATGGCGGCTCTGGTGGATCCGAACGACATGTTGAGCAGCAACAGAATAAGCATCGCTACCCCGGCCCCCATGACGTACAGAGTGTTGGATGCCGACTGTTGGGCCTCGAACTGGCCGCCATACGAAACGGCATAGCCGTAGCCCGCAACGATCGGGTCGACGCGCTGCCGAACCTCCTCGACAAGATCACCGAGATTAAAGCCCTCCGCGACATTGCAGGAGATCACGGCCTTGCGCTGGGCGTTTTCACGCGAGATCAGGTTCGACGCCTTCTCGATGCCGACGTCGGCGACTTCATTCAAGCGAACGAGCTTGCCGTCGCGGCCGCGCAGCAAGAGATCCTTTACCTGCTGGATGCGCTGCCGATGCTCCGGTGCCAGGCGCACGACGATCTCGAAGACGTTCACACCCTCGTTCACGACGGCGACGGTCTCGCCGAAGATCGCACTGCGGACCTGTTCGGCGGCATCGGCCGGCGTGAGGCCCCATCGGGCCAATTCATCGTGGCGATATCGAATCGGCAGCGACGTAATCATGATCTCGCGGTTGGCGGCGACATCACGGGCGCCCGGCAGCGGCGCGATGGCCGCTTCAACTTCCTTTGCGATCTTGCGCAAGACGCGCAGGTCTTCGCCGTACACGTCGATCGAGATCGCGGCTGGCGTCCCGGACATGATGTGCGACACTCGGTGCTCGATCGGCTGGCCGATCGTAGTGGTCATGCCGGGAACTGCTGACAACACCTCATCGATCCTGCGGCGCACCGCGGTTTTTTCGTGTCCGACTTCTATGGTGACATCGATCTCGCTGTTACTGACGGGTTCGGCGTGCTCGTCGCGCTCGGCGCGACCCGTGCGGCGCACGACCGAACGGACACCCTCGATCAGCGCAAGCCGCTTCTCGACGCCCTGCGCGATCCTGTTGCTCTCCTCAAGCGACGTACCGGGCGGCGCCATCACGAAGACGGTGAAAGTCCCTTCGTTGAACTCGGGCAGGAAACTCGCCCCGAACGTGCTCGCCAGCCATATACTCAAACTGGTCAATACCAACGCGCCGGTGACGGTCGCCTTCCGATACCGCACAACGAACAACAGCGCCGGGCGATAGACCGCCTTAAGCCCTCGGATGACGAACGTCTCCCGCTCCGCGTCGCTCAATCGGCCGCGAAGCAGAGCCTGCGCCAATGCCGGCGTGACCGTCAACGCCACAAGCAGCGACGCACCGATCGCGAGAATGTACGTGATCCCGAGTGGTTGAAAGAATCGCCCTTCCAGGCCGCGAAGGAATAGCATGGGTAGAAACACGATCACAATGATGAGCGTCGCGAAGAGCACTGGGTTGAGCAATTCCGTGCATGCTTCGAAGATGACCTGGTGGCGCTGGCGGGACTCAGTTCCCGAGCCTACTTGGTGCAGTCGCAGTCGGCGGTAGATGTTCTCGACGAAGATGATGCCATCATCCACGACGACGCCAATCGCGACCGCCAGGCCGCCGAGCGTCATCACGTTGATCGTTTCACCCAGGCCCCACATCACCAGCAGCGCGATGGCGACCGACAGCGGAATGGCCGTCAGCGTGATGATCGTTGTACGCACGTTCAGCAAGAACAGGACGAGCACGATCGCGACGATGATCGCGGCATCGCGGGCCACATGGAGCACGTTGTTCAGCGAAAGGTTGATAAAGTCGCTTTGCCGGAAGATGTGCCGGTTCAATACAACGCCCGGCGGCAGGGCCGTTTCGACTGAGTCGAGGGCTTTGTCGACCGCTTCCGTCAGCGCGAGGGTGTTCGTGCCGGGCCCCTTTTGAATACTGAGCACGACAGCCGCGTGCCCACCCTCGGAGGCTGTGCCGCGTTTCAGTGCCGGGGCTATCTCGACCTCAGCTACTTGGCCGATGGTAATCGGCGTCCCCTCTTCGTACTTGATGATCGTCGAGCGAATATCCTCCACGCGCCGCACGCGTCCCGTCTGGCGCAGCGGAATCTCGAGTCCGTCCACATTGACCAGATACCCGGCGCCGGCCGTGCTGTGCGTTTCACCGGCCGCGGCCACAACATCCCTGATCGTCAGGTCATAGAGCCGCAGCCGCTCCTGGTCAACGTTAATCTGGTACTCGGGCAGCTCGCCGCCGATCGCCACGACCTGCGAGACCCCGGGCACACTTAACAGCCGGTTGCGGAGCTCGAACTCACCAAAGGCCCGTAACTCCAGCGGGCTCACCGAGCCATCCGGCGAGCGTAACGTGACCAGCATGATCTCGCCGGTAATGCTCGTCACCGGCGTGATCTCGCTATGCACGTCCGGCGGCAAGCGCTCTTCGGCGAGCGTCAGCCGCTCAGAAACGAGGTAACGGGCACGGTAAATGTCGATGCCCCAGTCGAACTCGACCCAGACGATGGACAGACCGATTGCGCTGGCACTGCGGACCCGCCGGACACCCGGCAGCCCATTGACGGCGCTCTCGATCGGGAAGGTAATGTACTGTTCGACCTCGTCGGCCGCGTATCCCGCCGACTCCGTCATAATGGTAACGGTGGGCGCATTGAGCTCTGGGAACACATCGACCGCCATCTGCGGCACTTGGTAGGCAGCGAAGCCGATCGCCAAGATCGCGAGGATGATCACGAGAGATGCGTTCTCAACGGAGAAGCGAATCAGGTTTTTCAGCATGTCGGCTCTCCGCTAGTGCTCTTTGGTCTCATGAAACGCACCGTCTGCATGAAAGTGGCCGCCCTTCTGCATCTCCCCGGTTGTGGAACTGGCCAGCATGAGCGGGTAGACGCCGC
This sequence comes from Planctomycetota bacterium, assembly GCA_043813895.1. GTDB lineage: Bacteria > Planctomycetota > Phycisphaerae > UBA1845 > UTPLA1 > CAZTAR01. The sequence goes on from JBDRKQ010000234.1 coordinate 11,539, forward strand.
CGAGTACGATTTCGTCGCCTGGTCGGACGCCGCTCTTCACCTCGATCCAGCGATTGTCGGTCGCGCCCAAATCGGCGACGATCCGGACCACTTGGTCCGGATCACGCGGATCGCGCCGGAAGAAGACCTTGTCGAGACCGTCACGCACAATGGCGGCTTCAGGAATGGTGAGCACTGGCTCATCGCCGCCATCGACAAGCACTTCGAGATACGCCGTCACGCCGGCCTTCGCCCAGCGCGGCAGCCCCTCAGGTACAAGGTAGATGGGAATGGTGCGCTGCTCCGGATGCGCCTGAAACCCGACGTCGATCCGACCGTCGACCGTATCCTGTAGGTCAATGCTCCCGCCCAGCGGTGGAACGAGGCGCCCGGGCTGCCCGTCTTCGAAGAGATTGATATCCGTCTGTAGGGCATCCGCGTGAAAACGGAGGGCGGTGGGCTCAATCGTCTCCACGATCAGGTCCCCGGTCTCCGCCCAACCTTGGTTGGTCACGCCGATCTGATTAATCACGCCGGCCGCCTCCGCGCGGACAACGATGCGATCCACGGTCGACCAGTACGGGGTTGCGAGCGATTCGTCCTCCTTCGGCTCCGTGCCCTCCTCCGGCTCCAACAGTTTTTCGAGTTGCTCGCGTGGCACGCCGGACAACGACTGAGCCTCGTTCAGCAGAACGTTGTACGCCAGGAGTGCCGACTGCATGTCGGCCTTCTTGGCGCGGACTTCAGCCTCCAACCGCGGCGCCATCGTCTGCAGCTTCGACAGCTCGGCCTCCAGCTCAACGTCGCGCGAACCAGCCCCCGTCAACCGCCCGATACGCTGCTCCAAAAACGCAAGCTGGGTCTCGTTCTCTGTCTTCGCAGCGCGGGCGGCGTCCAATTCGGGAAGGCAGCAATAGCATGCCTTGAACGCCTCCGCGAGCCCTGACTGCACGCGATGCCATTGGGGCGAGTCAAGCTCGAACAGCACGTCGCCGGCAGAGACCGTCTGGAATTGCTCAACGGCCAGCCGAACCCGCCCCGAGAGCATCGCGTTGTACTCCCGCCGCGCTTTGGGCCTGAACTCGAACTGGCCCGGCAGGCGAATCACGCTGCGAACCGCTCGCCGCTCGGTCTTCACAAACGTAATGCCCAGGTTCTGTCGCACGCTGGGTGGAATGTCGATGCGGTTCGTCGGGGCTGCGGCGGCTTCTTCGCGTTCCTGCGCATGGGTATCCGCATTTGACGTCGCGTCATCGCGGCAGCCCGGCAACGTCAGGAATGCGATTAGTCCGGCAAGCGCTACGGCACCGGCCGCCGAGCGCTTCGGTGTGATAAGATCTTTGTTCATTCGTCGTTCTCCTGGGCTTCCGCCTGTGAAGGCGTGATCCAGCGCGGCTCCAGCATCTGTTGCAGTACGCAGGCCGCCTGGGCCTCCGCCAGGGTTGCTGCTAGTAGTTCAAGTTTCGTTTCCACCGCGCTGCTCAGCGCGTCGCGCAATACGAGCACATCGACTTCGCCCAGGTCGAGCAGTTTGCGCGTCTCTTCGACCTGACGATCCACCAGCGGCGCAACGTCATCGAGCAGCATCTCTCGTCGCTCGGCAGCATGACGCAGTCTTGCTTCGGCGCGAGCCAACTCGGAGAGCACCTGCTCGATCTGCGCTTCGGCGCGCGCGCGGGCAGCCTCACGCTCCGCGGCTGCTTCCGCGACCGCCTGACGATTGTGATTCCACAGCGGGATCGGAAGACCGAACCCCATACCCAGTCGCGAGAAGCCCTCTTCAAACGAATAGCTCGGGCCCAGATTGAGATCCGGGTACTGCTTGCGCACTTCGAGTCGCAGACGTTCCTCGGCTGCTTCGTACTCGGCGCGCACCGCAAGGATTCGCGGATCGCGGCGCAAGAGCATGTCGCGACGTGAATCCAGGGCCTCGTCGATGCGAGGCAGGAACACTTGCGGCTGCAGTTCAACCGGCGTTTCCGGGGCAAGACCGAGTATCGCGAAGAGTTCCAGCCGCTGCAGTTCAGCTTCCGAATCCGCCGCCTGCAATGCCGCGCGCTGACGTCGAAGTTCGACCAGCAACAGACGTGCATCGGTCGGCTTGAGTTCGCCGGCCGCCGCAAGTCGCTCGGTCATCGTCGCGACCGTGCCGAGTTGCTCCATGAATGCTTTGATTACCTCGATCCGTTCGCGCGTTGTCGACCATGCCAGCCACGCCGTCCGCAAGCGGGTTAGGAGTTCCCATTCCGAAATGAGTATCCGCCGCCAGGAAGCGTTGTATTCCGCCCAGGCCCAGTCCTGTTCAACGGCGAGTCGCCCCGAGATGGGAATCGTGATACTCAAGCCCGCGCCGATGATCCAGGGGTCCTCAATGAAGTCCCCCTCCCCGCGACGGAAACCCGGCGGTGTGATCTCCAAGCCGTCCGCGCTTGGGCCACTGGCGCCGACGATACCGGTGTTGACGCCATCGAACGATGGTCTATCGAAACGGAACTTCGCCCGCGAGCCACGATCCGCAAAACGCATCACCTTGGCTTCAAACTCGGGATCCGGCCACCAACCGGCCTCACGCGCACTGGCGAGCGGTACGGCCGCCTGTGCCCGGGCCAGTCGGAGCTGCGGGTTGAAGACCAGCGCGACGGCCTCCGCCTCCACAAGGCTCAGCCCATCCGACGGGTCGTACGGCGCGTTTTCCTCGCCGTCAGCCAGTGTATCAGCATACTCACGAATGGAATCGACGTTGATGTCGCGAAGCCCCCACGTCTCCGCATATCGCTCAAGTTCCATCGGGCGCCGTTCGTACGTCGCGCAGCCCGTCAGGACGAGCAACGCTACGGGTAACGCCCGGGACCATCGCTTTGTGTGTGACATGATCTTCCTCTGCAAAAGCCTCAATGCGCCCCCCCATGCAACATGGGATGTTCTCACGGCGCACGGGATTGCCCTCGCGGAGGCTGTCGTAGCTCACGCGAGTCCCGAAGACGGCCTTCAGTGTATCAATCGAGCAGAGGAAGCGTAATCGCGTGGAGAGTTGCCGGGCGGCTTGGCGGCAGTGCGGGCGGCAAGTGACGCGCCGGATCGCCTGACGCGTCAGATTCGAGGATGCCAGTCATAGGGCACGCCGCCGCAAAGCCTTCAAGAAGGCGATGTTGCTGCGTTACCCGTGCGACTTGCGCTTCGGATGCGTCGCAAAGGAAGCAGTCACTGCAGTCGTGCTGAACCGGCGGATCGGTATCGGAACCGTCATGGCAGGTGGTCGAAGAACCGTAATCCATCCTGCACGGCGCGATGGTGCAACCGCATCGCTCCGGGACGGCGCCCTCCAAAGCATGATGCAGCACATGCCCGCTCGCTGACGCGAGCTGGACCAGCGCCAAGACGCAAACGAAGATCAATCGTGGCAGAATACGCATTATGCAGATGGTAGGCTACTGCCGCCACATTGTCAACCCAATGGCGAGGCCGCCTGTCCCAACTGAAGACTCCGTTCTCGTCGTTTCATAAGGACTTGCGCACTTCACCTTCGCCCGCTGATCCGCTGCGACGATGCCACGCAGAACGCGAACTGATGGGCCACCAGGACCATCGCAGGCTGCGCCGTCGTCTTCTTCTTGCGCGCGTTGCTCTGGAATCGCGCTGCCGTCGCGGCCTAAGATCTGGCCCCGCGACAGCGGTTGGCTATGCTCCGCGCGTCGGCGAAGCGCCCGAGGTTGCGTCAGGGTATGGTCAGAGAAGAGCCCTTGTCCGGCAGGACGTCGATGACGCGGGAACCGCGGACGCGGTATGTCGTCTTGCCCCACCGCACAGAGCCTCGCCCGGTAATGATGAACCACGCGCGGTAAAGCAAGGCCGTACACACGACGCTGCCGGCCACAAACGACAGTACAGACGGGCGCTTCCTCAGCGTCAGCGCGAACAGGTGACGCACGACGGCTTGCATCATCGCGATGTGAAGCAGGCAGGCGGTGACGAGCGCCCATCCCGCCGTCATGCCGAGGGCCAACGCGGCGTACAGACCGATCGGCAATGCCCAGAGCGGAGAGGAGACACCGCCGGCAACCAATTGCGTGCTGCACAGGATGCGACCGGGGGTGACGAGGCTACCGATCAACACGCGGGTCAGGGCATCCACAGTGCTGGTGAAGCTGTTGTTGCGCGTGGTAATGTACATCTCCTTGCCCTGGCCGATCCACCGCTTGAGCCCCAGTGCGGCGGCTTTGTTCGCCATGGTGAGGTCTTCGGCCAACTCGGCCTGGACCGATGCGTGTCCCCCCATCTTCTCGTAGGCCTCGCGTGAAAAGAGCATGAACTGGCCGTTGCCCAGCCGGATTTCCGACTTGGCCGCGCCGCGTTTTGTGCCCATGACCGCCCAAAGGCCGAGTAGCCAGCCCGCCACCGGCGTGAGCAACCGCTCCGAGACGCTGCGGAGTTCCAGGCTCGGCCACAACGAGGCGAAGGCAACGCCATCGTCGAACACCTTCCGCATCACGGCCGCGATCGCGCCGGGCTCGATCCGGCAATCGCAGTCGATGAAGAGGAGGTAGTCGGCGTCTACCTGCTCCGTCGCGACGGCCAACGCGTGCGTCTTGCCAATCCAGCCTTCCGGCAGGTGTTCGACTTCAACAAGGCTGACTCGTGGATCCCGTGCCATGATCTCCCGAACGCGCGGACTCGTCTCATCGTCGCTTCGGTCGTCTACCACGATGATGCGGAAGTTGCCGTAGTTCTGTTGGAGCAAGAGGCCGAGGCATTGTTTGATCCGGGCCTCCTCGTTGTGGGCGGCGATGACAACCGCCAACGACGGAGAACCGGCATCCGCCGGCAACTCGGGAAGCGGACTGATCCGCGTGTCGTCATCCAGGTTCAGCCCGCGCGCCCATATCAGCCCACAGGTCCACAGGACAAACAGGCAAACCTGGAAGACGAGCACCACCCACACGAAGGTCGTCAAGAAGGCGTCTCCTTAGGGGCGCAGGTTAAATCAGGGGAACCGCGCTCTGCCGTCTCACAGCCGATACGCCCGCGCCACGCTCAACCGTTGCCGACTCCAGAGTCTCGACGCAGTGTACGCCAACGCCTCGAATGCTACAAAGCACGAGTTTGCCGCAGCCGACCGCGGGGGAAGAGCCTGTCGATGTGAGGTGGGGGAGATTGCACCCGGGCGGTGCGGTCCGGTGGGTCGCCAATGACAAGCTATGAACCGGCGTCAGCCACAGCGGATCGCCGCCGGAATCGAGCTTGAAACGGTCGGACCGAGCTTGCGTAATGCGGAACCTTCGCAAATACTGGCCCACACGGGAGTAATGCGCGGGATCGGGTATCGGCCTGCGGGCGTCTCCCACGCGAGAGAATCACCCCTCATGGCGATCCGACGACACATTCCCCTCAACCCCTGTGATTACCTCTACTACGCCCATCACGAGATGTTGAGAGAAAGGACCGGCGGCGGAAACATCGCCTACATGATGATCGACGTCGCCGGCGATATCGAGCCCGCCAGAATCCGTCGGGCGCTCGCCAGGGCTCTTGCCGCACACCCGGTTCTGCTAGCGAAGCTCAGAATCTCGCGGCTTACCGGATGGCCGTACTGGAAGCTGCCACGTGACGTACGGCTGACTGCCGCGCGGGCATCCGACCAGGGACACGTTTACGAGGACTTGCGCGGCGCCGCCAACTGGCGCGAACGTCTCGATGGACTCTGCGCGGAGCGATACACGCCGCAGTGGGATCTCGACGCCGGCCTGCTGGTCCGGCTCGAACAATATGCGCTGCCCGGAGACCGGACCAGGTTTTGCGTTCGATGGCCGCATTTGCTCATGGACGCGGAAGGCGCCCAGTGGTTTCTCACCGAAATCGGCCGCAACGACGATCCCGATGCAGGCGACGCGCTTTGCCGGCCCCTCGCGCCGCCCGATCCGCTTGCACCGGACGATGGCATCATCGATCCGCTGGTCGGCCGGAGCCTCCGTAAGCGTATTCGCTTGCTCCGCCGAGGCTTCTCCCTTCAGGATGATCTGAAGGGCCTGTCAATCCGTCCGATGGCCCGCGACGAGCGTGCCGCGTTGGGGAGCTTCGGGGTGTTGCACCGTCACTGGGATGCTGATCAGGTTAGGGCGATGCGGGCATGTGCCAAGCAGGTGACACCGCCGGGGCCTGTGCTCTATGCCCGATACCTCGCCGCATGCGTCATCCGCGCGCAGCACCGGCTCTACATGGAACACAACCTCGACACGGACGCCTACCTCATCACGCTTCCCATGCGCGTGACCCTGCAAGACGCCCTCGGCAGCCCGCTCGCGAGACGCCCGATGCCGGGAAACTACCTTGTCTCGCCGACGCTCTGCGGGCTGCGTGAACATGCCGACGACAAGCAGGTACTCGGCGAAGACATCCTCCGGCAATTGAATGCCTATCACGAACAGCAGGGTGATCTCGCCCAGTGGGCAATGGCGTGGGGCGCTTCCTTTATGAGGGCGGGCATTTATGGATTCGTGGCGTTCAAGCTCAGCACGGGCTTCGATCGGCTCACCTCCGGGTTTTCGTGCTACGGAGAAATCGCCCCGCCTTTTAGGTCGATCGGAGGCGCCGATGTCGTCAACTGTTGGGGCGGCGGACCGCTGGCAACGCCCCCGGGCTGGAACCCCGTCTTCAACAAGTTTCGCGACCGGATGAACTTCTCTCTGACTTGGAACCGCCCGGCGATCTCGGACGGCCTCGCAGGGCAATACGCAGCGCTGATCGAGGAGGAGGTATTCGAGGCGACGTGACGCGGAAAAGTCAAAACGCCGAAACGCCAAAAAGCCGAAATGTCGAATCGTCGGGCGACTTCACTCAGGTCGGTGGAAGCCCCGTCTACCCGGGTTGCACTGCGTCACTCGCACTGCCCACTACCGTGGCCGTCGGCGTCTTCGGCGACGTACACGGCGATGTAACGGTCCACGCCGTTCACACTCCCGTCGCGGTTTACGTCCGCCGCGTAAACCGAATCCGCATCAGGCGCGGGGGCCTCCGCCACGCTCAGGACAAACGCGTGGTCCGATTCGTCGGTGCACCCGCTGCCTGTCGCGTCCGCCAACACGCGGACCACCACCGCGAGCGTTGCCTCGCCCTGGTTGCCGTGGTCGTCGCCCGTCACCGTGCAACGCACGACGTAGGCCTGCCCGCTCTGCGAGTACGCGGGCCGCTCCGGCGCGGCGTAGGTGACATCAGATGTGTCACCGCCGGTGACGAGCACGAACTCCGCCGCGGGCCGGTCGGACGGCGGCTCGATCGACCAGGCGAAGCTGTACGAACCGTTGTCCTGCGGGTCATCCGACACCGACGCCGTGAACATCAACCGCGAACTCGTGCTCCCCAAGAGGTTCTCGTACATCCACGGGTGATCCGCGGTGAGATTCACCGTCATGTCCATAGGAGGGCTGGCCGTGGCCTGTTCCACAAACGCCGGAGCAGGATCGTCGAGCGGGTACCAGTTCGTCTCGTTGCCGAACAGGTTCCGCGCCTTCACGCGAAAACGATACGTCGTTCCAGGTGACAGCCCTGTGGCACTGACGGACTGCGATGTGTATTGCACCCACGTGTTCGCGTCCGCCCCGCCGACCGGCACGCCGTCCAGCGTCGTCACTTCGAAGTACAAGCCGGAGGCATAGAATGTCAGATTCGTGAACAGGCCGCCCGCGTCCTCGTCATGCGCGGTGAAGACCTCGATGCTCGTCTGAGTAATGGCGCCGAAAGTCAACTCCGAAGGGGTCTCGATCGCGGTTCCAATGGTCTTCTGGAGACCGTAGCCCGTTGCATTCTGTTGGGGCGAGCTGTCTCTGGCCGCCACGTAGTATTGATAGTATTGGTTCTTCCCGAGTCCGCTGTCGATGTACACCGGGTCGGCATCCCAGGAACGATCGTGGGCGCCCACGAAGCCGTCGAATGCGTACTCGACGGGCGGACTCACGTCTTCCGCGTATCCGGCCATCCGAATCTCCGTGGAACTGATCGGATGCGGTTCCTCCGCCCATGCCAGATTCGCCGGCGGCGCAACGTCCTGACACTCGTCCGGCACGCCATTGCCGTCGGTGTCCTGGCTCGTGCCATCGTCAATGTCACAACTATCCGCCTCACCGTTGAAGTTGCAGTCCGGTTCGCACTCGTCCGGAACCCCGTTGGCCGTGCAATCCTCGCTCAGACCGTCCGCAAGGTCGCACTCGTCCGGCCGCCCGTTCTCGTTGCAGTCTTCGCTCGTGCCGTAGAACACGTCGTCTTCGTCCGGCCGCCCGTTCCCGTTGCAGTCGCCAAGGAAAAACTCGATCAGGCCCTGGATGTCCAGACCGTCCACACGACCGTCGCCGTTCAGGTCGCCTCGGGCGATATCGCAGTACGGAAAGGACCCGGGATAGGCCTCGGGGGTCACCAGTGCCTGCACGAACGGGCCGATGTCCGCAGCGTCGATGCGGTTATCACAGTTCACGTCACCGGTCAGCATCGTTGCGTCGTCCACGTAGTCGATCACAGTCCGCACCGTGATCTCGGCGGCGGCGGTCGCGTCTTCGAGACTGACCATGCCGCCCACGTGTACGTGCCCGCTGGCGACGTTCCATGCGGAATCCAGCGGTATCGCATGGAGGCCGTGGTACCACGTGCCGTGGTAGGCGATGAACTCCGACAAGAACCCCCCTCCCGCGCCCGTCTGATCGATGTAAGGAGCCACGTTCAAGCCCGCGGCGCCTACCGCACTCACGATCGCATCCATCGGCAGGCTGGAGTAGCGAATGTAGCCCTCCGGTACGCTGTCATCGGGCGGCGCCGGTGTCGGCTGGAACGGGGCCTGGTAGTCGTTGACCCATACCCGCAGATTCCGCTGCACCCGCTCCACTTCCCACGTCGTGTTGTTGCTGCCCCGCGAGAATGTGACGATCGCCACCGGCTCGAGCAGCTCGACCAGCGGCCACCAATCCGCCGACGTATCCTGATAATCGACTTCCAGATCTCCTTCCCCCTTCCCCACACCGTTCGGAAACTCCGGAAAGAATGCGTACACGTTGTAACCCCGGCCTTCCCAATCCTCGCCGACCCATCCGCCTGGATTCTGCTCCAGATTCGGGCTGAACTGACGGAGCATCTCGTTCGTGGGCGGCCAGTAGCCCGTCAGCATGATGTTGGGGAAGCCGTCGCGCAGACCATCGAGCCGGGCGGCGGGCGGTCGCGTATCCTGGAGATGGAGCCGCTTCGCATACTCCGGCAACGCGCTACCGGCAGGCTCACGGCGTTCCTGGGCGAGCACACTCCTCGGCCCCCATCCGCAAAGCGCCACGACAGCACACACAGGTATCCACTTGGCGAGCGGTTGGCGGGATCGCATCGTCAGACCCTCCCCTCACGCCGAACGACCTCCCGAGACGAAGTTCCAACGAGAATCGGCGTCACGACTATTGTACACAATCTGATGCGTGAAGCGTGAGGATCTGTCGCGGTGGGAAAACCGTGGAGAGGGTCTAAAAGCGTAAAAAAATGCAAGGCCGAGTTGGCGTTCCGGTAAACGTCACCACGGCCTTACACTGCAAGAGTGTGGGCGGTGTTTAACCGCCATTACTGAGCAGACACCGCCGGAGAAACTCGGACTCGATTTCCAGATCTCCAGCAGCGTCTTCTTGAACGCGGCTCAGGAATGCCTGAATATCCCTACCATCGACCCGCCCATCGCCGTTGTAATCACAATCGACCGTCTCAGCCGTCGTTGGCGACTGATCGGGCGCTTCGGCGAGCACTTCCGGATGCACGGGCAGAACGCTGGTGTGGATGGTCTCAGCAAGCTCCTCAACCGCCGGCGTTTCAAACAGGCTCGGCCCCACGAACAGCACCGCCACCGCTGCGGCAGCGGCCAGAGGGACAGCCACTCGCACCCATGCAAGCCGCCGGTGGGCGACGGAAATCACCTTCGCCTGATCGGCCTGCCAGGGATACTGCGCGGCATCCGACGAAAACGCCCCGTCACGCCGGGCCTTGCCAAGCGTTTCAAGCAGCGTTTCCATTGGGTCCGTTTGCGGGGTCATACCTGCTCCTCACAGTGTTATTGATCTGAGCGACCCTCTTGCGCGGGAAAAAACCTTGAAGAATCGATCCCTTTTTGTTTCAAGCACTTGCGGAGCTTCCGGATAGCCGTTGGCAAACGGTTGTCGCGTATTGTGGACTCCGGAATGCCCAATTCTTGCGCCATGGCCCGTAACGGCATCTCCTGGAAGAAACGGAGTTCGATCAGCCGTCCTTCGTCTGCCGGAAGGCGAGAGACGCAGTCGCTCAGGTTCTCAAGCACCTCCGCTTCCCCGGCAACAGCTTCCGGACTCATCTCCTCTGACTCGGCCTGGTCGTGGACGGCATCCCCCGAACCCGCCCGGGCCGTCGCGCCGGCGGACTTCCGGCACTGCTCCCGATAAACGTTTTGGAGGATCCCCGCCAGCCAAGCGGCGAATGATGTCGAAGATCGGTATTTCGCCCGCTGCTTGAAGGCACGGCACCACGCTTCGTTCACCAAGTCGTCGATCCAGTCCGGCCGGTGCGAGAGACGCCATGCCATCAGCCGTACGCGCTGGTGATATCGGTCGTACAACCGCTCGAAAGCGGAAGTGTCACCGCGGCTGACGGCCTGCAAGATTTCCGCGTCGGTGCGATCTGCCATCTTCCGTCGACTCTCAGGTATTGCGGACGCGAACCCCACGTAGCATGCGCGCCGCCTGCCACCCGCGCACGACGAGCGTACAACCCCTGTGCCACCCGCGCGGTTTCTGCACCGCGGCTTCTCGGCGGGCCGGGTGCTGCGTCGGTGATCGTACCAGAAAGCGTACCCAGATGCGCGGCGAGCACGAGTAGGCCTTCATCTCTAGACGCGACGGATGCAGTATTGTGTAATGCCTGATCGGTCACGCCATGACGACCGGGAGGCGAAATGAGCCCGACCGCCTACTACTGGGACCCGATCAGCCTCGAACACGATACCGGCCTGCACGTCGAGTGCATCGCGCGGGCGGAATGCCTGCGTCCTGAGGCGATGCGGGAGATGGTGCCGGACCTCGATGCCCGAGACGTGGTCGAACACGATGCGCCGGAGTGGATCCGCCGTCTGCACAACGCATGGTACCATGGTTGGGTCGAAGCGTCCTTCCGGGAGGGACGCACGCTTCTGGACCACGGTGATACCGTCATTTCTTCCGGGAGCTACCGAGCGGCGCTGGGCTCCGTCGACGCGCTGCTCACGGCCGCCGACGCCGTCATGGGCGGCGAAGCTCGCACCGCGTTTTCGGCGATGCGTCCTCCCGGGCACCACGCCTTGCCGGATCGCGCGATGGGTTTCTGTCTGTTCGGCAACATCGCGATCCTGGCGGTCTATTTGCAGACTCACCACAGGCTGGAACGCGTCGCCATCGTGGATTGGGATGTTCACCACGGAAACGGGACGCAACACTTCTTCTGGCGCGATCCGAATGTCCTGTTCGCCTCAATGCACCAGCATCCGCTCTGGCCCGGAACCGGCCGGTCGGGAGAACGCGGCGAAGGCCCTGGTGAAAACACGACGCTCAATATACCCGTCGCGCCCAACACGCCGGAGCACGACTACCTCATGCTGTTCGAGAGCCAGGTCGTCACCGCCGTCGATGGCTTTCGTCCCGACATCATTCTCATCTCGGCAGGCTTCGACTCTCATCATGCCGATCCCATCGCCGACCTGTGCATGACCGAGGCAGGCTACGCCCAGATGACTCGGCAACTCACGGAGGTGGCCTCACGACACTGCGAAGGTCGGATCATCAGCACACTGGAAGGGGGGTACAACCTTGACGCCCTCCAGCGGTCAGTCGCAGCCCACATCGTTGCCCTGGCTGAGTAGTCGGATGAACCCGGCCCGGGAGAATTCGCGCACCCATACACAGAGCCCGCCTATCCGAATATGTGACAATCTCAGCGCAGGTTCACGACAGGCCAGCGGCATTCTCGCGAAAACGAGGGTGTCGCGGGCCTGTCGTGCTCTGCCGTGCCGTGGTCGGAGTGAACTTGACCACCCGGACTGACTACGCTTTCGGTCGGACGGGCTCGGGGTTTGTGCGAGTCGAGCGCCTGAACCGGACCACCTGGCCTAGCCGCTGCCTTGGCGAAGCGGAGCTGGGTAGGCGAATCCCCACCCCCGAGGGTGGAGGATTTACTCTTTGTCGGCATTCCGTTACACTGGGGATGGGTATGCCGCGTCTGGAGGCTCGGAGGGAGTCTCCATGTCGCTGTGCGCCTCTCAAGTTCCTCGATGAAGGTGCGTGTAGGGCACACATGGCATCAAGGGGAGGAAGTTGCACACTCCTCGGCAATGGGAGAACTGGCGGCATCCGCACTCGCCCGTTCAGGCTGTGCGCCTGGCGAGTGTACCTTGCGAGCGGATCCAGCGAATACCCGTTGCGGGGGGCGACCGGGACCGACAGGCCTCCGGAAGAACGCGATTCCGCGGGACTCAGCCTCCCTCGGCGGGAGCGTGCGAGTATCAGGTGTGTTTACTCGATGGTGGGCTCAGGGCTGTTGCGGGGCTCGGGGTGTGCGTTTGGCGGCCCCACGGCGTGGTGACGGGGGATTTCCGCCTGCCTTCTCGCATGATCGGCGCCGCAGGGGCAGGCCGGCGTCTGCCCATCCCAACCTCACCCCCTCCGCCACAGGGCCGCAAGTCGCGTATCGTCGCGTTGAGCAGTCAGATTCATGGGTTCCTTACAACTGCAACCATGACAAGGAGAGCATCGATGAGATCATCCACATGTTGGATCGGCTCGGCAGGATTGTGCCTGGCGATGGCAGCGATGATGGCGACAGCCGCCGCCGCCGATGACACCTGGTATGCCGTCGCCCCTGATGGCACACTTGCGGTCATCAATCCCGCTCTATCAGGTTCGACGACCGTTTCCGTTCAGGCGTCGTCAAACGAGGCGCTCCGGCTGACGATTGAGGTGCCCGCCCTGGCGGTCGGTTCCCAAGAAACCCAAGGCGGGAAGTTCACGAGCGTCTATTGGCCGGGAGCGGCAACGTACGGTGAAATCGGCTGCCCGAGGCTGCCGGTCGTTCGCCGGTTCTTCATAGCGCCAAACGGCGCGACCGTGACGCTTAGCGCGACAGCCGGTGAGGGCTTCATCATCGACTCCGCCGCGGCCGGGCGTCCGCTGGTCTTGCCGCCCGTTCAGCGACCCGTCCCCAAGATCCCCGGGGCATTGGAGAACGCCCCCTTTGACTTCGATAAGGCCGCTTACGCCCTGGACTCCGCCTATCCTTCCCAGCGAGCGAGCATCGAGGAGGCGGGCGTCGTACGGGGGCAGCGTTTGATCCTCTTGACGGTGCATCCCATCGCGTATAACCCAGACGGCCGGACGATCACGTACTACCCGAACATCTCTGTCGACATCGCGTTCGAGCAGGCCGGGCCGATTGTCGGCGCTCGACGCCAACTGCCAGGCTTTGCGAACCTCGTTCTCAATCCCGAGATCATCCCGGCGGCACCGCGCGCGGCGGATGACTATCTGATCGTTGTGGCAGACGCCTTCGCCTCGGATATCTCCTCGTTTGTGTCGTTCAAGGAGAGTCAGGGCTACGACGTGGCGACCTACTCCGTACCTGCCGGCACGAGCAACACGGTGATCAAGTCGTACATCCAGGGCCTTTGGGGCACCGCCGACGAGCCGAGCTACATCCTGCTGATCGGCGACACGGACACGATTCCGCACTGGACCGGCGGAGGCGAGGGGACGCCCGCGACCGACATCCAGTATGCGTGCATGGACGGCGCCAGCGACTGGCACCCCGATATCGCGATCGGCCGCTTCCCTGCACGGACGACGGTGCATCTCAACGCGATGATCGACAAGACCATGGACATCGAGTCCGGCAACTGGGGCGATCCGACGTACGCCGAACGGGCTGTGTTCATGGCATCCTCGGACAACCACGATATCACGGAGGGCACGCACGACTACGTGATCGGCACCTACCTGGACGGGCTCGGCATCGCGTCCACCCGGCTGTGGTACTACGACGGCGCCACGACGCAGCAGGTCTCCGATGCATTCAACGCCGGGCAGGTCTATGGCATCTACTCCGGTCACGGCGGAACCTACAGTTGGGCGGACGGTCCCCCATTCTCGCAAGACAACGTTCGGGCCTTGACCAACTACCAGATGTATCCGTTCGTGTGCAGTTTCGCCTGTATCACGGGCACCTACACGGTCGACGAGTGTTATACCGAGACTTGGATCCGCGAGGCGGGCAAGGGCGCCGCGACGATCTACGGCTCCTCGGTCAACAGCTACTGGGACGAGGACGACATCCTCGAGAGACGGCTGTTCGACGTGATCTACGGCGACGGGGTCCCGGCCAACGGCGTGCGCGAAGTCAGCCCCGCGTGGCAGGCCGCGGAGGAGCGTCTGTTTCTGCACTACGGCGACACGAGCACGGTTCGCCGCTACTTCGAAATGTACAACTTGATGGGCGATCCCAGCCTGTACATCCCCGAGCCAGGCGGCGGCGCGGACATGGCGGTGATGCCGACGAGCGGTCTGCAGTCCGAGGGTACAAGCGGCGGTCCATTCGTGCCGAGCAGCAAGGTCTATACGCTTACGAACAACGCCGGCACGGCGATCAGCTATTCCGTCTCTTCTGCGCAGACGTGGGTGGATATCACGAACCCGTCGGGCACGATCCCGATCGGCGGCGACGTGCAGGTTACTGTGTCGATCGGTGCCGAGGCCGACGGCTTCACCCAGGGACACTATGAGGCGACCGTTGACTTCGTCAACAACACCAGCCACGACGGCGACGCGACGCGCAATGTCGTGCTGGACGTCGGGCGGACGCTTATCTCCGTGGACCCCGAAACGGGCCTTGTAACCGGTGGGGCGGAGGGCGGTCCCTTCACGGGCAGCGTGACGTATCGTGTCACCAGCGGGCGGCCGTCGCCCGTGGATGTCCGGATCGATGCTGGCGCGTTCTCCTGGATCAGCCTGGACGGAGCGCCCGGACCGCTGGACTTCACCTTGACCGGCACGGGCGACTACAGAGACGTCGAGGTGGGGATTGATGCCACCGAGGCCGGGTTGCTGGCCGTGGGTGTCTACAACGGGACGGTGAGCTTCACGAATCTCACCAGTGGCGAGGGGAATACTACGCGACCGGTGACCCTGGAGGTCGGACGCGTGGTCTACGCCGCGACCGACGTACCGCAGCCGATTACTGACTACTCCACGATCACCAGCGAGATCGAAGTGACCGACGACTTTTGCATCGGTGATGTGGACGTTGAGATGGACATCACCCACACGTACATCGGCGACCTTGTCGTTGAATTGGCCTCGCCGGGAGGCACCGTGGTCCGTCTGCATAACCGCACCGGCGGCACAACCGACAACATCGTCACGACGTACGATGAGCCGGGCGGCACGCTGCCCGACGGTCCGGGTACCCTCGCAGACTTCAACCTCACGAATGTCCAGGGCACCTGGACGCTGACGGTCAGCGACCAAGCCGGTGGAGATACGGGGACGCTGAACGGCTGGACCCTGCGTGTCGTGCCGGCTGGCGAAGAATGCCCGACAATCGAGGTGATTCACAGTTTCCCGCTGGATGCCGATCCCGGCTGGGCCACCACGGGTCAGTGGGCCTTCGGCACGCCGACCGGTGGCGGTGGAAGTTATGGCGATCCCGATCCGACGAGCGGCTTCACGGGCAACAACGTGTACGGGTACAACCTGAACGGCGACTATGCCAATAGCCTGTCGTCCATCCAGTATTTAACGACGAGTGCCATTGACTGCACGGATGCCACGAACACGCGACTGCTGTTCCGGCGCTGGCTGGGCGTCGAATCCGCTACCTATGACCATGCCAACATCCAGGTGTCGAACAATGGCTCGACCTGGACACCGGTCTGGGACCACAGTGGCGGATCGACGAGCGACGGCGCCTGGGCCCTCGCCAGCTTCGACATCTCCTCGGTCGCGGATGAGCAGTCGACGGTGTACATCCGTTGGGGCATGGGTACCACCGACGGTTCCATCACCTACTGTGGATGGAACATCGACGACATCGAGATCTGGGGCGTCTCAACCACGGAATCCTGTCTGAACGGCCCGGGAGACATGGATGGTATCGATGGTGTCAACGGCGTCGATATCCAGGCCTTCGTCGATTGCTGCATGGGCGGTGATCCGGAGGCGTCCGGCTGCGCCTGCGCAGACGTCCACAACGACGGTAGCTTCCAGGCCGACGACATCGCTGAGTTCGTCGATTGCCTGATCGATGGAGTATGTCCATAGATACTGAGCCGGTCTGCGAGAACATTGGATAGTTCAGGTGCCCCATCCCTTCGAGGCGTAGGGGACGGATTGCGGGACTGTTCGTTCGATACAAGAGGCAGTTTGGCAACTGCACGGATCCACCTGCTTCAGTGTGCGAGGCCCGCGAACATGCGTTCGTGGGCCTCGACTGCTTTAGGAGCAGGCGACCTGAGTACGGACCGGCTGGATACCGAACGGTTCGTCGACTGTGCCGTTGACGACGTCTGCCCGCAGCCGTAACGAGCCGTACGGTCCCACCCACCGGCGACGGCGGCAGGCCCCCCAACTCCTGACCGTGAAAACCACCGGCTCGGGCACCGGTGCCGCAGGTGCACCCAACGGTGAAGTGCTCTGGTGTTTTCGAGCAGCGCGCCGACAGAGAACACCTGTCCCGGGCCGACGGTGATCGTCAACGGCGCGTCGATCAGAATGGACGGCGCGCAAACTGATAGGGAATTCGATTCCGCGAGGGGCGGCTGCGTGGCCCCTGGGGTGGGGGCTTTTAGCGACCTACGGCCCGAGCAGCGCCGACACGAAGGGTGCGACATCGTCCGTGGTCACAGCACAGTCGCCATCGAAATCGCCCCTTGCGACGGGATCGAGCATCGGGAACGTCGAGTGATAGGCCGCCGAGCCGCTGAGTACGAGATCGACGAACCACGCGATGTCCAGACCGTTGACCGAGCCGTCACCGTCGAGGTCACCTTGCGGCAGGCCGGGGTCGGTCACGATCGTCGGCTTGGCCAAGGGATCGCCCAGAATGACCTGTTGCCAACTCAACGCCGGCAGGCAGGTGTACGCCGCCTCGGCCCACGTCATCTGGCCGCCGAGCATGTTGGCCAGGAGGAACTCGTTGTCCGGCACGGAGAACGCGAACGGCTCCCACACATGGCCGACTGCAAACGTGCCGCCCTCCGCGATGAAGTCTGCCGCCTGTTCCTGGTTGAACAGCGTGCCGAGCCCGTTGAGGCCCCGTGCGTTGTAGGATTCGATCGTGTTGAAGATCGCGCCGACCGGGAACTTGAATCCCTGAATGTACGTGCCGCTGCCCGGCGGGTTTTCGCCGGCGCCGCCCTGACTGTGATTCTCGCCATACGACGCATACGCAATCAGCGGGTCGGTCTCTTCCGCCGACGTGATGAAATCTGCCGTGTCGTCGTAACGCACATTCCAGCCCGAGGCTTGCAGGACCGTACGAGTCGTTTCATAGTCGTCCGTCGTCGGGAAAGGCCCGAATCCTTCGTCGTCCAGTTCGTTGCCGACGGTGACGTCGAACTCGTCCAACAGAATCTTCCCAAACGCCTTGTTGATCCACAGATTGTCGCCGCGTCCAATTGTGGCAACTGCATCGTCCAGCGTGTTTCCGTCAATCCGGCACACGAGATATATGTCGCCGGGCGTTAGGCGCGTTGCACCGACGCCGGCGATCTGATAAGCGAAGTTCGAGAAGATGCTGAACGTCTTGGCCGTCTGGATCGCGCTGCGCGAGAATGAACCGATGTCCGCTGCGCTGCCGTGATACGGGTTGTCGATCATGTTGTCCGCGAGGCTGTCCATCTGCCCGCCGGATTCGCCGGTCTCCAGGTCCTGCCAGAGCAAGACGAGGTCGGCATCGAGGGATGCAAACGTCGCGTCCCCTGCGTTCGCTTCGCTGCTGGCTTGCGATGGATTGTCCCCCGCGGCAGGAAGGTCGGTATCGAGGATTCGATGCGGAAACGGCCGAATCAGTGCAATCGCCACAATGCCCTCCGGTGTCGGAGGGCCGGCCAGGAGCAAATGCGACCGAATGGGATCGCGGACGTTGGATACGAAAGTCGATCGGCTGACATCGGATACGTCGAGCGCGGCGTCGTTGAGATCGAGCACGTTCTCCGCGGGAATGCCCGGATGTGCCGCCAGGTAGGCATCCGTCAAAACGGTCGCATCACTCCCCGCCGCCGAGTTGTAAACGACGAGAACCTGATTCTCCGCAATGTCGGCGAATGCCGCCTGTGCTTGGAATACGCCGATCAACGTCGCGGCGCTCAGGATGGCTGTGAATCCGCTGGTTGGAGTGCAGTGCCGGCCCATCTTATCCCCTCTGCTCTTCTCTTGTTGCGCGCGCCGAATGCGATCAGCGCATCTCCTCACGGACCTGAAACATATTCCCATTATAGGTCATTGATCGGGACGAGTCAGATCTCGCACAGGCGCGGGCCGACACGCAACGTAACCTCAAACCCGCTCGCATGAACTGGGGTGCTCCGCTGCTGCAAGTCACGATTCTTCATTTGCCGAACTTCTGATCATCATTCTGCCGCGTGATGCCTCTCAATCAGAGCCGGAATCTGGATTCCGTCGTGAATCACGCCTGTTTGCCCGCCTCAGGGGGCCAGTCTCGCCTCTGCCGACTCACTGATAGGGAGTTTGGTTCCGCGAAAGGCGGCGGCGTGGCCTCGATGGCGGGGGGGGGCGGGTGAACGCTGAGCGGAACGCAGTTGCCGCTTGCCCTGTGCCGTTGCATTCATGTCAAGGCCCCAGCAGCTTGGCGACGATACCCGGGATGCGCCCCGACATCGAGACCGTTCGTGCCGCCGAAGCCTGTGTGGCAGATGTCGCTCGGCGGCACGGCTCACTGCCATGCCGGACCTGCTTCGCACCTTCGCCGATCCGACGCGAATCTTGACCACGCGTGGCAGCGCGATACGATGGCACTCAAATGGCTCGACCTGTGCGTAACCCCGCCCCTCAATCGACTACTCCGGCAAGCATCGAATCGGATATCCCGAGAACCGGCGTTGCCCTTGCGATCGGTGTCGTCGCGACGGCAACGCTCCTGGTCTACCTCAACAGTTTCCAGGGCGTTTTTCTGCTCGACGACATTCAACACATTGTCGAGAACAGTCGCATTCGGACCCTGTGGCCCATCAGTCAACACCTCCTCACCCGTCGGCCGGTGGTGAGCCTCTCACTTGCACTCAACTTCGCTTGGAACGGAATGGACGTCTGGGGGTACCACGCCTTCAACGTCGCTGTCCATGTACTTGCGGCGGTGACGCTTTTCGGTGTTGTGCGACGGACTCTGTTGCAGCGGGCCCTCCGGGCAGAATACGGGAAGGCGGCCGTCTGGATTGCGGGCACAGCAACTGTCATGTGGGCCGTGCATCCCCTCCTAACCCAGAGCGTCACCTATCTCGTGCAACGCGGGGAATCGATGATGGGGATGTTCTACTTGCTGACGCTCTACACGCTGATTCGCGGGACATCCGCTCGCCGCTCCTGGCCCTGGTATGTGGCCTGCATCGTCTCATGCGCGCTCGGCATGGGCAGCAAGGCCGTTATGGTCACGGCCCCGCTGGTCATGTTGCTGTACGATCGCGTCTTCCTCGCAGGGTCTTTCAGAGATGCGTTACGGCGTCGCTATGGCCTGTACGTCGGCCTAGCGGCAACCTGGGGAGTCCTGGCGGCGTGTGGCGTGCTCCGTGGCGTCTTGGGAGCTTCGTCGAACGGTATTGCGACAGTGGGTTTCAGTGTGGAACCATTTACGCCACTGGCCTACGCGCTGAGCCAGCCCAGCGTCATCCGCCACTACCTCAGTCTTTCGTTCTGGCCCCACTCACTGTGCCTGGACTACTCCTTACCTCTCGTACATAACCTCGGGAGTTTCCTCCCGTCGCTTCTGGGAATCGCCGCCCTCCTGGCAGGGACGGCCTGGGCGATCTTCCGGTGGCCGGCGCTGGGCTTCCTGGGGGCGTGGTTCTTCATCATTCTCGCGCCCACATCCAGCATCGTGCCGATTACGGACTTGGCCTTCGAGCACCGGATGTACCTTCCATTGGCGGCGGTGGTCCTGCTTGTGGTGATCGCCGGCTACAGGTTTCTGAAGAGCCTCTGTCACCGCCCGGCTCCCGTGCCACAGGTATCACGACTCATCGTCTGTGGGCTCGCAATCTTGGTCGTCGTCTCCTTGGGGTACGCCACAATCAGACGCAACCGGGACTACCTCAGCGCGACTGGGATGTGGCGGGATGTGATAGAAAAGAGGCCTCGCAATCCACGGGCCCACAGCACATTGGCCGGCATCCTGATCCAGCAGGGCCGTTGGGCCGAAGCGGCATCGCACAGCCGCACCGCCGTGCGTCTGAAGCCGGACTACGCCAAGGCACATAATCACCTCGCCGCCGCTCTCAACGGACTGCAGCGGCGCGAGGAGGCTCTCGATCACTATCGTGAAGCACTGCGTCTCAGCCCGAACATGACCGCCGCGCACGTGAACATGATCGAGCCGCTAATGGCGCTTGGACGAATCGACGAGGCAATCGAACACGGTCGTGAGGCAGTGAGGATCAGCCCCTCCTTGGCAACTGCCTGCTGGAATCTCGGTCTCGCGTTGTGGCGGTCTGGCAGGAGCGACGAGGCGGCGGAGCAATTCCGACAGGCTTCGCGACTCAGGCCGGACATGTGGCAAGCATCGTTCAGCATAGGCATGCTGTCGGCGGCCCAAGGCAAACACGCCCAAGCCGCCGTTGCCTACCGCAACGTGCTGCGGGTAAATCCCTCAAATGCCGACGCGCACTTCCGGCTGGGCCTTGCGCTGGCCGAACTGGGTCAGACCGAACAGGCCGTCCTACAATGCAAGGAGGCGTTGCGCATCGATCCAAAGCACGAGGGAGCACGACAAGCGCTGGAGGCCGAGAGTCGCCAACGGGCCACTCCACGCCCGCGCCCATCCACCGATGAGAATGGAGCGCATACACGCCACGGAAGTCGCCGCGAATCCGGCGAGACCGAATGATCACGCGTGGGGCCGCGCGTTTTACCGTGTAGGGTGCCTTCTTTCGAGCCGAACCAAGCCCTGCACTTGGTAAGGATGACTGGGAACTACCGCAAGACCGTGGCGCAGGCGCCAAAGCCTGTGTCTCCTCTGCCGAGACGGAGGCGCCACAAAGACATCCACGTATCCCCAAGGTGTTTTGAGGTAGTCTTTTGGCGGAGAAGCGCAACCTTCCCAGGCCCGGCGCTGCGTCCATCGACTACCCGAACATCCCTCGACGCGTGTGTCCCTGGCAGGCTACCCTCGGCACAAAGCGCAACCGCGCGGATGGACGTACACCCCGGCGGCGTGGGAGGAGAAGAAACCACGCGACCGGGGTGTTTGTGCTTGCCCGCCGGGTCCGACTACCTGCGGTCGTCTTACATCATCAGCCCGTCCCAGAGGCCCGGCCAAGTCGGGTTGGTTTGAGGATTCCGGGTGCCCGGGAAGTTGTGGCTGCCGCGATTCAAAGGCGTGGAGTAATCGCAACCCGCACTCAGGGCCAGGAACCCCGTGGCCAGTGCGACGCTCAGAACGGTCTTGATCCGGCTCTTCTTGAGGATGTTCAGTAGCTTGGACATGGTTTCAACTCCTGTTCCGTGATGGTCCTGTTTCTTTCTCGCGCGGCTGTCGTTCATCCGCTGTCACAAGAGGTACACGGGCATCGCGTGCGCCTGATACGGAATCTGAGTTTTTCTCGTTGGCCTCGCGGGGGCGAAACAGCCAGAACCGCGGAAAACCTCAACTTCCGGTTCATACTGCCTCTTCGTCGGAACGCGTGGTAGAATGCTGATGGGGGTCTCGGCCGCCGGAGCGTTCGCCCCATGGAGACGACCCGACCCAGCCTGCTCATTCGCGTGCGCAACCAGAGAGACCAGGACGCCTGGCACGAGTTCGACGCGATCTATCGGCCGATGCTGCGTCGGTTCGCGCGGGTACGGGGGCTCGATGACGGCGCCGCGGACGAAGTGGCACAGGAATGCATGGTGGCGGTCAGCCGGTACATCGGCGGCTTCGAGTACGACCCGCAAAAAGGGCGGTTCAAGGGCTGGCTTAGGACGCTGGTAAACAACCGTATCCGCAACATGCTCCGCGACCGGCACGAGGTTCAGGCCGAGAGCCAGGACTTCAAACGGCCCGAGCATCAGGGGCGGACGCCGGAGGAAATATTCGACGCCATTTGGAAACAAGAGCATCTCAAGCAGTGCCTGCGGTTCGTGAAGCGGGAGGTGGAATCCTCGACATTTGATGCGTTCGTGGCATACGCAATGGAGGAGCGTTCCATCGAGGACGTTTGCGAGGCTTTCAAGATGACGGCCAATCAGGTCCACGCGATCAAGTCGCGGATGATCAAGCGGATTCGACACCGCATGGTCGAGATCACCGGCGCGGAGGAATAGCGCAATGTCCGGCTGCCCGGGCGAATCCGAGTTGGAGCGATTTCACGCC
>JBDRKQ010000235.1:0-10700 GCA_043813895.1 Planctomycetota bacterium
GGCGTGAAATCGCTCCAACTCGGATTCGCCCGGGCAGCCGGACATTGCGCTATTCCTCCGCGCCGGTGATCTCGACCATGCGGTGTCGAATCCGCTTGATCATCCGCGACTTGATCGCGTGGACCTGATTGGCCGTCATCTCGAACGCCTCGCAAACGTCCTCGATGGAACGCTCCGGCTGCTCAACAAACCCTTCAGGTATTCTACCGCGCGTCGCATCGAGGAGGCAGCACGAATCGGTCAAGAGGACCAAGCCCTGGCGTATGAGCGCCCAAGGCCCGCAAGAAGAAACTCAGATTCCGTATCAGGCGCCTGCGATGCCCGTGTACCTCTTGTGAAGCCGGTCAAGCGACCGCTCGAAACAAGAATGACCTTCACAGGAGCAGAACAATGACGACACTTATGAACATCGCGAGCACCCTCAGAGGCAACTGGGCACTCATCCTTGGACTCGGCGTGCTCGTCGGCATCACGATGCTGAACGCAGGCTGCGATGACGCGTGGTGGGGCGTGCCGAACAACGGGTGGAGCACTCCAGGGTATTCCTACTGGTACTACTAGCATCCAGGTCAGGAAACGCATCTCACCTCTGCTAGCCCCCTCAGAGAGGGGGTTTGGCATGCGCCATTCGATGTCCGCGATCTGGTGCCCCTTATTACACCTTGAAGCATGTCGCTGAGGACTCTCCCGGTCTGGCGTGAAGATACCTCGATGCCACCGCCGGTAGGCTATACGCACCGAGCAAGCGAAGGATGCGTGGATCGCCGAATACTCGGGTCGGGATATCACGCACAAAAAGAACCTGCGTATCAGGGTCCGCAATCCTGTGTGTACCTCGGGTGAAGAGGGTCATGCGACCGCTCGAAACAAGAACGACTCTCACAGGAGTAGAACAATGAAGAAACTCACGAACATTCTCAGAGGTAACTGGAAACTCATCCTGGGCCTCACTGTCTTGGTCGGCGTCATGGCGTTGAACACCGGATGCGATTTCGACCCATATGACTGGCTCAGCTACGGCGGTAGCGGCGGAAGCGGGGTGCGTAGAGGCGGATGGATAAACCCAGGCGCGGGCCCCATGTAGCATCCAACCGAGCTGAGCAACGCGTCACGTTACTTGTCCAGGCTTCTCCTGTGATAGGAGCTCCGTAGCCCCCCCGGGGAGGGGGCTACGTGAGCGCCTCGCGATCCTACGTAGCGATTTAGTCCGTCTCGATCACGACGTGGCTTGCCCGTGTGTTGCGAATCGTATGCGATCGCGTGGTGTTCTCCCGATGTGTGGGGAACATGAGCGTGAAAGAAGAGCCCCGCCCGACGACCGAATGGACGTGGATTCGTCCGCCCGCTTGCTCGACGACCTCCAGGACGATCGACAAACCGAGGCCCGTGCCGGGAATGCCGGCGGCCAGCGCGCTGTTGCCGCGTCGGAAAGCGTCGAAAATCGTCCCCTCCCCGCCGCCGCCGGCATCGCTCCGCAACGTCTTGGGATCGATGCCCATACCGGTGTCGGTCACGGTGACAAAGACGTAATCTCCGCCCGGTGAGGCGTCGATGCCGGCTGATTCCAAGCCGGTCTTGTATGCGAGTGGTTCTGGATCCGTACTCCGCCCGACGGACACCCGGACCGTCCCGGGTCCGGGTGTAAACTTGATCGCATTGTCGATCAGGTTGCCCAGGCAGTCGCACAAATCTCCCCGGGCCACCTGTGCGTTGAGATCGAGATTGGGCGAAATCCTGTGCGTGAGTTCGACCTTCTTGCCGCCGGCCAGCGGCTCGTACTTCTGGCACAGTTCCATGACGACCTCGCCGACGTTCGTGATGCTGTCGGGCCGCTTCGCCGGGTCGGCTTCCTGCAGGCGCGCGAGCGTGAGGAGTTCGGTAACTTGGGCGATGCCCTCGCGGCAACGGAAGATGATCTTCTTGCAGGTGTCGAGAACGGCTTGGCCCTGGACGACTTCGTCCCGGATCAGGCCCGCGAACGTCTGGATGACGGCGAGGGGCGTCTTGAGCTGATGCGCGGCCGTCTGCATGAACCGCGAGCGGCGGTGCTGCAGATCTGTGATTGCCGCCTGCGACAGTTGGAGGGCCTCCAGCGCGCTGCGCAGGCGGCGTTCTCGGTCGTCCAGCCTCGCTGCAATCCACTGCGTGAAGTACAGCATCCCGCAGATACCGCCGGCGGTGATCGCTACCGCTGCCGCCACGAACTCAGGAATCGCATGGAGCCCCAGGCCCGCCATGCTCGGCAACAAGGGAAAGTGGGGGGAAACCCAGTGCGTTAGTTCACCCAATCCGAGCATCAGATACAGCAAGATCGCCCAACCGCCTTGCAAGAGCGCTTGCCACCTCCGCAGCATCAGCGAGGCGATGGCCATGTGGAACAGGTAGAACATGGCCATCGGACTCTCGACGCCGCCGCTGTAACGGATCATCAACGTGAGCAGCAGGAGGTCCGCGGCGATCTGGGCGTTCGCGAAGACCAACGCGGCGCGAGCGGCCAGGATTTCGTTGATCTCTTCGGCTTCTTCGATTCGGCTGTGCAGAAATCGAGAGATGCCCATCCAGAAGATGTTGATGACCGCCAGGACCACGAGTAGTAGCCACAGTTGCCACGGCCGTTTGGTCTCGGGCGTCAGTAACCACTCGAACACCATCGCGACGGCGGCCGCCGCGACGAAGCCCCAGCGCAACCGGATGAACCAGTGCAAACGCAACAAGGAAATCAGCGCGCCCGTCCGAGACGGTCCCTGCGAGGCGAGTTCAGAGTGTGCGGGGCGTCCCACTGGCTGTGATTCGTCGAGCATTCTTCTCAATCCCGGCAAAACCGGCTTGCGAAACCGGAGTCCGGGAGCCTACCCACGAAAGGCATGAGTGTCGAGTGTGGGCCCGAGTACAATGCCGCCCGGTGGTCCACGGGTCGCTCGACCGCCGATATTGCGTCTGCCCGACGACAATCCGGCCCACCGCTCTTGAACACCCTGCCTGCGATCGCGTAGAATGCTGACAGAGGTGCGGAGGGCATTGACGCGAGCCGGCCTTCCCCTGCGATAAGGTCGGTGTGCGCATGTGTCACACACCCAACGGGGTCTTCACATTTCTCGAGGAGATCGGATCGATGGTCAAGCAGCGCAGATTCCGCGGATTCATCCTGGCGTTCTCAGTTTCACTCGTTGTCGCCCTTGCCGATCACGCCCCAGCCTCCGACGAAGGCATGGCGGCTGCGGATCAGGTTTCCGACGCCACTTATCGGTACTTCTTGGGCGATGCCTTCGGCGTGTCCGGCATCCTCTACACTCATAGCGGCGACGACCGCGGCGTGGGCGGCGCCGAGCACAACTTGGCGCGTGACAACATTGCCGCCCACTTCCAGAGCTACGGCCTCACCGTCACAATCGAGCCATTCGTCTACAGTAGCAACACGTACCACAACGTGGTCGGCACGAAGATCGGCACAGTGTATCCGAACGCCGAGTACATCGTCGGGGCTCACTACGATTCCGTCAGCAACCCTGGCGCCGACGATGATGCCAGTGGTGTGGCACTCGTCCTGGAAGCGGCGAGGATCGTCACCCAATACGACTCAGACTACACCATACGCTTTGTGGCCTTCAGCAGGGAGGAGCAGGGCCTGATCGGAAGCTACGCCTATGTCGACGATCACGCCACGGACGACATCCGCGGCATGTTGCAGGCCGACATGGTCGCCTACGACACCGGACCGAACTACGCGCGCGTATACACCGATACCGCGTCCAACCCGTTCCGTGACGCCCTCGGCGCCGCGATTGATCTCTACGGTGACGGGATTACCTGGATGGACGCGGGCTGGATCAGCGCCAGCGACCACGCGCCCTTCGCATATGCCGGCTATCAGGCCGGGCTGCTGATCGAGGGGGAGGTTTGGGACAACCCCTACTACCACACCCAACAGGACAGCGTGGAGAACCTCAACAACATCAACTACGCCTACGCCGTCAAAATGACGCGCAGCGCAGTCGGCTGGCTTGTGGATCAGGCCGGCGTGCAAGTCTCACTGGATCGACTCCTCTTTGATTATCCCGCCGGTCGGCCTGACTATGTTGAACCCAGCGGCGGCACGACGATGGCCGTGTCGGTCACCGGCGCCGGCTCCTACACGCCCCAGCCAGGTACGGGAATCCTCCATTACGACATCGGCGCTGGCTGGCAAACATCGTCCATGACACAGACCGCGCCAAACGAGTATGAAGCGGCCTTTCCTGCACAGACGTGCGGAGAGGCGATCCAGTGGTACGTTAGTGCAGAGGCGGTCGGTAGTGAGGTCTTCACCGATCCGTCCAGTGCGCCCACGGGCACGTATTCCGCGACCGCCGGTTTCGGAGAGGCGGCCTTCTTCGAAGAGAACATGGACGCAAATCCCGGCTGGACCACCGAGGGACAATGGGCGTGGGGGCAGCCGACAGGGGGTGGCGGCGAGTATGGCGAACCGGATCCGACAAGCGGCTACACCGGCCTGAATGCCTATGGCTACAACTTGAGCGGTGACTATCCGAACGGCCTTTCCGAGACACATCTCACCACACCGGCCGTCGACTGCACCGGCCGTCTCGGCGTCCACCTAGAGTTTTGGCGATGGCTGGGCGTCGAGCAACCCGACTACGATCACGCCTACGTCCGCGCGAGCACAAACGGGACGACCTGGACCACGGTGTGGGAGAATACCTCGGGCGTCGAGGACTCGGACTGGACTGATGTCGATCTTGACATCTCCGCCATTGCCGATGATCAGCCCACCGTTTACCTCAGGTGGACGATGGGTTCGACCGATAGCGGATGGCGATACTGCGGCTGGAACATCGACGATGTGCAACTCACGTCGCTCGACTGTGTTGGCCCCTGCACCGCCGACGGCGACTTGGACGGTCTGAGCGGTTGCAACGGCAACGACATCCAACTCTTCGTCGAGGGCCTCGTGAACCAGAGCCTCGATTGGAGTGTCGCCTGCCACGGTGACTTCGCCGCGCCGATTGGCGCACTCGATTCGGCCGACATCCCAGGCATGATCGATGCGATGCTCGGGTTGTAGCGGTAAGGCTGCGCGAACAGGCAACTGCGACACCAATCGTTGCGTCGGCCCCCGTGGCCGACGCTGCACGCCCGGCGCCGGAACGCCCAGCCGAGATTGTCAGGCACCCTTCCTCTGCGATAGGCCCTTGTGTCCGGCGCCCAATCGTGCTACACAGACCGGCATGATGAGCACATCCTTTACGCGAACGTTGATGGCGTGCCTGTGCGGTTTTGTATTTGTCCAGGCCGTCGTCGGGCAACAACCGGACACCCTCGATGAGACGCTCGGCTTGGTCGGCCTGAAACGGGCGGACCTCGGTTGGCAGCCGAAAGGTTGGTGGCCGAAGTTCCCCGCGGACATCTCCTACAAGCTTCGGGCCTTCGACGGCCTGTTCGCCGAGCCGTTGGACACGATCACGTACACACGGCTGCTCGGCCAGGTGGCCCGCACACACCTGGACCCGGCGACCCTTGACGACGATGCGGGCCGTGCCACGTCGAACTTGTACAACGCCGTGCACATCCTGGGGGTCAATCCGAAGTTGGGCACGCTGCGTGGCTACGCGACAAACCTGCCCAAGGAGCAGACACCGCTGGTCGAAGCGATCCTCCGGCTGCACCAGGCTGCGGGCCGTACGACGGTGCCGTTTACCTTCCACATGGATCTGCCCTATCCCGAGTTCAGGAAGGACCTCGACAAACAAGTGGCGGTCATTCCGGAAGCAGCTCGACCGATTCTCGGCCGGCTGGTCATGTCCGTCGTCGATGCCCACCGGTGGGCCGACCTCGCGTTTCGCAACGTGGACGGCGCGAAGCGGACCATCGTCGCGCGCCGCTACGACGTCGGCCACGAACAGGTCGATGCCTACGACTATTGCCCGGAGTTTGACGATCTGGCGCGGACGCTTGACCAGGCGAGCCTCTGGTACGCGGGGGAGAAGTGTGTTCAAGCACTGGATGACGCCCGTATCGCTCTTGCGAAGTCGGGCTGCCTGAAGGACGTGCCGGAGTTCGCTTTCGATTGGCGCTCGCCGTGGGGCTGGATCCGCATTCGAGGCGGCGGAGACGACGCAGTGGACGGCGCCGACTCGCTTCTTGTGATCGATCTCGGCGGGAACGACACCTACACCGGCGGCGTGGCGGCCTCGACAGCGGACCGTCCGATCGGGCTGCTGCTGGATTGCGGCGGTGATGATCGTTACGTGTCGAGCCAACCGGCGCAGGGCGCCGGGATGTGTGGCATCGGTGTTCTGATCGATGCAGCCGGAGACGACGACTACAAGGCCGAGCACTACGCACAGGGCGTGGGGCAGTTTGGGCTGGGGCTCTGCGCCGATCTTGGCGGCAATGACACGTACTTCGTGAAGTTCAACGGCCAGGGCTGCGGGTACTTCGGCGTCGGTCTGATGTTCGACTGCGATGGCAACGACGCGTACACGCTCTATGCCGACGGACAGGGGCTCGGCGGCGTTTCGGGCGTCGGCGTGTTGGCTGACAGGAAAGGGAACGATTCATACACCGCCGTGCGGAGCGCCAAGGTGACGGGCCGACCGTCGTATCACTCACCGGATCACGATGTGTCCGTCAGCAACGCCCAGGGTTGCGCGATGGGGCGCCGGGGCGACGGCTGTGACGGCCACTCCTGGGCCGGGGGGCTCGGAGCGTTGATTGACATCGAAGGCGATGACAAGTACGTCTCCGGAAGCTGGACCATGGGCACCGGCTACTGGTTCGGCATCGGGCTGCTCTACGACGGGACGGGAGACGATGAGTACCGTGGCGTGTGTTACTCCCAGGGCACAGGCGCGCACTTCTGCATCGGCGCGTTGCTCGATGAGGGGGGCAACGACAAGCACCTGGCTGAGGAGACGTCGAACATGTGCATCGGCTGGGGGCACGACTTCACCGTGGCCCTGCACGTCGATATCGGCGGCGACGACGTTTATGAAGTCAAGCAGAACGGCATCAGCTACAACATCAATCGCAGCATGACGGCCGTGATCGACGTCGGCGGCGACGACACGTACACGAGCGATCCGAAGAACAAGCCCGGCATGGCCAAGTCCGAGGAGAGGTTCGACATGGGCGCGGCGGAGCGGCCCGAGCCGAACGTGTACTTCGCCGATGCGACGTCGGTGGCCCTGTTCCTCGATGTCGGTGGGAGCGATAGCTATTGGTCCGGCCAAGAGAACAACACCCACTGGCTGGACGAACCGGACTCGCCCAACTGGAAGGTCCGCAACTACAGCGTCGGCGCGGACCGCGAGGAGGGCGAGGTGCGCTTCGTGCCGATTCCTGTCAAGAGTCCATGTCGAGGCTCTGTGGCACCGGGCATGATTGACAGCGACTAATCACCCAGTCCCCTCTCAGGCTCTTTCAGCACAACCCGACGTGCGAGATTCCCACACTTTACAAGGGCCGAGGACGAGCGTAGGCTGGCACGAACCATGAGCAAGAAAAGCAGAGTAACAAGCGTGGACCGACGCGGCACCTTGCTGTGTTCGGCCGGACTGGCGCTGATGGTCCTCCTGAGCGGCTGTGGCGGCGGCGATACGGGCTTGACTATCCGCCGCTCCGCGAGTGAGCGGCCGGACCTCGATCAGGCCAAGCTCGCGGCGGACGGCCTATCGGTCCCCGGGGATACTCCCTTCAATATCCTCTCCCGGAAGTCCGGTGAGGAGGGACAGGCTTCCGGCATGACCGATCCCTTCGGCAAGGACACCGCCGGCTGCGGCGCTGAAGCGAGCGACGGCGGCTCGGCCTGGGGCGCCTTCCAACTCGGCTACTGTTTCGACAACGCCACGGATACGCCACTCGCGGGTGTTGTGAAGCTGCGCCTTCGGGCTTCCCAATCCAATGAAGTCAGACGCATCGACGGCGACAAGGCTGCGACAATCGGGGGCACCTCCTCCACGAACCTCCAGTTCTTCATCAAGGACACGAACGGTTCGGTGATTACGCGCGAAGATCTGGTGATGGGCGACGCTACTAAAGGGCCGAGTTCTTCAAGTCGCGCTCCTGAACTCGTCTTCGACGTTCGTCTGGAACCGCAGCGGGGGTACTACCTTGTATTGGCGGGCCGGACAGAGGTAAAAGCTGAGGCGGGGGAGTCGGTCAAGGCGTCTCTCGACGTATCGGAATACTCCATCGAGATATCCTGGAACGCCGTCCCATTGCCGTCTTCCAAGGATGGCGGTTCCGCAGCTTCCGCTGGACCGGAGGCGGCGCTTCCCGGAGCTGAGGACGGCGAGCTAGGCGCGGAAGACGTCGCGAGCCCGGGAGCATAGCAAGCTGGAGTAGCGTCGTTTCCACGTGCCGCCGTCTTGCCTGGCATCGGTCTGGGACAAAGAACTTATGTCCACGGCTCAGCGTATCGCGCTCTTCGGCGGCAGCTTCGACCCGATCCACTTCGGGCACTTGATTTCGGCCCGGAGTATCGCAGAGCAACTCGACCTCTCGCGTGTCATCCTGATTCCGGCGCCCCGTCCCCCACACAAACCGAACGTCGTGTTGACGGATACGAGTCAGCGCATTGCCATGGCTAGGCTCGCGGTCGAGGGTGATCCGCTTTTCTCCGTCTCCGACATAGAGATGAAACGCGGGGGGCCAAGCTACACGATCGACACCGTGTCGGCGTTTCGTGCCGAACTAGGGGCGTCGGCGGTGTTGCACTGGATCATCGGAGCCGACTCGCTGCCGGAACTCGTCACCTGGCGGCGGATCGCGGAGTTGGTGACGCGCGTCACAATCGTGACGGCAACACGGCCGGGCTGGACGCCGCCCGATTTGTCGCAGCTCGCCGGGGCCGTGGGGCGGGAGCAGGCCCAATCGTTGTTGGATCAGTGCTGCGCGACCCCGGCCATCGACATCAGCGCCACCGATATCCGCGGCCGGGTCGCAGCGAATCTGCCGATCCGATACCTCGTTCCCGCTGCCGTCGCGTCCTATATCGTCAGGTACGGTCTTTATCGCCCCGAACGCTGTTCGCCAGGCACGTGCTCGTAACACACGTAGCTATAGAAGGTTACGCGCATTCCTGAAATCCGAGATGGGCCTGAGAAAGTGCGGATTCGCGTTGACTGCTTCAGATCCGGTCGCTACAGTGCTGTGAGTGGCGTGTACAAGTGTCACCGGAGCTGCAAGGTGACGGTGGCCGCCAAGCTTTGGCGCGGGGCGTACATGCCCTCGGAAGACAGGCGACCCGCAATGCCTGTACTGATAATAGGTTTCGCCGCGGAGAACGAGTAAGCTTCCTAAGGCCGCGAAGGCACGAGACCGATGAACTAGGTGTAGGTGCGCTGTCGCCGTACGCGCGAAACGTGCAGCGTGCCTGAGCCAGGGTTAGGAATTCTGTTTTCGTCAGTGCGTCTGCCGAGCATTGGCGAGGTCAAAGGCGAATGCCTCGAGATTCACGTCAAAACACGCGTCGGCGAATCGAGATCCTGTTCGCATTGATTCTCGCCGGGATGCTGTACTACCAGTTCTCGGATGAGGACCACGAGGTCGTCGTCAACCGAAGCTCACCGCTGGTCTTTGCGGCAGAGCGCGCACCGGCCGATCGCTTCGAGCAGTTGCTGAGGGAGGATCCTCTCGCCGCGTTGGTCGAAGCCCGAGCCCGACACGCCGAGAGTGTGAAGGACTATCGCTGCACCTTGGTGAAGCAGGAGTTGCTCCCGTCGGGCATGGGCGCGGAGCAGGAGATCGAAGTGCTCCATCGCCTGGAGCCCTACAGTGTCGTGATGCACTGGAAGCGGAATCCGGGCTTGGCGAAGCGCGTCCTCTACATCAAGGGGAAGTGGATCGACCCCGAGCAGACGGCTTACGGAGAAAGAGAGCTGGCCCTTTGTCAGCCGGAGAGTGCGGCGGCCAAGTGGTTGATCAAGAGCATCAAGATGCCGATCGGCGGCTCGATGGCCAAGAGAACGGCGCGCCGCTCGATCGACGAATTCGGCTTCAAGCGAACCTTGGATCTGTTGATCAAGTACTGTGAGCTGGCGAAGGAGCGGGAGGAGTTGTCCCTGGACTTTCGCGGCGAGAGCCGTTTTGACGGTCGGCCGGTCTGGGTATTGCGCCGCCGGCTGGCCTACACAGGCGCCCAGGGAATCTACCCGGACCGCACAGCCGAGATCTACATTGATAAAAAATATCGCATCGCCGTTGCCGTGTACTGCTATTCCGACGATGCGAAGCTCCCGCAGAACCTCCTCGGGAAATACGAGTACCGAGATATCACGTTTGACGTCGGCCTGACCGAAGCGGACTTCGAACCCGCGACGTACGGCATGTAGCCCTGCAGGCCGCCCCTGTTACTCCACCCGAAGAACTCCGGACGATGGTTTTGATCGAATACGCGGCCAGCCCGCGGCTTCTCTGTTAGAGAACGATCTACAGCATTTTAAGGTTGAGATTGCCTACACCGCCGGCGGTGATCAGAGCCGCGCGCGTTAGCAAGCGGTCAGCGTTCCACCCCAGAGAAGGTCAGCCAATCGGTCATCCCCGTCGGCCACCGGGGGCCGACGCCACACCGAAGCGGCAATGGAGGACGCAACCTCAACCCTAAAATGCTCTAGTATGTGGTTGACAGGCTACTCGGCTGAATCCTCCTCTGTGAACTTCTTATTGACGGGAAACAAATGAGGATCATCCAGGCTCAGGAC
>JBDRKQ010000236.1:0-5330 GCA_043813895.1 Planctomycetota bacterium
CCCGAGGCCGCCCCCGTTGAGGAGCAGGGCCTCGGCTGGAAGAGCAGCTTCGGAAGCGGCAAAGGCGGCGATACGATCACCAGCGGCATCGAAGGCGCCTGGAAACCGTACCCGACCAGATGGGACATGGGCTATCTGAAAGTGCTGTTCAAATACGAGTGGGAGCTGGTCAAGAGCCCGGCCGGCGCGCATCAATGGCTGGCCAAGGACGTCGCCGAAGAGGACATGGTGGTTGACGCGCACGACCCGTCGAAGAAGCACCGGCCGATGATGACCACGGCAGACCTGGCGCTGAGGTTCGACCCGATCTATGAGCCGATTTCGCGGCGTTTCCTCGAGAACCCGGAGGAGTTCGCGGACGCCTTCGCCAAGGCATGGTTCAAGCTGACCCACCGCGACATGGGCCCCCGCTCGCGCTATCTCGGCCCAGATGTTCCGGAAGAGGTAATGATCTGGCAGGATCCTGTTCCCGATGTTGATAATGAGTTGATTGGGGAGCCGGACATCGCTGACCTGAAAGGCAAAGTCCTTGCCTCAGGACTGTCCGTTTCGCAATTGGTCTCGACCGCTTGGGCGTCTGCGGCCAGTTTCCGAGGTTCTGACAAACGGGGAGGAGCGAACGGGGCGCGCATTCGCCTCGCGCCGCAGAAGGACTGGGAAGTCAACCAACCGGCCGAACTCGCAAAGGTACTGCAGGTACTCGAGACAATCCAACAGGAATTCAACAGTGCGCAGTCCGGCGGCAAGAAGGTATCGCTGGCCGATCTGATTGTCCTGGGTGGGTGTGCAGCTGTCGAGCAAGCTGCAAAGAAAGGCGGACACGACGTTCAGGTTCCCTTCTCACCTGGTCGTACCGACGCGTCGCAGGAGATGACCGACGTGGACGCCTTCGCCGTGCTCGAACCGACCGCGGACGGCTTCCGCAACTACCTTAGAGAGGGACACAATCAACGGGCGGAGCAGTTGCTCGTGGATCGGGCGCAACTGCTGACGTTGACCGCTCCTGAGATGACGGTGCTTGTCGGCGGCATGCGGGTCCTGAATGCGAACTTTGGAAACTCCCAACATGGAGTTTTTACCGAGCGGCCTGAGACGTTGAGCAACGACTTCTTCGTAAACCTGTTGGATATGAGCACGCAGTGGCAGAAGTCCGGCGACCGCGATGGTGTCTTCGAAGGACGCGACCGGAAGACGGGTGAGGTCAAATGGACTGGTACTCGAGTCGATCTTGTGTTCGGTTCAAACTCGCAACTTCGAGCCATCGCGGAAGTCTACGCCTGTGACGAGGCGTGTGAGAAGTTTGTTCATGACTTCGTGGCGGCTTGGAACAAGGTGATGAATCTCGATCGTTTTGACCTTGATCCGGCTTTGCGCAACCAATCTAGGGGACGGTGAAGTGGCTTAGCGGTGATTTCGCGGCTAAGTCCTTGCCAATGACCGGCTTGGAGGCTCGCCCGGTTGTGCCACAACCACTTGCCGACCGGTCAAGCTGGCTGGGCCGGTACGATGCCAAGTTGGCAGCGGAGCAGTAGGAGTCGTAGCTGGCAGAAGGAGCAAGTCGCCGAGGCACGCGTGTGACGGGCCTGCGTTGGCTGGACTACTGACAGACCCGGAGTTGACTTGAAAGCTGGTCGGAAGGTTTTCACGCCGACCGCGTCGTCCGGACGAGGTCGGGAAGCCGATGGCAAAGATCGCGGGAAGAGCATCGCCGCGATCGTACGCCGGCTGGAGAAGGCTTACGGGCCTCGACCGTGGCGTAAGCACGCGCCGGGGGTCGAAGGGCTGGTGCAGACCATTCTTTCCCAGAACACTACGGATAAAAACTCGATGGCGGCGCTGCGGGCGCTACGCGCAAGGTTCGCGACCTGGGAGGAGGTGATTAAGGCGCCCACGGCTGACGTGGCGTCGGCCATCCGCTCGGGAGGTTTGGCGAGGATCAAGGCTCCACGAATTCAGGCGGCATTGCGCGCCGTGCGGGCCAAGACAGGCCGGCTCTCATTGGCTTTTCTGGCGCGGAGGCCGATGGAGGAAGCAAAGGCATTTCTCCAATCCCTGGACGGCATTGGACCGAAGACGGCGAGTTGCGTCCTGATGTTCTGCTATCAGCGGCCGGCGCTGCCAGTGGACACGCATGTGCATCGGGTGACACGCCGCCTGGGCTTGATCGAGCAGCGATGTACTCCCGAGCGGGCCCATGATGTTCTGGGCCTGCAATGTCCTCCGAAGCTCGTCTATCCTTTTCACGTTCTGATGGTAGAGCATGGTCGGCGTGTCTGTAGGGCAGGATCGCCGCTGTGCGGAGAATGCGTGCTCGCCGACCGTTGTCCCTCGCGTGCTTGCTCAGTTTCCTAGTGTGACGTCCTTCCGCGCAATCGGCGGAAGGCTTGCGTCACAAACTTGCGTGCTCGCCCGTGGTCGATGATGGGAGGCGGGTAGTCGGTTGCGGCCAGAGACTGCACGTCCGGGCGGTGGACTCGGCTGTCGGGTAATCCGGCCAACTCGGGCACGAAGCGACGAATGAAGCTGCCGTCGGGATCGCAGCGCCGGCCCTGGCTGAGTGGGTTGAACATGCGAAAGTAGGGCGCTGCGTCGGTACCGGTTGAGGCCGACCATTGCCAACCGCCGTTGTTGCTGGCGAAATCGCCATCCACCAGGTTCCGCATGAAGTGGCGTTCGCCCCAACGCCAATCGATGAACAAATCCTTGGTCAGAAACATCGCCACGATCATTCGCAGCCGGTTGTGCATCCAACCTGTTTGAGCCAGTTGTCGCATGCCGGCATCCACAATAGGGAAGCCCGTCCGGCCCGCACACCATGCGGCGAATTGCTCCTCATCGTCGCGCCATGGCAGGCTGTCGGTCGCCGGCTTGAATGGTCGGCCCCTACATACTCGCGGGAAGCCGATGAGAACGTGCCGATAGAACTCTCGCCAAATCAGCTCGCTGATCCATGTCGTCACACCCTGCTTGCCGGAGTCGAGCTTTCCATTGTTGGCTTCGAGGGCAGCTCGAAGGCACTGCCTGGGAGACAGCACGCCGACCGCCAGGTAAGGCGAGAGCGCACTGGTGCCGTCACCAGCCGGGAAGTCACGAGCCCGATGGTAGTCGCCGATCTTGCGCGACACGAAGGTTCTCAGACGCTTGTGTGCCACCTGTTCGCCCGCGGGCCACAGATCCTGACGCAGATGGCCTGCGAATCCTCTGAGTGTCGCCGGTATGGCGGCAGGTTCAATACCGATTCGTTCCTGACGGCGGGGCCTTGGCGACACGGACGGCAAGCCTTCTTCCTTCAGGACGTGACACCATTTGCGCTTGAACGGCGTGAATACCGTGTAGTAGCCTCCCATTCCCGTGCGTAGGCGGCCAACATCCACGATCACTTGGTCGGTGAATGCGTGAACGTCTCGGTGATGCTCCCGGAACCAAGTTGTGACCTCGCGGTCGCGTTGTTGCTCGTTGACCTCATATTCCCGATTGAAATACAGAGCGTCACACGCATAGCGCCTGGCGAGTGCGAGGAGCTTGCCCGGAACCTGTGCGAAATGCTCAGATCGGATTAGTACGAGCGGGATGTTCAGTTTTGCCAGTGCTGCGGACAGCGCGCTGACGCTACGGAGCACGAAATCCACCTTCATGCTGCCCCAGTCGTGGCTGGCCCACTGCTTTGGGCAGATCGCGAAGACCGCTATCGCGCCCTTGTCCGCGGCCTTGCAGGCATGGTGGAGCGCCGCGTTGTCCTGAACCCGCAAATCGGATCGAAACCACATCAACGCCCGCATGCCTCAAGTCTCCTTGGTCGATGATCTCGATTTCGAGGCAACGTCCGCTGCTACCGGTCGATTGGGCCGTAGCCCGCCACCGGGATCACCGATTCGCTCCGCAGCGCGTCGGATTCCCCTGAGCATCCCTTCGAACACGAGGCCGTGCAGCGGCATCACGGCGTACCAGTACGCCAGCCCCGACAGCCCCTTCGGTTTGAACCTCGCGGTCTGGACAAGCGTGCAGGTCTCGCTGCTGCGTTCATCCGAACGAATCTCAAAATTCAGCACCGCTTCGCCGGGCAGCTTCATCTCGGCACGCAGTTCGATTCGCCGGTTGGGCTCGACGCAGGTGACCCGCCAAAAATCCAGCGCCTCTCCGTACGAGAGTTGCTGGGGGTCACGCCGACCGCGGCGCAGTCCCGGTCCACCGACGAGTCGGTCGAGCCGGCCGCGCAGACGCCACAACCAATCTGCCGCGTAGTAGCCCTGGTCGCCTCCGATCCGAGATACGGCGCTGTAAACGGCATCGGGCGGTGCATTTACTTCAGTTGAGCGACAGTCCACAAAGACCTTGCCGCCCGACCAATCGGGATCTCCCGGCATGGGACCCGCGTCAAACCAAGCCGTTTCCACCTCGTGGGCTCTCGTGTCGCCGAGCGCTGCGCCAATGGCATCACGTGTTGTCAGAAGATGCTGCGGCATCAGGCGAACAGCCGAATCGTCTCGACAAACCACGCGATTGCGCAACCCGTCTGCCAATGGGCGCGCAATCCGGTGGCTGATCGGCGTCACGAGGTGAATCCAGAGCGAGCTCAGTCGCGGCGTCAGGACCGGCACGGGGATGATGAAACGCCTGCGCAATCCGAGCGCATTGGCCGTGACCTGCATGATCTCCCGGTACGTCATGATCTCAGCGCCGCCGATGTCAATAGTCCGGCCCACTGTCGCCGGACAAGTCAGGCACGCGACCAGATAGTGCAGCACGTTTTGAACGGCGATTGGCTGTGCCTCTGTACTGACCCAGCGGGGCGTGACCATCACCGGCAACCGTTCGACAAGATACCGCAGGATCTCGAACGACGCCGAGCCGGAACCAATGATCATCGCCGCGCGCAAGACCGTCACAGGAACCGAACGAGACGCCAGTGCGTTTTCGACTTCGCGCCGGGAAGCGAGATGCTCGCTGAGCCCCGAACCAGTTTCACCCAGACCACCAAGGTAAACGATCCGGTCCAGGCGCGCTTCCGCAGCCTCCTCAGCGAACATTGTCGCCAGCATGCGGTCGCGCTCACGATAGGTGGGCCCGGCAGCCATCATCGAATGGACCAGGTAGTACGCGGGGCCGCAGCCGTTCATGGCGTCGGTGAGCGTTTGCCGATCGCTCACGTCGCAGCGCACTACCTCGACGTCGGCATCGCCAACCCATAGGCGCGAATCCAGCTTACGCGGCTCGCGTGCCAGGCAGCGGACGCGATGCCCGGCCGCCAGGAGCCGCGAGACGAGCCGGCCGCCGATATAGCCGCTCGCACCGGTCACAAGGACGGGCTTCCGTTGGTGACTCGCGTTTGC
>JBDRKQ010000237.1:0-14273 GCA_043813895.1 Planctomycetota bacterium
GGTGGTGCCGAACGGCGGTCCCGGGCCCGGGCCCGACCCGACGCCGGAAGGCTTCCCGGGCAAGGTCACCGGTCCGAACCCGATGGATGAGGCGGAGAACGTGGACGTTACCACGACGCTCACCTGGACAAGCGGCGAGGATGCGGAAAGCTACGACGTCTACTTGGGCAAGGTGAGGACGGCCGTTGAAGACGCAACGATCAGCACCGGCGCCATCTTCCGCGGCAACCAGGAGGAAACGGAGTTCGATCCCGAGGGCCTCGATCCCGACACGGAGTACTTCTGGCGCGTGGACTCTCGAAACACGATCGGCGTGACAAAGGGCGATCTCTATCAATTCAAGACAGCGGTAGCGCCGAAGAAAGCAAAGGACTTCCAGCCGGTTGACGGAACGACGACAGCGCCGGTGAAGCAGGTCCTCCAATGGAAGGCCGGCAAGGGCGCGACGAGTCACGACGTTTACTTCGGCAAGGTCGAGGCCGATGTCGAGAACGCGACGACGGACGACGAAGACGTGTTCATCGGCAACCAGACGGGCTTGGCTTACGACCCCGAGGACGAGGACGCCGATGAAGCCGGCGAACTGCTTGCGTCAACAACGTACTACTGGCGAATCGACGAGGTCGGCCCGGGCGGCACCACCAAGGGCGACGTCCTCATGTTCCAGACCACGGCTTTGCCCGCCGCGGTGACCAACCCGATTCCGGCTGACGGTGCGATCGGTGTGGTGGCGACACAGAACCTGAGCTGGTCGGCCGTTCCGTCGGTCGAGAGCTTCGACGTGTACTTCGGTTTTGACCCGGTTGCAGTCGGCGATGCTACGCGGAGCAGTCCCGAGTTCGAGGGCAATCAGACGTCGAAGGTGTTCGATCCCGGTGATTTGTTCGGCTCGACCATCTACTACTGGCGGATCGACACGCTGGGCCCGGGCGGCACGTCCAAGGGCGTCGTGTTCACCTTCACGACGGCGGAGCCTCCGGCGCAGGTAGAAGGACCGTTCAGCCCCGAGGACAACGCAACGGACGTGGATGTGAACAGCATTCTCGAGTGGAACGTCGGCATCGGTGGCGGCGTGACAGACAGCTTCGACGTGTACTTCAGCACGAGCGCAAGTGCGGTCGTCAACGGCTCTGCCTCGGCCCTCCAGGGGAACCAAGACGTCCTGGTCACGACGTGGGACCCGCTCGGCATGAGCCCGGACACGGATTACTACTGGCGGATCGACGCCGTCGGCCCCGGCGGTACGACGACCGGCCAGCTTCTCACGTTCCATACAGGCGCTCTCCCGGCGCCGGCCGAGTTCCCCGTTCCGTCCAACAGCGCGGAGTGCGTCGAACTCGACGTGTTGCTCGAATGGACCGCAGGCGTTGGAGCGACAAGCCACAACGTGTACCTCGGAAAGAATCAGACTGCGGTGCAAAACGCGGACATGTTTGACACCGAGTTCCTCGGCGGAACAGTGAATCCCTTCTTTGACCCCGGTCCGCTCGAGGGCGACACGCTGTACTACTGGCGCATCGACGAGCACTCGACGGGCGGCAACACGAAGGGACCAGTCTGGAGCTTCACCACCGCGCCGGACATGGCAACGAATCCCGTACCGCTCCACGAAGATACCGGCATCGAACTCGACGCGACGCTGGAATGGGACGCAGGCGCAGGAGCGCTGTCGCACAACGTGTACTTCGGCAAGGTCGAGGCGGACGTGGAGAACGCCACGCCCACCACGCCCGGCATATTCAAGGGCAACCAGCC
This sequence comes from Planctomycetota bacterium, assembly GCA_043813895.1. Taxonomy (GTDB): domain Bacteria; phylum Planctomycetota; class Phycisphaerae; order UBA1845; family UTPLA1; genus CAZTAR01. The sequence goes on from JBDRKQ010000237.1 coordinate 1,756, forward strand.
TGGGACAGCCTACACCCCGGTGAACCTCAAAGGCGCGACGACCTACTACTGGCGAATCGACGAGGTCGGCGATCCGGCCGACTGCATCACCCCAGGCGAGGTGTGGTCGTTCTTCACTGGCGCGGGCCCGGCGGCGAAGCCGATCACGCCCGACGATGGCGACAGTTGTGTGGAACTCGAACCGACGCTGACGTGGAACGCGGGCATCGGGGCGGTGTCGCACGACATCTACTTTGGCATCAGCGAGACCGCCGTCGAAGATGCCACCCGTGCGAGCCCCCAGTACAAGGGCAACAAGTTGCTGGGCACGGAATCGTTCACGCCAGCGGGACCGCTGGATGGCTGCACCGCCTACTTCTGGCGGGTCGACGAACTCGATGCGGACGAACACGTAACCAAGGGCGACGTTTGGCAGTTCGAGACGACCGTCGGCGCTGCGTCCGAGCCCGAGCCCGAGGACGCTGACGTCGGCATCGACGTCAACACAGTGCTCTCGTGGACCGCGGCATCGGGCGCGACGAGCTACAACGTGTACCTCGACACCGTCAACCCACCGGTCGCCTTCCAGGGCAACCAGGCAGGCACGACGTTCGAACCCGACACGCTTGACGGCGGCGAAACGTACTACTGGCGAATCGACCCCGTCGGCTGCTGCACGGAAGAGGGCGAAGTGTGGTCGTTCACCACCGGCGCGGGCCAGGCGACGGACCCCGATCCGTTCGACGGCGAAGCCGGCGTGGAGGTCGAACCGATGCTCTCATGGACACCGGACCCGCTGGCGACGAGCCAGGACGTCTACTTCGGCACGAACTTCACGGCCGTGCAGGACGCGACGCACACGAGCCCGGAGTTCCAGGGCAACCAGGCCGGCTCGCTGTTCTTCCCGGGACCGCTGACGGGGATGGCCTTCCATTACTGGCGGATCGACTCTGTCACTGTCGACGGCACGACCAAGGGGGAAACCTGGCAGTTCCGCACCGGGCCGGGCCAGGCGACGAACCCGATCCCGAACGACTTCGCCGATGACGTGGCGATCGACACCCTGCTGCAATGGACCAAGGGCGTCGGGGCAGCCTCGCACGACGTGTACTTCAGCACCTCGCTGGCGGACGTCGTCAACGGCGCGCCGGCGGCATTCCGCGGAAACGTCGCCGGTACGATCTTCGATCCCGGCACACTGGCCGCCGACACGACGTACTACTGGCGGATCGACGAGGTGGCGGGCGGTGGTTCGGTCAAGACCGAGGGCGACGTGTGGGAGTTCACCACACTCGCGCCACCGGACCAGGTGGGTTCGCCCACGCCGGCGAACAACGCAACGAATCAGCCGACGACGCTGACGCTGGGTTGGGCGGCCGCCTCGGGCGCGACTCGCTACCACGTGTACTTCATCGAAGAAGCGGCGAACAGCGCCCTGCCGCCGGGTGAACGCATCAACGTCGCCACGCCGACAAGCCCGAACACCATGTACCAGGGCAGCCAGACGTCGCGGACCTACGATCCCGGGACCCTGGCCGCCGGCACGACGACCCACCTCTGGCGCATCGACGCTGTGAACGACGCAGGCGTGACCCAAGGCGTCGTATGGCGATTCACGACCGAACCGTAAGGCACGAGGTTATGACGCGCCGCGCGGCGCGAGTCGTTGATTCGCCGCATGGCGCAGTGACATAGCGAAGACACTCCAACGACCAGCCGTCGACTTCGGGTGAACAACGCCCGAGTCGGCCGCTGGTCGTCTCTTATCCCCCACGACAAGCACCCCAAGCCCACGGATCGGACTTCGCGCACACATTCTCAATCGAGCCGATCCCCAAGCCTCAGGGACGTTCGCAATCCCGAGTAACCCAATCCGTGGGCCCAGGACCCGGCAGCCCCGCCACAACACACGAAACACCACCCACCAGGGCTTTGCCGTTTGGCGGATCGGCCATTCATCTTGTTCTGGCGCAACGCCCTACTTACGATTGAGGCAACGCATTGGAGCCCCCATCATCGTCGCCAGGGGTGGCGGTCAACTCGTCCTCGTCCGAAGGCGCATCGGACTCGATGTCCTCCGGTGTGACGGCAGGCTCGCCGAGTTCATCGCCCTCGTCTTGCTCAACTAGAGTCAGGGATGTCGTGGTTGCATCTTCCTCGACTGGACTTGTGGATTCCGCAGCTTCATCTTGCTCAACTGGAGCCGTGGTTTCGTCTTGTTCAACTGGACTTGTGGATTCCGTAGTTTCATCTTGCTCGACGAGAGTCAGGGATACCGCGGGTTCATCTTGCTCGGCCTGCGCATCCGAGACGACCGGGGCGTCTGCCGTTGGGGCGTCGCCTGTGGTCAGCGCTTCGATCTGCGGCAGATCCTCCAGCGATGGCAGCCCGAAGATCTGGAGAAACCGTTTGGTCGTGCCGTAGAGCAACGGTCGGCCCAGGTCCTCCGCGCGGCCGACGATCTTGGCGAGGTTCATTTCGCGGAGGCGGTTGAGAAGATCCCCCGCGGCGACCCCGCGGACCGCCTCGATGTCCGCACGGGTGCAAGGCTGCTTGTAGGCGACGATCGCCAGCGTCTCGAGGGCGGCTGGAGAGAGCTTCGTCTCCTGCCGGGTGCGAATCAGCTTCTTGAGCCAAGTGTTGTACGCCGGCAGGGTGAGCATCTGGTAACCGTCTGCGATGTTCTCTATCCTGAATGCCAGACCATGCTCGGCGTACTCGGCGTTAAGCTCCTCAATGTGCTTGCGAACGTCGCGCGCACTTCCAACCCCCAGAACGGCAGCGATCTTCGGCGCCGGCATCGGAGAGTCGGCGGCGAAGAGAATCGCCTCTACGACGCGCTGAGGACGGATCTCCCGGACCTCATCCGGCCGGATGTCAGTCTCGGCTGCGGGATGCACCTCATCCTGAGCGGGCTCCGTCGGCGTGGTGTCTTCCCATTCCGTCATAGGTTCCATTGTCGAGGCGGGACCATCCATGGCAAGGACTCCGTTGTTCAGCCAGAGCGGCCGATTCTACCCGCCCACGACCGTGCCGTCCAAACAACTTCGGTTTTCGTCGCTACAAGGGGGCCCTCTGCGCCCTCCACCCTCTACGCTGCGGCTGGTTCGGCGGATCGTAACCGCCCGAAAAATAGGGTGTTTACCCGATAGCGAGCCCCCGGTCCGCAATGTATCTTTAGCATAGCCGCCTATGGGTGTGGATGACTCTCCCCGAGCAGATTCTCCTTCCACCCACCACTCTTGGGCCTAAACCCACCCACGTAGGCGGCCTTTTTCATGCGCAGTGCGGATCAGGAACGCCGGCCACGCGTCTACATCGCAGCCATCACAGCCGCCATTGTTTCGCCGATCGGCGCGTGGAGGGCCAAGTCCGCGATGCCGTCCAGCGGTGTCGGGTCTCGGTTCACGATCACCAGCCGCGCCCCACTCTCTCTTGCGACCTGTGGAAGCCGGGCGGCGGGATGCACGACCAGGCTCGTACCCATCGCGAGAAAGAGGTCGCAATCCTCCGACAACGCCACCGACTCCGCCCAGACGTCCTGCGGCAGATCCTGCCCAAATGAGACCGTCATTGACTTGAGGATGCCCTCGCAGTCATCGCAAACCGGGGCTTCGTCGCCGGCCTCCAGCCGGGCTTGGATCTCCTCGGCGGAGTAGCGTTTGTCGCAACTCAGGCAGTGCACCTGCATCGCTGTCCCGTGGACTTCGAGGACGCGTTTGCTGCCCGCCCTTTGGTGCAATTCGTCGATGTTTTGCGTCACGACCGCCTGAAAATGCCCCTCGGCTTCGAGCTTCGCCAGTGCGAGATGGCCCGCGTTGGGCTCAGCGGACATGAACTGCGGAACCGACTCCTTGCGGATCAGCCAGTAGCGCATCCGTTCTTCCGGATCAGTCAAGAAGTCCTGGTACATCACAGGCTGATGACGCGACCACACGCCGCCGGGGCTGCGAAAGTCCGCAATGCCGCTCTCGGTGCTGATCCCGGCGCCGGTAAACGCAACGCCGCGCCGCGTCTCGCCCAGCCACTGTGCAAGCAACTGCACGGCCTCGTTGTGCGATGGCTCAGTCACGGGTTTCCCGCCGGTGTGCCCGAGTGTTCTTCAAGAAAGCACGTCAGTCTCGCGCGTATCTCGTCCCGCACGCAACGGGCCTTCTCCAACGCGGCTTCTTCGTCGCCCAACATCATGGCCGGATCGTCGAACGGCCAGTGGAACGTCGCGATTCGGCCGACGAGCGCAGGGCAATGGGCCTGCGCGTAATCGCAAACGGTCACCACGTAGTCGAACTGACGACCAGTGAGTTCGTCGATGCCCTTGGAGACATGGCCGGAGATGTCGATGCCCACTTCCGCCATGACCACGATCGCCAGCGGATGGACGTACCAAGCCGGGTGCGACCCTGCGGAGAGAACCTCGAATCTGTCGCCCGCAAGCTGACACATGAGCCCCTCGGCCATCTGCGAACGACAGCAGTTTCCGGTGCATACGAAGATGATGCTGGGTTTGGTCATGGCGAGCGGAACCGGTCATTTTGAACACACGATCACACACGGTCGGTGCGAGGGTGCCACTGGCGGCTCGTCCGCCAGTGAACACGGGCAGGCAAGCTGCCCGTGGCACCCATCAGTTTACCAATCTCAGAGCATCTCGTCTGTGGTGCCCACATGCCTCCGCCGCCTCTCCGCATCGAGCAGGATGAAGCCACCGAACAGCATCACGAAGCCGCTGATCCACTGTCCTTTCGTCAACACTTCGCCGAAGATCGCGACCGACGCCGCCGCGCAGAAGAACGGCGCCAATTGCACGATCGCCCCGCTGACCGCAACGCCCAACCGGGCGATCGACGCGTAGTAGAACACGTGCCCCAGCGCGATGCCTACGACGGCCGACACTACCAGGATCATCCAATTGAACGCGCTGAGGCGAAACACCGCCGTGCCCCCCGTCTCGCCGAACAAGAGCATCAACGCGACCATTCCAGCGGCCGTGTACAGCGAGATCACGGCAAACGAAGTTGCGGCCGGGATGTCCCGCATGTAGTGCCGCACGGACACGCCATAGAGCCCGAATACCGTGCCCGCGATCAAGCCCAGCACGATCCCGGTGGCCGTCGCCCCTTCGACCGGGGCCGCGCTGAACACGATGGTACCGGCCGCGCTGAGGACGACCAGGAACAGCCCGATCCAGAACCGTGGGCTGCGGATCAGCAAGCGTTCGTCGGCGAACAGGATGAGGGCTCCGCAGGTCGAAGACACCAGCGCCACTCTCAGCAGGAACCCCGCCAGGCCCGGCCCGATGTAGTATGGAATCAGAGCAAAGCACACCTGACCGGCGCAGTTCACCACCGAGGGCACGATCGCCCGTCGCCAGAGGCCGTCCGGCAGCCGACCCCGCAATGTTGTGACGACCAGCAGCGGCAGCCACATCAGGGCGGACAGCCCGTAGCGCCACCCGTTGGCCGTCCAGCCGTCGATATACGGGGTCAAGTGCTTGAGGAACAGCAGAACGCTCGCCCAGCCCAGCAGAGTCAGGACGATGTAGAGAATGCCCGTTGCATCGTATTTGCTGCCGTGCGTCTGCATCTCGGCAGTGTAGCTGTGATTCTTTCCAGCGGACAGCGGCCCTTCCCCTTCCGCTCGCCCGGATGTACAATCCCGGCGATCCATCACGGACAACCGTCAAAAGAGGAGACAACAACATGCGTAGACCAAAGATCACCATCATCGGAGCCGGCCACGTCGGAGAATCCTGTGCCGCCTGGGCCGCCATGAAAGAACTCGGCGATATCGTCCTGCTGGACATCGTCGAGGGAATGCCACAAGGAAAGGGACTTGACCTGTGCCAGGCCGGCCCCATCGATAAGTTCGACGCGAACGTCCTCGGCACGAACGACTACAAGGACACGGCCGGGTCGGATATCGTGATCATCACGGCGGGCATCCCGCGAAAGCCCGGCATGAGCCGCGACGATCTCATGTCCACCAACATGGGCATCGTCCGCTCGTGCAGCGAGGGCGCGTACGAGTTCAGCCCGGATGCCACGTACATCATCATCTCGAACCCGCTCGACGCGATGGTCCAGACCGCGTGGAAGTCCACGGGCCTGCCCACCAACCGCATTGTCGGCCAGGCCGGCATCCTGGACATCGGTCGCTTCCGGGCGTTCATCGCGATGGAGCTGAAGTGCAGCGTCAAGGACATCAACGCCCTGCTCATGGGCGGACACGGCGACGACATGGTGCCTCTGCCCCGCTTCACCAGCGTCGCGGGCATTCCCGTCACGGAGTTGATCTCCAAGGACAAACTCGACGCGATCATCCAGCGAACGAAGATGGGCGGCGGCGAGATCGTCAAGCTCATGGGCACCAGCGCCTACTACGCCCCCGCGGCAGCCAGCATCCAGATGGCCGAGGCGATCATCAAGGACAGCCGCAGAATCCTGCCGTGCGCGGCCTATTGTGACAAGGAATACGGCCTCGGCGGCTGCTTCGTCGGCGTGCCCTGCGTGCTCGGCAAGAACGGCGTGGAGAAGGTCATCGAGCTCAAGCTCACCGCAGATGAGTTGAAGCTCCTGACGGCCAGTGCCAACCACGTCAAGGAACTCGTGGCCTGGGTCGAAGAACACTGGAAGTAACCGGCCGCCCGTCGGCAGATCGGGTCGTCGTCCTCATCGTTGTCTGTTCGTTGCCCCGTCGAGAGGGCGCGCCGGGGCGCCAGGGGTGCCACTGGCAGCTTGCCTGCCAGTGTTGTGTGGTAGTGCGCCGGGGTTGCGCGCGAGGAGCCGCGGACTTCAGTCCGCGCTGTTGTCCCCGGCGTGAACACGTTCGCATCTTCGGACAACCGCGCGGGCTGAAGCCCGCGGCTCTTCTGCCTGCCTGAGGCGTTCTGACACAACTTGCGGCACGAGCATCTCGCCCGTGAATCCAACTCTGTCATTCAAGAGGGAGGATGATTTCAGCCATGACCACGCCGGAAGCCGACAAGATTCTCGTGCAATGCGCGTGCGGTGCGAAGCTCCGAGCCCCCGCAACTTCCGTCGGGAAGCAGTTCGAATGCCCCAAGTGCGGCAGCCACGTGACCATCCCCGCACCGGAAAGTGCTCCCCTTGCGAGCGGTCCGGCGGTCGATCCAGCGCCGCCATTGCCTGTCGCTAGCCCAAAGGCGTGCCCTGAGTGTCAGGCGATTATGCAGCCTGCCGCCGTGGTCTGCACGGCGTGTGGGCTCAACACCCAGACAGGCACGACGGCCAATCCGGAGAGTACCTCGACCGGCAAGGGCGCGGCGCTGGCCAAGGCGACAGGCACCTTCGTGCTCGGCGTCATTCTGAGCGCAACCGGGGCGGCGGTCGGTGGCGTGGCTTGGTTCCTCGCAGTGTGGCACCTCAATGTCGAGGTGGGGTATATCGCCTGGGGGATCGGCGTGTTGGCCGGGCTGGGGATGACCCTCGGTTCTCGGAACCCGAGCACGACCGGCGGTGTCGTCGCCGCCGGCATGTCGGTATTGGGAGTTGTCGGCGCGAAGGTGGCAATCTTTTCTTTTTTGATCAGCGCGTTCTTCCTTGGGCAGACTGACGACCTCGACGTACAGCGAGAGTTTGTCACGGGAATGATGGCGAACGAAATCCTGGACGCCCGAGGCATCGAAGGGGAAGAGCAACGAGACAAGCAGTGGAACTCGGCCAACATCGAGGCGGAACTGCGCGTCAAGTCCCTGAGCGATGACGAAATCCGCGCGAAGTGGCAGGAGTACCGAGATCAGATCGAAGACCAGGTGAAAGCTGCCAAAACAACCGAGGAACAGGCGGAATCCGATGGCGACGGAATGTTCTCGTTCTTCATTTCCACCCAGTTCAGCGTATTCGATCTCCTCTGGCTCTTTCTCGCAATCGGCTCGGCCTACAAGATTGGGAGTGGAAAAGCGAGGCCTTCAGAAACCTAGTGCGTCGCGACAGGTCGAATGATGGGTGCCACTGGCAGCTTGCCTGCCAGTGTCTTGCGCGTATCCGCCGCCAAGAACGCACTGGCGGACCAGCCGCCAGGGGCACCCTTGCAACCCCTCGTTCGAGGTGTCATGAAGCACTAGTGGCCCGCGGCGATGCGGTGACGCCGGCGCCACGCGGCTCCAGCCGATGGCCCTGGCTCGCCGATGCAAATGAGTTCGTGTCGCACGCACGAAGCGGCCCAGGACGACGCGAGGCGATTGCCCGTGCTGTCTCCGGCCGCCGAGCGGCGAGTGATCTTCGGAAGCACCGAGAAGGACCTCCGTGGCCGATTGCACATCAACGCGACGCCGGAATCTCGATGATGCCCTGATCTCCGCCATCATCCCTTCGTACAACTCGGCCGAGGTCCTGCCGGACGCAATCGCGTCCATCCTCGCCCAGACCCGGCCGCCTGACGAGATCATCGTGGTGAACGATGGCAGTGAGGATCGCACCGCCGAGGTCTGCGAACGATTCGGACCGGACGTCCGCTACATCTGCCAGGACAACGCCGGGGCGTCCTCCGCCCGTAACGCGGGGATCGAGGCTGCTGGCGGGAACTGGCTGGCATTCCTTGATGCCGACGATCTCTGGGATCCGCAGAAGCTCGAACTGCAAATCGCCGCGTTGGAGGAAAACCCCGAGGCCGATTTCGCCGTGACGGCTGCGCTGGCCTGGTCTCCGGACACGGAGTCATACCATCTCTACCGGTACGACGGCCCGCTCGACCCGGTACTGATGCGGCGGCGACTCCTCGTCCGCAATATCCTCACCGGCCTCTGCTCCTCACTCCTCATCCGTCGCGACGCCCTCGAAGGCGTCGGCGGATTCGCGTCCGGCAAGGCGTGCGAAGACCGTCGCCTCGCGATCGCTCTGTTGGAGAAGCACCGCGCCGTCCTGCTCGATGACCCGCTCATCCGTCAGCGGCCCGGCCCGGCCCACTTCACGAATCCGGAACGCCACCGATTCGAAATGCTCTCGCTCATTGCCGATCACGATGCGTTGTTTGCCCGACTCGACCCCACCGGACGGCTCAAACGCCAGGCAAGGGCCAGGATGCACGAGCGATCCGGCATGCACTATCTGGAAAACGGCGATCTTCCGACCGCCGCCCGAGACCTCCGCCGGGCTGTGCGGCTCTGGCCTCTTATGGCCAATCCCTGGCGTGTGCTGGCTAACAGATGCCTTGGTCGCCTCAAGGTGGGGCAGCCTGTGGCGATCAATGAGCCGCGGACTTCAGCCCGCGCGGCCGCTCGGAGGCATGGGCGTCTTTGCACCGGAAACCCCCGCGCGGGCTGAAGTCCGCGGCTCATCGGCCTTTTCTCTCGGCTGCGGGTCGTCTATAATCCGCCTGTTGAGACTTGGACGGTCGAGGAAACGCCTTATCTCACTCGAGGCTCGCGCGTCGCGATCTGTGATTGGGGGATCGGCTTCTTCCGCTGTTTGAGCATCCCTGAAAGCCCTTGTTACTACGGAGAAACCCATGGCCGAAGCCCCGAATGCTGATTGGAAAGCGCAGGTAGCGAAGATCATAGACGAGCGGATGCGTCCCGCCCTGCAAGGCGACGGCGGCGACATCGAGCTCGTCAGTGTGAGCGACGACGGTGTTGTCAGCGTCAGGCTGCAAGGCGCGTGCGTCGGCTGCCCCGGTGCGCAAATGACCTTGAAGATGGGCGTCGAGCGGAATCTGAAGGCAGCCGTTCCGCAGGTGAAGGAGGTCGTCACCGCCAATTGACGCTTGCCTGACCCCGGACGGAAGAACAAAGCCGTCAAAACCCGTTGACCGCGAGCGGGGCTTCGGCTAGACTTGCCGCCGGCATGGTCCGTGTGGACTGTCCGAATCGGGAGTGCCTCATGTTCACAGCGTTCGCCAACAAGGATCAGATAGTGCGTTGGAGCCGATCCGCGCCCATCGGCATTATCGATCCGCAGAGGGAGGCTTCCTAGGCGACGCGCGTGCGACCGACTGTAAGCGAGCGATTGCCCTGGAAGCCGACGTTTCCAGGGCTTTTTATTTCGGTTGGGAGCGGTTTCAGTTTGAGTGTGGCGGCCGACGCCCCTGTCGGCCGTCGAAGATCAGAGCCGCGACCGCAAGGGAGCGGTCATCACTCAAATGCGAGGGCCGTCCAGCGCCGAATAATGACCGCGTGCTAACGCGCGCGGCTCTGATCCACGTCCGACACGGGGGTCGGACGCTACGGTGTCTCGTATAGTGCAATGGTTCGTGATTCCGGAAAGTAGCCGTTGGCATGATGCAGCCACAAGCCCAACCTGAACATGGCTTTGCTGTTGACCAGGCCCCGTTGCCCCCGCTTCGCCAGGAGGCCCGGAGACTCCTCGTTCTTGCTGCGCCCATGATCCTCACGATGGTCTCCCGGATGCTCATGGGCTTCATCGACTTCGTAATGGTCTCGCGGCTGGGCACGGAGGCGACGGCCGCGATCAGCCCGTGCACGATCTTCGTGTTCACGCTCATTTGCTTCGGGATGGGTGCCGCCAGCAGCATCCAGACCTTCGCCGCCCAATCCCTCGGCCGAGGCCGCCACCAAGCGGCCGCCCAATACGCGTGGCAGGGTTTCTATCTGGCCATGGTGTTTGCCGGATTGTCGCTCCCGGCATCAATGCTGAGTGCGCCTTTCTGGCGGCTGGTTGGGCACCCAGCATCCGTCCAGACCCTGGAGGTCGCCTACTGCGAAACGGCGCTATGGTGCATGGGCTTCTCGATCCTCTGCATTAGCATGGATAGCTTCTTCAACGGCATTCAGAAGCCGACCGTCGGGCTGATCTCGGTCCTCGTGTCGCTCGTGTTCAATGTCTGCGCGAACTACTGCCTGATCTACGGCAACTTCGGGTTTCCAGCGTTGGGCATCCGCGGGGCCGCGATTGCGACCGTGATCGCCTGGGGCGTGCGGGCGGGGATGCTCACGCTCGTCTTTCTGTCACACGAGTTCAACCGGGTTTACGCCACGCGCAGCTCGTCGCGGCTGGACCGTCAGAAGATCAAGGACATCCTGCGCGTGGGCGGCCCGATCGCCGTACAGTGGGTCCTCGACATCGGAGCATGGTTCGTGTTTCTGACGCTCCTGATGGGACAGTTCGGCACCGCTTCGATGGCAGCGGCCAATATCGGCTTGCAGTACATGCATCTGTCGTTCATGCCGGCGATCGGGCTTGGAATCGCGATTTGCTCGCTCGTCGGCCATGCCATCGGCGAACGAAACCCGGACCTCGCCGCGCGCCGCGTCAAGGTCGGCATGCTCATAACCGGCTCATACATGGGCCTCGTCGGCCTCTTTCTCTTTGTGGCGAGGTCGGAGTTGACCGGCCTGATGTCGTCGGACCCGGAGGTCATCCGACTCGGTTCAGGCGTGCTCATCTGGGCTGCAATCTTCCAGATATTCGACGCGGCCCAGATCACATACGTCAATGGTCTGCGCGGCGCGGGCGATACCAAGGGACCGGCGATCCTCGTGGCGGGCCACTGCTGGATCGTCTTCATCGCGGGCGGGTACCTCGTCGCCCGCTGGTTCCCTCATTGGGATGTCCACGGCCCCTGGATGATGTGTACGCTCTACATTATCCTGCTGGGTTTGGCCCTATGGCGGCGATTCGCCAGAGGCCAGTGGCGGAATATCGATCTGTTCAAAGATGAAGCACCCACGGCAGGGTTTCCGGTGGTCGCCGGGGAAGCACTGAGCGAACCCAACCCAGGGCCGCCCGCCCACTGACGCAGCGAAGGTGACGGACCGCCCCTAGCAGGTTGAAAGACAGCGTAGCGGCCGACCCCTGTGTCGCTCGTCGGAGAAGAGAACGTAGCGTCCGACCCCCGCGTCGGCCGTCAGCAGTAGCGTCGGCCCCCCGTGGCCGACGACGAATACCAAGGGCTGGGTGCCCCGCCCCTTCCAGGGGTGGGCGACAGCCCCGGCGACGAATGCCGACTGAATCTGCCCGAACAGAAAACACAATCGCTCCCGGAGAGCCGCGGATGTTCAAAGAAGTGCCCAGCCAATTCGATTTCCCCAAGGCCGAACAGGAAGTGCTCGCCTTCTGGGAGAAGCACGCCATCTACGAGAAGACGCTCGACAAGAGCAAGGGCGGCAAGCCGTTCGTGTTCTTCGAAGGTCCGCCGACCGCCAACGGCCTGCCGCACCCCGGCCACTGCCTGACGCGGGCCATCAAGGACCTCTTCCCCCGCTACAAGACCATGACCGGCCACTACTGCCAACGCAAGGGCGGCTGGGACACGCACGGCCTGCCCGTCGAGGTAGAGGTCTGCAAGACGCTCGGCATCCATTCCAAGGAGGAAATCGAGGCATACGGCGTCGAGCCCTTCAACCAGAGGTGCCTGGAATCGGTCTTCCGCTACACGAAGGAATGGGAGGAGATGACGCGGCGTCTCGGCTTCTGGGTGAACCTGGAAGAGGCCTACGTCACCTATCACCAGAGCTACGTCGAGTCGGTGTGGTGGGCGCTCAAAACGCTCTTCGACGCGGGCAAGCTCTACCAGGGACACAAGATCGTCTGGTGGTGGGCACAAGGCGGCACCGCCCTCTCCGC
>JBDRKQ010000238.1:0-14050 GCA_043813895.1 Planctomycetota bacterium
CGAGAAGCCGAGAACATCCCGGTCCTCGTGAGGCGTGTCTTCACCGCACTGCACGCCGCGGACATTCCCGGCGAGATGATCATCGTCGATGACGACAGCCGAGACGATACGGCAGCCGTTGTTGAGGCATTGGCAGCCGAGTTTCCTGTTCGGCTGATCGTTCGCACCGAAGAGCGCGGGCTTTCCTCCGCCGTCCTCCGTGGTTTTCGCGAGGCCAGCCACGACATCCTGTTGTGCATGGACGCCGATCTCTCTCATCCTCCGGAATCACTGCCGGCAGTGATTGAACCGGTTGCAGCGCGTAGCGCCGAGTTCTGCATCGGCTCGCGCTACACGCCGGGTGGCAGGACGATGGACGATTGGGGTCTGCTCCGCAAGATCAACTCACTCGGCGCGACGTGGCTCGCGAGACCGTTGAGCGGCGCGAGCGATCCGATGGCAGGATTCTTCTGCCTGCGAAAGGAAACGTTGCACAAGGCCGAGGAGGCCGGCCTCAACCCGATCGGCTACAAGATCGCACTGGAGATCTTGGTCAAGGCCCGATGCCGCATAGTCGCCGAAGTGCCGATCGAGTTCTCCGATCGGCTCCACGGCGAGAGCAAGCTCACGTTTCACCAGCAGTTGCTCTACTTGCAGCACCTTGTTCGCCTGTATCGTTTCCGCTGGCCGATTGCCACACCCCTGTTGGCGGCGGCTGTGCCCGTGGCGGTGGTCCTGGCGATCCTCTACGTTGTAGCCTTGTGAACCGAACGACGGAACACTGCCCTGCCCCATCGTGGCATGACTGCGTATGCTCGCGTTCCTGACGACAATCGCATTCCTCGCGGCCGTCGTGGGCGGCATCGTCGGCATGGGCGGCGGCGCGCTGCTCTTGGCTGCGATCTGCTGCTTCATGCCGCACGGACAAGCCGTGCCGCTGCACGGTGCCGTCCAGCTTGTCGCAAACAGTTCGCGCGTCGTTGCATTCTGGAAGGACGTGGATTGGCAAACCGTCGGCCGGTTTACGGTTGGCGCGCTGCCCGGCGCCGCGATCGGCGGCCTCGTCTTGTGGCTGCTCGGAGAGCCGCGAGCCACTGAGCCGTACCTAAAGGCGCTCATCGGGTTCTACATCCTTGTTCTGACGTACCTGCCCAAACCAAAGAGCCGCGAGGGTACCGCTGCTCGCAACAGTTGGACCATGATGGGCCTGATCGCCGGCGCGGCGTCGTTGACTGTCGGCGCGATAGGTCCGCTCATAGCGCCGCTGTTCGTCAGGCGTGACTTTGTAAAGGAACGCTTGGTTGCGACAAAGGCCGTGCTTCAGATGATTACCCACGCTTTGAAGCTGCCGATGTTCTGGCTGATCGGCACGATTCAACTCGCGGAGTTTTCGCGTCTTCTTGTTTGCATGTCGATCGTGGTGATTCCCGGCACGTTTCTCGGCAAACGGCTGCTGCACCGCGTCTCACCGCGCGCTTTCGTATGGTTCTACAAAGTTGCGTTGACGATCGCCGGATTCAAGCTGCTGATTATCGACGGCGCGTGCGTGTTGTTCGGATGGCCGGTTGCGTCGCCGTGATTTCCATCATGTCACCTAACATTATGCAACAGACACAGTTATGCGGTGATCCAACCTGTGCCGACTTGCCCGTGCCGCTTTCTCACTTTTCTGCTTGAATCCGATCGGCGTCTGGCTATCCTAGCGCCCCTGGCCAGGGCTTCGGCGCCCCGCGTGTCCCCCCCCAACACGCACCCGAACCCTGGCCCTTTTTGTGGGCGGAATCCGCCCCGGCTTCCACTGCATTCCACACCTATCTGTACTACTGACGCCGGGAATCTCCAAGGCTTGGGAAGAAACCGGTGCCACATGCCACACTTTGATCGCGGCCGGAGGCCGCCGCGGTGAACGACAGGGAACTGCCTTGGCAACCACTTTCCGGACGCTGGATAGCATATCTGCAGTACATCGCCACACCTGTTCGGCGCGGATGCCGTCCATCGTGTATCCTGTATGCCATGAAAGACCCAAGCGATACCACAGCGTCGGGCCGGCAGGTTGCCGCTTGCCGGGAGAAACAACCCCGCCTGCCGCCCGAGGGATTCCTCCGGGCGCTGCGCGAGGTGAAGCGACCTTTCATCGTCGCGCACGTCACGCCGGACTCGGACGCGATCGGGGCGATACTCGCGCTGACTGCGACATTTCGGGCACACGACGTCGAGGCAACTGCCGGTTTGCCGACGGCATCGCTCGCACAGAAGCTGCGGTTCATGCTAGAACTGGCCGCGGATACACCCTTCGCGGATCGATGGGATCCAAACGGCCCGCACGATGCCCTCATCGTTCTCGATACGGCCAACCAGAAGCGCATCAACATCACGCCGGCGCCGGACATCAACGGCGATCTCCCGGTTTTCAATATCGACCACCACACAACGAACACGGCGTTCGGGCGGTACAACTGGGTCGACGGCCTCGCCTCGAGCACCTGCGAACTCGTCGCGCGACTGATCGCGGCACTCGGCTGGACGCCCTCGCCGAACTGCGCGTCACTTCTCTACGCCGGGATCCACGGGGATACGGCCGGTTTTAGCCTGTCTTCCTCCAGCGCCGGTGCTTTGCAGACCGCCGCCGGCCTGCTCGACGCGGGCGCGGATGTGGCACTCGTCGGGGAAGCGCTTTGCAGATCGCAATCCCGGTCCGAGTTCGAATTGCTGCGGCTTGTCTACGATCACACAACCGTGATCGACGGCGGACGAATCGCCTACAGCCATCTCAGCTACCAGGACATCTCCGGCGCGGGCTGCCGGCCGGACGACATCGATGATCAAGTCTCGATCCCGCGGTCCCTCAAGGGCGTCCGCATCGCGCTACTCTTTACGGAAGGCGAACGAGATGTGATCCGCGTCAACCTGCGCGGCGAGGGCAAAGTTACGGTCGTGGAACTCGCGAAGAAACTTGGCGGTGGCGGGCACAGCCAGGCGGCCGGCATCCGGTTTCACGACAAGACGATGGAAGAAGCGATCGACCTGGTCTGCAAGGAAGCCGTCGAACATCTCAAGGCATTCGACGAGTAGGGCATTTCACGTTTGAGTGTAGTGTCGACTGTCTGCGGCACCTGCGTCTCGACGAGGGAATCAAGAAGACCACGCATCCCCGCCCAGCCGGCGAGCCGCGGGCGCGACGGATATACGCGAACCCTCTACTGCCCTACCCCGTTCGTTGTGCCCCATTTGATCCGAATGCCCGCGTCGAATCGATCGGCTTGCGCTGCAAACCGCCAGGTCGTGGCGACCTGCGCTCGCCGAGACAGTGAAACCAGTTGCTCCAGCGTTCGGATCAGGTCGAAGTCTTCAAGCCCGGATGCCTGCGCGGGCAGCACCGGGATTCGGAGGGTCATGCGCTTGCCGCGACGGATGACCTGCAACTCGAATTCACGGGCGCCCCCCCGGTTACGGTATCGCTCAGCGACTTCCTTCGCGGGCTGATCCGTCCGCAAGGGCGCACCGCCGACACCCACCACGACGTCTCCTGCGAAAACGATTCCCGCCGCGCGCGAGTCGCTTCCGACCTCTCTCACGACTGCCCTGCGTGGATGCTCCTTATCGGCCACAAGGCCGACGCCCAGGCGCGTGTGGTGCTCCAGACGTTCGGAAATCCAGTTCTGCCACCAGTGCCGCTCGAGCATGTCGGGCTCACGCTTCTTGATGAATCCCAGCCAACTGGAGATGACGTCCGCAATCTCGCCGCCGCGCACCAGCGACCATTCGACGAACCGGCTTTCTCCCTCCCGGTCCGGCAGCAGCGACGCCGAATCGGGGAGGCTGTCCAGGCGGGCTGCCTTTCCTCGGGCGGCGCGGATGATCTCCTCCACGTGGCGCGTCGAAGTCGACAAGAACAACCTTCCATCCACGACTGCCCAACAAACGTCAACTCCAGCGAGAAAGTCCAGGCCCGAGCGATACGCCAGTGTCGGTCCCACCTCGATGTGATGCAGGGTGACGCCCTCGCGAACCGTCGTCTTCACGCCAAACCGGTCCGGCTGCCGGTTCTCCGGCGCCGAAAGAAGAAACAGGAACTGCGATGCGAAGCCCAGCGCGCTGTCGAGCTTCGCCATAGCGGCATCGCCGGCGCGAGTCTCGCAGATTGCCGTAACAACGGGCAACTGGAAGAGAGGTGACAACTCCGAGCGATCTCGGTCTATCACGATCCAATACTGCGGTCCGATGTTGTCGAGAATCCCCGCCGTCTGCTCGTCCCCCGCGACCATTTCCAGGAAGATTGAGAGCAACGCGTCGGTCTTTGCAAACTTGCCCGACTTTACCTCTTCTGAGAATGTGGCGAAGTCGAAAACACCCGCCCGCACGGCTAGCGTTGAAGCAGGCAACGCGCCCAGGCCGGCGGTATCGAGTTTGAACACAGTCTCTTCCCGCCCCGGCCGCCGCCCCCGAAGTTCGCAGTCGATGCCGTCGGCTGTCACTGAGATGCCGATCAACAGGCCGGTGCATCGCGCGAACGCCAATGGGTCGTCTTCCTCCCACGCCACGTAAAGCAGACCCGGATAGTCCCGCGAAAGCCTCGACCGCAACGCGGAGAAGTCGGCACGCCCGGCCAGCATTGGTCCTCGGCGTCCGGACAACAACAGCACCGTGCGATCCCAAAGCCCTTCCGGGTCGTTCGCCGGGCCGAACACCAACGTCTTGCCGAAGGCCGCGAGGAGGAGGCCGCCCCGGAGTTCGTATCGTTGCACCGGTCCCTCGTTTGCCAGCCGCTTGGCCCGCCAGCGCCTCAGCCAGGGGCGAAGGTCGGAAGCCTCTTCCAACTCCGTCAGCACGACGCCTGTCTGCCACTGAGCGGATTGGGTTGCGATCAGCGCGGTCCTCTGGCCCAGAAGGTGAGTGATGGCTGCTTCGGGGTTCAGGCCGAGGTGGATTTCGGTTGTGTGGCGCCACGGCTTCGTGGTTGTGTCTGGCTTCTCTCTCTCCGCCAGCTCACGAATGGTGTCCCACATTTCGAGCTTCTGAAACACCGCGCGGACCTCGGTGAGGTCGCGCATCTCGACGTAGAAGCGTACGTCGCCAGGGACGATTCGCAGCCAATCGTCGTCGTTCCCCTGCAGCGGGGCCGGCTCGGCACTCGCCCGTGCAACACAGAAACAGAGCACCGCCACAACCGCAGAAATTACTCTGGGAGTACCGTCCATGGATGACGCCTCGGTGAGGAGTAAGGGAGTTAATCAGAGGATAGCAACGGAGTACCGATTGGTCTTTCCCGGGCGTCGCTGTGATGCGGCGGCACCTGGTTAGAATCTCACGACTTCCTGCTCGCCGGCCTGATCCGACGCCTCGTGTACGGCGGCGTCAAGCAGCCCCGTGATGGGGTCGACCAGAATGTCGGTAATGGAAACCGACGGCTTCGGCGTCTTGTCGAGTTGTTTGCGGACGTTCTCCTGGGCCTCGGCGATCGAGTATCCCACGATGCGGTTGACTCCTTCGGCCGCCTGCCGCGTCTCCTCCAGCATGTTCAACGTAGACTCGACGACATCGCCCGCGCCCACGGCGCTGACCGCCGTTGCGCCTGCGACCGCCGGCGGGCGCCTGTCGCCCGTGGCCGCGGGCCAGACAAGCACCAGAAAGAACAACAAGGCTGCCGCGACGGGAAGGCTCATACCGGCCACAGCCCGCCAGAACCGGCGACGACGGGCGCGCCGCGTGAGAAGCCCGGACATGCTGCCCGTGCCCACGTTCGGCAACGATGCGACAACGCGATTCGCGAAGTCCATCGGGAGGGCGGGCTCCGCATCGTCATTGGCGATAACGTTGCCGCTGACGCGGATCATCTCGACTTCACGCTGGCACGCCGGACACTGCAGGATGTGCGCGTGTATCTCCGCCGTAAGGCTGGGCGACAACTCGTCATCCAGATAGGCGTCGCGAAACTTCTGAACATGTCTGCATGTCATCAACACGACACTGACTCCCCTCCCGTCCCTACA
Organism: Planctomycetota bacterium; assembly: GCA_043813895.1. Lineage (GTDB taxonomy): Bacteria > Planctomycetota > Phycisphaerae > UBA1845 > UTPLA1 > CAZTAR01. Next base: position 5,973 of record JBDRKQ010000238.1, read on the forward strand.
TCTTGGACGGGAGCCTGCGGTCGCGAGCCTGTCCGACCTGCTCGCCAGGGTCGTCAGGCGGCGCCGCCCGCTTCGGCCAGACGAACAGCCGACCAATCGTCCGCCAGTTCGTCGCCGAGCATTTCTCTGAGCCGGTTTCTTGCCCGATGGAGATGGCTCTTCACCGTGGCGGCCGGCATTTCCAGAATCTCACCGATCTCCTGGCAACTCAGCGACTCTCTGTAAAAGAGTAATACAGTCGCGCGCTGCTGCGGTGTCAGTCGATCGACGGAATCCCAAATAGTTTTTTTGAGTCTCCGGGCCTCTTCACTGTTGGCCACTGCCTCGGCGACATTCGTCCCTTCGCCGGTCGTCCCCGGCAAAGTCCCGAAATCCACGTCGCCCGTATACTCTCTTCGACGCCTCAGCATATTGAGGCACAATCGATAACCGATCGTGAACAGCCACGTGCTGAATCGATAGGAGGCGTCGTAGCTGTCGAGCGCCTGGAACGCCCGCATGAAGGCCTCTTGGCAGATCTCCTCCGCGTCGTGCTTGTTGCGGACCATCCGCCAAATGAAGGCGTACAGACGATCCTGATAAGCGAGAACGAGCGTATGCGCACTTTTTGCGCAGCCGCGGACGGCTCCCTCGATCAACTGCCGTTCACGCAGCGGCGTCAGGCGAATATCGCTGGCATCCTCGCTGTTCATGGCCGTCTCCTTATTATACCTTTCGCCTTCAGCCACGCCGCACTTTTCCCTCGATTTGCGGAAGTTGCTCGGCGGATATAAGATTTTGCTATGGCCAAAGATACGTCGAGAAGCCGCCGATCGCCCAGCCTCGCCAACAAGAAGGCCCGGTTCAATTTCCAAATCCTGGAGAAAATCGAAGCCGGGATCGCGCTTAAAGGTACTGAGGTCAAGAGTTTACGCCACGGCGACGCCAGCATCGCTGAAGCCTTCGCACGCGTCGAAGACGGCCAGGTCACCCTGCACAACTTCCAAATCCAGCCTTACAAGCAGGGAAACCGCTTCAATCACGATCCGAAGCGACCGAAACATCTCCTCCTGCACCGGCGGGAAATCGGCAAGCTCTTCGCCAAGGTCCAAATCAAGGGTCAGACGCTGATTCCACTGCGGGTCTATTTCAACAACCGGGGCCTGGCCAAGATCGAGCTCGCCCTCGCCCGTGGCAAGACCCATCGGGACAAACGCCAGGACACGCGAAAACGCGAGGATCAAAAGGAGATGGCCCGTGCCCAGCGACGTGGCGGGTTCTAGCATTCGGCCTTGCTTTCTCCTGCGGATCTCGCCGGCCCCGTGGGAATGCCCCCCCACACGTGGCAACCCTGTCCTCGCGGAACGACTTGCGGTATGTTGGAGCAGCGTCGGGTCCGCGTGTCGGACGTCGACTGCGATTGGTCCGCCAACAGCCGACCGGGGTGTCGGCCACCACAGAATAGGTGACACGGCTCTGAGATTCTCATGGCGCAGCGAGCATACTTCAGTTCTCTGAGACGTCGGTTCGGCTTTATCGGCCTTGTCGTCCTTTCGGTGGTGATGGTGACGACGGCGGGAGTTGTGATGATGTCGGAAGATCCTCCCTTGACCGGGGAGGACGCCTTTGGGGACGGCGTGATCATCGACCCGCTCAAGCGCCCGGACATTGATTTTCCGGAGACCGTGCGGACTTTCAACCTCTCGCTGAATCGTTTTGTCGATCGCTTCGCCAGAGTCTGCATGGAGGGCAAGTACTCGGACTTGCGGCTGATGCTCAGCAAGCGAGGCGGCGACCCGCTCGTCGCGCGTCGTTTCGAGACGATGTTCAACGCACTGAAACAGGTCCGCATACTTTCGCTGGAGGAGCTGCCGGAGGTACCGGACTTGGAGAGCCCCGCCTATCTCATGAGTGCCGAGTACGTCCTGGAACCCTATGCCACGGGCAAGGGCCGCGACACCGAGGTGATTCGCCTCGCGATCGCCATGGAAGATGGCGAGTGGAGGATCGGGCCGGTACCTCGCGAACTGCTCGCTCTGCTTGACGCCTACAAGGAACGTCTTGGCGAAGGCAGTGCCGGCGGCGATACCACGCCCGAGCAGACATCGGGAGATCAGCCTTCCACATCCACCAAGCCCGATACGCACACCACCAGGCCGGCCGCCAACCGCCCCGCCCGCATAGGCTCATAATAAAGCCTCCGACTTCTCAATACTGGCACCACTCCCATTCGGGACCTTGCTCTATATAGGCGCGCTGCGCTATCTCTTGTAGTGACAGAAGCTTGGCACAGCCCTGTCGTGCGTCCCGTTCTTTTTGCCCCTGGCGGAGTTATATCTTAGGTTTTGCAGTTGAATGGGCGAATCAGGGATGACAGTGCTGAAAACGCCTGCACGAGTACCAGCACTGATATCCGGGCTGGCGCCCTGATACGCAAACTCGGCAGGTGAGAATGAGGTCAATCCAAACTTCGCCAGAAACAAGGGGAAAGTGACATGGGGCTTACAGTAAACAATGTAAACACATTGTCTCTGTTGAACATCCTCAACAAGACAACAATGGAGCAGACAAACTCGTTGACACGGTTGTCAACAGGACACAAGATCAACAAAGGAGCGGACGATCCCGCCGGCCTGATCGCGGTCCAGAGCCTGAACGCCGAGCTGACAGGCGTCGATGCGGCCATCACAAACGGTCAGCGAGCCAACTCGATGCTCGGCGTCGCCGATAGCGCCCTCATCGAGGTCGGCAATCTGCTCGGTGAGATCGAATCGCTCGCCGCACAGAGCACAAGCTCCGGTGGTCTCAGTGCCGCCGAAATCTCCGCTAACCAAGCCCAGATCGACAACGCCATCAACTCCATCAACCGAATCGTCCAGACAACCTCGTTTAACGGAAAGAGACTGCTCGATGGCCAGCAGTCCATCCGCGCGACCGCGAGTGACACGAGCAAGGTCAGCGACGTGAAGGTCTTCTCGCGGCCGACCTCGAGCACCACACAGACCATGTCGGTCAGTGTGGTCACCGCCGGCTCCGTGGCCTCCGCTACGCTGGGTACGTTCACCGCCGTAGACTCGACGGATGTCAGCGCGGCCCAGTTTACCGTTGCCGGCTCGCTCGGTACCTCGACCATCACCGTGGACGCCACCGACACACTCGCCACCGTCCGCGACAAGATCATCGCGGCCAAGGCCGAGACTGGCGTCTCCGCCTCGGTCAACACGACCGGCACCAACACCCTCCGCATCCAGAGCGTTTCCTACGGCGACGACGCGTTCGTCTCTTCTCAGTTCATCAGTGGCGACGCGGACTTCCTGACGACTGCCTATACGACCGGAGCCGACGCCGTCGTGAACGTCAACGGTCAGCAGGCCTTCGTCGATGGCCTGAAGGTCTCGTTCAACTCCAACGGTACCAGCGGTGAGTTTCACTTGACGGCAGCCGGAAACGTGGCGGGCAGCGCCGGAAACCTCGTTGTCACCGGCGGCGGCATGACCTTCCAACTCGGTACGAGCAGCAGCACCCAAGCCACACTGGGTATCGAAGGCCTGTTCGCCCACGAACTCGGCAACAGCACCGACGGATACCTCTCCTCCCTCGCCAGTGGTGGCACGAACGACCTCTCGTCGGACGCCAACAACGCCGTGATCGTCGCCAAGGCGGCGATCAACCAGGTTGCCACACAGCGAGGCCGCGTCGGCGGCTTCCAGAAGTTCCAGGTCGAGACATCGATCAACAGCCTGAATGCCACCAAGGAAGCACTCGAAGCCGCTCGCGGCGTGATCGATGATGTTGACTACGCTCTCGAAACGGCCGAACTCAGCCGTCAGCAAGTGCTGATGCAATCGGCAGTTTCACTCTTGGGCGTAGCAGGACAGCAGTCAGCTCAGATTCTGTCTTTGCTGCGCTAGTACTCATGCTGCGCCCTGTGTCTGGTGGGTTGGATTGACACGGCGGGATCGGGACAACCCCGGTCCCGTCGTTCTTTTTGCCCCGATCCGGCAGAGGTACATCGTTCGACGCTGGACGGAGCAGACACGATCTGGCAATCGTCTGCGCGAAAGCAACTCTCGGAGCGAAGGAGGCTTCCGTTGCCCCTGCGAGAGTGACTGCGGACGTTCGGCCCGAGATCGAGCGATCAAGCTGGCGTAATCCCGAGCAGACGTCTTTGGGAAGCGGCCCGCAGACGGGGGATATCCGCGGGGGCGAGGGTTGTCTCACAGGCCGCTCATCCACCTGTGGAATCGTCTGTGCCACATGCAGCGCTGGGTCCTCTGTGTCGGAGGGTGGACTAGATGCACCCCGCCCATCTCTGTGGCTCCCGGACAGGCTACCTCGTGTGATGCCGCCCAGCCTAAATATGCCCCAGCACAACTGAAATCCCCGCTTTCGGCAGTGATGAGAAGCCCAAAACAGCCGACCTAACATTTTCCTAAAAATATCCCTTGCGTTGCTCCGATGTTCTTGGCATCATGGGGTCGTGGGTCCTGTTTTCGGCCGACCGGCCGGGCTTGTGGACCCCAGGGCTTGGCAGAGGAGCATGAGTGATGGCGACACCGAACGATAACAAGCGACAGCAAGCGTTGGACCGGGCACTCCAGCAGATCGAGCGGGCCTACGGCAAGGGCGCGATCATGCAGTTGGACGGCAACTTCTCCGCTTCCAAGAACGGACTCAGCACGGGAACCCTGTCGCTCGACCTTGCGCTGGGCGGCTCCGGCATCCCGCGCGGGCGAGTCGTTGAGATCTTCGGTCCCGAATCCGGCGGGAAGACGACTCTGGCGTTGCACGTGGTCGCCTCGGCCCAGAGGAGCGGGGGCGTGGCGGCATTCGTCGACGCCGAGCACGCGCTCGACCCCTCCTGGATGAAGCGATGCGGCGTCAACGCCGAGACGTTGCTGGTCAGCCAGCCCGACTGCGGCGAGCAGGCCCTGGAGATCACCGACATGCTCGTACGCTCGAACGCCGTCGACGTGATCGTCATCGATTCCGTGGCCGCGCTGATTCCCAAGTCCGAGCTCGAGGGCGATATGGGACAGCCGTCGGTGGGCGTGCAGGCCCGACTGATGAGCCAGGCGCTGCGCAAGCTCACGGCCGGCATCGCCAAGAGCCGGACGATCGTCGTCTTCATCAACCAGATTCGCGAGAAGATCGGTGTGATGTTCGGCAATCCCGAGACGACGCCGGGCGGTCGGGCGCTAAAGTTCTACAGCTCCGTCCGGATCGACGTCCGGCGGATCGCCTCGATCAAGGAGGGCGACCGCGTGGTCGGCACACACGTTCGGGCGCGCGTCGTGAAGAACAAGGTTGCCCCGCCGTTCCGTGACGGGCAGTTCGACATCATGTTCGACAGCGGGATCAGCCGCACGGGCGACCTGATTGATTTGGCGATCGGGCTGAAAATCGTGGAGAAAGCCGGCGCGTGGTTCCGCTACGGTAAGGTTCAATTGGGCCAGGGACGCGAGAATTCCAAGGCATTCTTGGCGGACAACGAGGACCTCTTCGATGAAATCCGAGGCAAGATCCTCGATGCCAGCGGGTTCGGCGAAACGAAGGAAGAGGGCGCCAAGACAGATGGGGGCGCCAAGAAGGAAGATAAGACGAAGGGCGATGTCGAGGTCGACGAGCCCGTGCCGGCTGCCAAGACCCGAGCGGGCGCTTCCGGCGGAAACGGAAAGAAGAAGGTCCACGCCTGACACGTCTTTACGCCGGCCGGAGCGCTGCGCGCCTGATCCGAGCCCGAGCGCAAGCGAGCGTGTATGAGGACCTAATGGTCTTCCCCCGCTGGAGCGAGATTCCCATCTCGCGCCTCTCGTCGCTGGATTTCCATCCTGCGAAAGTGCGAGAGAGGATTCTCGCCAGAGTGGCTGCGAGAAAGGATTTTCGCACCAGCGACGACCACTTGCTCACGCGCGCTGTTCTGAACGTGAACACGGACCGCTTGCTGACACGCGTGGCTGTGTTTGGGTGGCCGCTGGCGTGATTCGGGGGGGCGGTGTAATCTGCCGGGATGCTTAAGCTCCGCCTCTTCTTCGGCGCAGTCCTCATCGCTGCGCTGGTCGGCTTGGTTTACGCGGATGATCGGCTGTCGAGCGTGACCGCCGGCGATATGCCGGACTTCTGTATGCGGCTTGGCATCCACCGATGTGACGGCCTCCTCATCACGCTCGTCATTCTGACACTGGTGATGCTCGCCGCCGTCGAGTTGCACCGCCTCTTCACCGCTGCGGGGCACAACCCGCTGAAGGCCTGGCCCGCGATGGCGAGCGCCGGTCTCGTGCTGATCCCCTTCCTTGTTGCCAACGGCCCGTTGGCGGATGAGGTCGGGAGGAATGCCGCCGACAATCAATGTACCGTTGCCTGGTTGACGGTCTCGCTGATGGTGACGGCGCTACTCGTCGCTTCTCGGCGCCGGATTCAGGGGGCGACCGGTGACTTCGCGACGACACTGCTGATGATCGCTTATCTGGGGCTGCTCTCGCAGTATCTCGTTCGATTGCGGGTTTGCCATGCGGAGGGCGCCGCGTGGCTGCTGCTCTACGTCATCGGGGTCGTGAAGTTCTGTGACATCGGAGCCTACTTCACGGGCCGTGCAATCGGCAGGCACAAGATGATCGTGTGGCTCAGCCCGAACAAGACGTTTGAGGGCCTTGCCGGTGGCATCCTGTGTTCGATGGCAGTAGCGGTCCTCATCCCGGTGGCCGTTCGCGCGTGGGCTTCGGGAGGATCGCCGGTCGCAACCATGCTGCCGGAGCCCGGCACGGCTTGTGTGTTCGGCCTGCTGATGGCCTTGGTCGGGCAGGCCGGCGACTTGCTCGAGTCCCTGTTCAAGCGCAGCGCCCAGGCGAAAGACTCGGCAAACGCCATCCCCGCGTTCGGCGGCGTGCTGGACGTCATCGATTCCCCTCTTCTCGCTGCTCCCATAGCCTACTGGATGCTGGTATAATGGAAGGGCGGCTCATGCCGCGTCGCAGGAGGATTGCTCGCGTTGGAACTTGTCGTCACATTGGATTTGGCGGACGACCAGCGCATAGCGCTGTTCGGGCCGGCGGACTGTAATCTCCGCACGATTCGCGCTGCACTGGGCGTAAAGATATTTGCCCGTGATTCGACGCTCAAGCTGGCCGGTGACTCCGAGGCCGTGGGCAAGGCGGCGGCCCTGCTGGAATCGCTGCAGGATAAGTTGCACCGACAATCCCTTCTCGGGCCGGACGATCTTGCCGATGCTCTCAGCGAGCTGGCGGCGTCGGACGCGCAGAACAGTGAGAAGCTCATCCCCGTCTATCGCAAGACCGCGGGCATCCGGCCGAAGACGCCCGGGCAGGAGGCGTACGTCGCCACGATCAGGGAGAACGACCTCTCCTTCTGCCTCGGTCCCGCGGGCACGGGCAAGACGTATCTCGCGGTCGCCATGGCGCTATCCCTGCTGAAGGCCGCCAAGATCAAGCGGATCGTTCTTGCCAGGCCGGCGGTCGAGGCCGGTGAAAAGCTCGGCTACCTCCCAGGCGACCTCAAGGCCAAGGTGAACCCATACCTTCGCCCGTTGTTTGATGCCATGAACGACATGATGGAGTTCGAGCAGATAAAGCGATTCATGGAAAACGACGTGATCGAGGTCATCCCGCTCGCCTTCATGCGAGGGCGCACGCTCAACAACGCCGCGATCATCCTCGACGAAGCACAAAACGCCACTCCGCAACAGATGCTCATGTTCCTGACCCGGCTCGGCCATCACAGCAAGATGATCGTTACGGGCGATGACAGTCAGTCGGACCTGCAGAGCCGTGACAAGAGCGGCCTTGTCGACGCCGTTCGACGTCTGGACGGCATCGACGGCATCGGCGTCGTGCGTCTGTCAAAGATGGACATCGTTCGCCACCACCTTGTGACGAACATCGTGCGCGCATACGACCGGCGGCCCCCCTCAGCGTCCACCGGCCAATGAGGTGTTCCCAGCACCTTGGGGTGAGCGCATCGACACGCGAAAGCGTGCAGGCTGTAGCGTCGGGCCCCCCCGGGCCCCCGTGGCCAGGGGGCGCACCGCACAACATCAACGCGGCCCCCCGGGGGCCCCGCCCCCACCCAGGGCGGGGCGGGGC
>JBDRKQ010000239.1:0-13716 GCA_043813895.1 Planctomycetota bacterium
ATCAGTCCACGCAAGGCATCGAGGTATCTTGGGCCGACCGCCTCGGACGAGTAGCGATTCAACAACCACTGGCGATCACCATCGAGATTCTTGCGCAAGGCCGTTGCCACGTCCGGCTTCAAGAACTCGATCGCCCTGCCGGCGGCTTCTTCGACGTTGCCAAGGTCATAGAATCCCACGTAGGAACGCCCGGGCGCAATCTCGGGAAGCGCGCCGACCCGCGAAGCCACGACCGGACACCCACATACGAGGGCCTCGAGTACCGACATACCGAATGATTCGTTGATGCTGGTCACGATCACGGCGCCACCGCTGTCCCGCACCGCAGCGTAGACGCGATGCATGGCCCGATACGCCACGCGAGGGAACCAACGGCAGCGTGTGTAGAGGTTGAGTCGCTCGCACTCGTCGATGAATTCAGCCTGCCGTCTTACCGGCGCGGTTTCACCGCCGAATAGCCAGTACTCGGCGTCGACGCCCGTGGCGGACATGCGCGCAGCCAGGGCCATGAAAGTCCGCCAGTCCTTATGATCGTCGAGCTTGCCAACCCAGCCAAAGACCGGCCGCGAGCAGGGTCGCTCAACCGTGACCCTCGGAAAAAAACGCGCGTCCAAGCTGTCGGGGACAACTCGCACAGGGGCATCTTCGCCCACTCCAAACCGTTCCCGCAACATCGTCTGCGAGTACACCGAAGGCACGATGTAACCGCTCGTGGTCCAGTTGCGGCGCGCCAGGTACTCGAGTCCCGACTCGGTGGTGGTGTGAATCTCCGTTATGATCGGTACATTCTTCAGATCGTCCAGGGCCTCCTGGTATTCCGGCGTGTCGATGATCACAACTACGTCGAAGTTCTTGGAAGCGATCAGTCCCCGGACCTTACTGCCGTCCGGTTCGATGCGAACGGTGTATCCGCTCAGGGCATCTCCGATTCCCAGGTCCTCTCGGAAGACGATCTCCGTTTCCATCAAACCGGCGCCTTGCAGCACCTCCAGGCGATTGATCAATTGCGCGCAGACACCGCCCAGGATCGCATACTTGTAGCAATACAGTACCTTCATACGCGGTCGCATGTTGTCGTCCGACAACAAAAGGTCTTCTCACAGGGCTCTTGATCTAGCGCCTCGTTCGCCCACTGAATCATCGTCCGGACACGAGTATCCCACGTGTTCTTCGCGAGGAACTCCTCAAAGATCCTCATATCACATTGACACCCCATCGCATGATCGAGCGCCTCCACATACTCCTCCCGTGTGTCGACCGTAGTCGTGTATGGATAGTCCGCAACCTGTGGCATCCGGAAAGACACGACCGGAAGCCCCAATCCGAAGTACTCGTAGATCTTAATCGGATCCACACCATCGGCCAGCCGCCCCACCTTGAACGGTATGATTCCGACATTCCACCGAGCGGCAATCTGGCAGATCTCCGCATGGGTCTTGGCCCCAAGCAGCGTCACATTCGCCGGGAGGCTCAGCTTCTTCGGGGCTCCGTGCCCGACGATCTCGAATCGGTAATTCGGCCGTTGCGCGGCGATCCACAATAGGGACTTCCAGTCGAACCATCGATCCGTCAAATGGCCGAAGTATCCCACCCTGGGCTGCCCATCCGGCTCATGCCGGTAACCCTCGTCAAGGAAGGCCGGATCGTATGCATTCGGCAACAGCCGAATTCGACGGGTCGCTGCAAATGCACTCAGTGTCTGCTGGAGGGGCCGTGAGACACAACACGTAGTGTCACAGTTATTCACAATGTACTTTTCCGCGCTGGACTTGTACCACTTGGCCATTCCCACTTTCTCGAACTCCTCCCAGTCGTCTCTGCAATCGTAAATCGTCGCCCAACCGTTGGCGTTGGCCAGATTGACCAGGCGACAGGCAGCGGGATGGGGGTATGAAACGACAAACACGCCGCGCGTGCTCCCCAAGTTGCTGCACACAAGCCGCTGGACGAACTGCGGCGTCTTGTCGATCGGAGATTGAAACACCAACCCGCCGTCATACGGGGGAATGTGGTCGGTCTCTTTCCAACGGTGGAAGTTGAAAAGGACCGGGATGCGCATGGTCTCCAACGAACGCGTGAGTCGGATTGGCCGATTGGCTCGGATCCCCTGTATGTGGGTTGTCCCGCCGAACATCACAAAGAAGTGGTCGTACGCACCCTCGGCAACCATTGCCGAGTATTGCTCGAAGTCGGCAAGACACTGAGCGTGGCGATCAAGGACTGCGACCCGATCTGATGGCGCCGCTGGGAGGATTGACGAAGGATCTTCTCGGTTCCGCCGTGGCTCCTTGAAGATACGGTAAAGAAACCCCGGCAGGCGCAGTGTATCCATCGACGGGTGAGCCGCCCTGATCATCGCGTCCCCTATGCGGAATTGCTTCGATTTGTAGGCCTCCGCAAGTGCGTCGACCTTGCTCCGACACTCGACCTCAAGTCGTTCCGCTGATTCCTTCCAGCGACGTGCGTCCTCGCAAGCCTGCTTCCAAAGCGAGGTCGTTTTGGCAAGTCGATCGTGCAGGCGTTGCTGGAGATGGATGAGACTCTCCTCTACCATGTCCAACAACCTCTGAGGTGAAGCGATCCGTTCCCAGGCATCGTCGGTCGGTTCCGTCGATCTTCCGACGAATCGCACATAACCGTCTGCCACATCGAGCCGCTCAGGACTGATTCTTGAGCGCAATAATGATACGAACGCCGACAACGAGAATGTCTGCAGGTGATCTGCATCTGGGAAGTGCCCGAGCGGAGTCGTTACCAACAGGCGGCCGCCCTTCTTCAGACAATGACACGCGACATCGAGCATCCTCTCCGGAGCCTCCAGATGCTCGATGACCTCTCCCAGGACCACGGTATCAAATGACGCCTCAGGGAGCGATAGAACGAGGGCATTCCCCGCGATGAAACGCACCCGTGTTCGAACGACATCCGGTTCCTGGTCAAGCAGCTCTCTTGCATACGCAACCGCATCCTCGTTGATGTCAACGCCCGTGACTTCCAAGCCACGGCGCGCCAACAGTAAGGGAAGAATGCCCTCACTACACCCGAGATCAAGAACCATCGGTCCCGACACCTGCTCCGAAAGCCAGTCAATCCTCGCACGCGCGATCGCCTGTGTTTCAGCGTTCCCCACCTTACCGAGGTAGGTCTGGCTAATGCGGTCTCTGGCCAGCCGGGAAGCGCTCATCGGTCTGGAATCTCCTTGCTCGGGGCGAGCCAACGCTAGACTGCGGTCGAGGCTGTCGCCTTCAGGTCGCCTGTGGCTAATCGGCTTTGAGGCGTGGTCGCCGTATCTCCACAGGCGAGACGCTGGCTCCGCGGTTCCTCGCCAACGGAGTTTGTGTTTGGTTGGACGTAATTGAAACGATCGGCGGAGTAAACACGGTCACATAGCCGTCCAAGATTCTCCCACCACTCGTCGGGCGTACCAGCACAGCCCAGGCTGTCTCCTGTTTCGATCACCTTTGCGCGCGCTACACACAGCGTCCAGGGGTTTACCTCGCCGACAAAACGATACTCACTTCCCGAATTGATGATCGCCGGTTCTGCATCGGTGTTGGTGTCCTGGATGTCGACCTGATAGAATGTGGCTTTGCCAATCGCCGGTTCCCTGACGAACAGGATAGCGTTAGCATAATCGGTGAGATAGGGTGCTCCGTAGTAGTTTGTGGGATTCATCGCCAAGACAAAGCCCTCCCCACAGGCTTCCACCGCATCTTGCAGCATCCGCCCCCACGATACAGTCGCCGCCCCGGCTGCGATCACGCGGACCGAGTCCGTCTCGCCCGTGAGCCGATCAACACCTGCTACCGCTGACGCATCGGCCGCACATAAAACCAGCCGCTTGTATTCATAAGTCTGCCGGGAGAAGTTCGCCCATGCACCAACCATGTCGTCGGAATTCGAGATGGCCGCGATCATGGTCAGGACCGGTCGCTCCGGAGCCGGTGACCGGACTCCAGCGACGTCGAGGATGGATTGCAGCCTATGCGTGTAGGTGTGTTCGCTCAGCACCTTGCGCTGACCCCGTAGCGCCAACCGCTCACGATAGCCATCGTCACCCAGAACGCGCTCGAGCAATTCTCGCGTGGTCTTCTCACTGTCGCTCATCAAGACGATGTCCGTCCCAAGCAGTTCCTCAATCCCCTCAGAGTAGGAACTGATCACCGGCGTGCCGCAGGCGAGCAACTCGAACACACGCCGGGCGAACATCGTCGGCGAACTCTGCACACTGTTGACATTCAGGAAGACCTTGTACTGCTTGTAGGCGGCAAGCATCCGTGCATAGGGCAGGGCTCCACGCACGGCCGATCGATACTCTTCCGGCCATTGATAGCCCTGTCGCCGGCTGTCAGCCATGCGATCATAAATGTCGAGGCCATAGTCCAACGCAGGTTTGAGAATGCTCGCTGCGGCTTCTTGTCTCCGCTGGTGGCGGCCTTGGTACCACGTTCCGGCAAAGCAGATTGATCCAGCCCTGGCCTCACCGGTGACGATCGGGTTGTGGATCCGCGGTTGAGCAGCGAACGGTAGCGAGAAAATCCGATCGTGTCCAAGTCGCTTGCGGTAATCGGCCATACAATTCGCGTCTGAAGTGAATACGCAATCGAACTGCTTGGCGGCATCGATGAATACTTCGAAGTTTACCGGGTCTTCTTTGTTGTAGAAGACAGTGGGAATCCCGCGCTGACGGCACCAGGATACCATCTCCGGAATAACGTAGCCGACCTCGCCACGGGTACCCAAGTGGCGAACCTGAAAGTACCAACTATCGTCAATCCCCTTCCAAGTGGATTCTACGAATAAGAGATCGGGACTTCTTTCCTCTAATGCCACATGCCACGCGACCGGCCTGAAGGTAAACGACTCCGCCTCGAACTTCCAGGCCCACCACGAGAACTCATCTGAAACCGTGGCCATCCTCACGTCATCGCGGCGCCGCAATCCCGGCGGAACCATCGAAAACGGCCGCTTCATAACGGCGCAGACATCGCTGTCGTGGCCACAGACTGGTGTGTCGGCCGACAATATCTTGCGCATTTCCGAGTTGTGCCTTCGCCGTGCCAGACACCGGTGGACCCCCTCAAGAAGCAGACTTGCCAGCCGCAGCGGCAGCTTCAACGTGTCCATTGAAGGCCTGGCCGCTCTCACCAGTGCGTCGCCCAGCCGGTACCGAACCTCTCCCTCCCGCAATACCACAAGTGTTTTGTAATAGTCTGCTTCCGCTTGCAAGCGATCGACCCGCGCCTCGGCTTCGCGTCGCCGCTTCTTCTCCTCTTCATAGAGTTCTTGGTGATGATTGTGGCAACGACCGCTGGAAGGTTCGCGGGCCTCCCCGTTGGTGCTGTTCTCAACGGAGGGTTCGTTATTCGCCATTGCTGTCGCCGAAGGAGTATGTGGAGTACATTCTGGCTCAGTGGCCTGACAACGGTTTTCAGATCGAGCACTGGGGAAGTCATACACTCATGCGTGACATCCCGGCTGGCCAGATCATACGCTCCGCATGGCCGTCTGCCAACCTCGAGACCTGCCTTGATACGGAAGTGCTATAGGCCACGATAGCAGGTGCATCTCAAACCTCTGCTACGGTTGGGTTTGCCGAAATCTGGGCCGCAAGAAACGACTACAGCATGGCCCCGAGTGCGTTGTCACACTGGTTTTTCCGGGGCGCGGGTACGACGAAGTTCCACTTTGTCGCCACACGTGAGCAAAGAGGATCTTTGCGCTACCTGAAACATCGACGTTGACGGAGCACTAGTCCGACGCGACCTCCATGCTATGGAGGACAAAACCTGTCTCGGCATTTGGTCTGACCTTGACGAATAGGTGAATGCTGACGACCGAGGTAGTGTCCGGTCCGCTCTCCTCGCGCGGCGTGAAGTAGCCGGATCGGTGTCCGGGTACGAGCACATAGACTTCGTGAGCCTCTCGCGGCATCGTATCCTCACCGAAATCCCAACTCCACAGCGGCAAACGAGTTCCTGCTGCATCGTAGCCATCCACGAACACGGCCAGGATGGCTGTCGGATTGATCCAGGTCATAGTCAGGCGAATCGCCTTGGGTTTTCGAACCCGGGTTTGTATCCCCGCGTGCTGGTTGTGATGTTTGGCGGGATCACCCAGAATGCCACAGCGCAGACTCGCCCCCTCAAGTGCGAGCCTCAACTCCTGAACGCCGAGCGTCCACTCGCTGCTCTTGTACTGGCTGGCCGGCTCCTCGAAACCTATCCGCTGGAACGTGAGGTCGGAGACATCCGGCGCCGGCGCGCAGCTTGGTGGAAGCACGTGCAGGCGATCCCAGAATCGAGTGGTGTGCCCCCAAAAACAAAGGGCCAGCACGACCGAGGTCGCCGCCAACTTAGAAACCCGTGATGGCCTCCTTCCCAGATCACGCGTTCCGAAGAGCAAGTCCGAGAGCAGCGCGGCGACCGGTATCAACAAGAGCGGATCCGACAATTGGCGAAAACGCTCACTCCCGAAGGTGAGGGTCAGGCCGAGAATGTAAAAGCATGCAGGCCAAACCACGATAGCGAAGCGACGCCAACGGACAATCGAGAGACACAAGGCCAGAAGCGAAAGTGGGGCCACCACGAGTCGGTAGCCTTCGAGGAACACAGCGTTCCGCCGGCGCGCGTCCCAACTCAACTTGACAGTACTTTCCGGGGCCGTCTTCTTGCCCCGGCGGTCCGCCCATACGGCAAGATGTGCTTGGTTGACCTCCGCAGTTGGCAGGAGGAATCGCTCCGCCCAGGAATCGGCGATTATTCCCATGTGTCTCGCCAGGCGGCATTTGCAGAGTTCCGCATAACGTCCCGGATGCTCGTGTACCCAGTCCAAGGTTGCGGCAAGGTATGCCCGTGCTCGCTCCCTCTCTCCCAACTTGGAAAAGTTCTTTCGGTCCGCCTCGTCGCAAAACCCGCCGGCGCTAGTAAGATCGTTGTTCCCCATATAGAGGTTCAGCGGGCCGACAGTTGACAATGTGAACGGTCCCAACCCGTACTTGTAGTTACGAATCAGCCAGGGTGAAAGCACGACCCCCACCGTCACAACGAATAGCAGTGCCGAACGAACTCTGAAGACTCTCATGCGTGGGCTGTACACGATGAGCAGAAGCCAGGCTGGCAGAAAGAAGAGCCCGGCTGGGCGTGTCAAAAGGAGTAGTCCAAGCGCGGCCCCGCTTGTCCCGACGGCCAGATTCCGGCGCCATCCGGCGCGGAGGTCCGCCAAGCCGAGGAACAGAAGCCCCAGCACGATGAGAAAGACAGCCAAGTTCTCGCTTGCCAGGACGGGAACGTACGCCAGGGATGTCGGGCAGAACGCATGCAACAACCCGGCGATGGAAGCTGTTCGCACACCTGCAAACTGTGCCACCAACAGCACAAGCGCAACCGAGGTTATTCCACCCAAAACAGCTTGCACGAACCCTGCGGCCTTCCAGCTATGGCCGAAGACTGAGTAGATCAGCATCAGAAAACACGGGTATCCCGGCGTGCGATACGCCCGTGAGGAGGGACCGCCGAATTCCCATTCCGCAAGGAGTCGCACGGCCATCCGGTCGTAGCCAGCGAAGTCGGATATCGGCGTGACTGTGGAGCAGGCAACGCAGGTGATGCGCACACCGAGAGAAACGATCAGGACCAACAACGCCGCTTTCAACAATGCACGCGGGCTGGCAGCGACAATCCCGCCACCGAACACAGTTCTCCTGCTTCGCAGCGCAATCCGCATGTTACCCACTCCAGAAGAACCGAGGGTACTGGTACACTTCGATTGGCGGGTGCCACTGGCAGCTTGCTGCCAGTGCCGGCACGGGCGGTCAAGCCGCCCGTGGCACCCAAAGTGTACCAGCACCGAACCGAGAGGACTGATAGTGGTCCGAGCCACACGAAATCGCGGGTGCGCACGCGATCCCGCATTCGTACCGGCCAGAGGCCGATGTTCCCCACCCGCGAAGACGATTGGGTCGAACCACTACGCCTCGGTGGCTGCAACGTCCGCAGCCAACTCGGCATAGATGGCCCCAAGCGGCGCCAGGACACGAGCCCAGCCAAATCGCTGGGAGAATGCCATGCCACTGCCCCGGTCGTCCGCGGGCGTTTCCGCCGTCAAGGCCGCCGCGCGGCAAGCCCCTACGATACTCTGTACGGAGGCGGGATTGCAGTAGTGGCCGAGCGAGCCGAAGTACTCGCGTACCGGAGCCGCATCCGATACCACGATGGGCACCCCGGCGGCGGCCGCCTCCATGGCCGCCAGCCCCGGCGTCTCAATATACGACGGTTGAACCAGTACCTTTGCTCCGGCGAGGACTTCGCCCATCCGCTCATGCGAGACGGGCTCGCGGAACTCGACATTCGGCCCGGCAATCCGCTCGACAGCGCGACGATACCGTTCGCAGCCCGCCCCCGTCTGCCCGAGCAGCAGCAAACGTTCGCCCGACAACGACTTGAACGCCCTTACCAGAATCAATTGGTTCTTTCGTGGCCCGATCGCGCCGGCACACAGGAAGACACGCCTACGTGCCGGTGACGCCTTGTTCTTTACCGTTACTAACGGAGACACGCCGTTGAGCACCACGCGTATTCGATCGCTGCGGGCGGTTGCGAATCGGTCCAGGATATGCTGTTTCTCCGCCTCTGAATTCGGAAGGATGATCCGCGCCCCGCGCACGATCTCGGCTTGTACTTCCCGGATGTCCCGCGACGCGGACGACTCGCTGCCGGTCTTTTGAACCGGTCCCTTGGAACGTCGCCGGATCCGGGCGAGCCGCTTCCAAACCGGGGCCGGCAACAACCTCAGCAGCCAACTCGGAAACTCGTACGCATGCCAGGGTATCGCCCCCTCGATATCCCAATAGATCGAAGAGAGTATGTACGGCTTTCCGTGCCGATTGGCGTTCTCCGCCTGTGCGAGAGTCTGAAAAGGCCGGGTGAGATTGAACAGGTGTACGAGGTCATACCCATGAAGATCCGGTCTCAGGTCAAACGACACTTCCACGTCATGGCCCAGCTCCCTGAGGAATCGCACCGTCCAGTCCATCTGCACTGTGTCGCCGCCTGGATTCTCCGCTGAGTCGGGGCGGTTCTGGACCAGTACCCTCAGCACGACCATGCCTCCTTTGCAAGGAACGCTGCCACGGCTGCGACGATCCGCTCGGCCGCGTGTCCGTCGCCAAAGGGATTGTCTGCCCGAACCATCGCCTGATAGGCTTCGTCGATATCCAACAGTTCGAGCACTTTGGGCACGATCTCTCGCCGATGCGGGCCCACCACGCAGGCCGTCCCGGCGGCCACGGCCTCGGGGCGCTCGGTGTGGTCACGCAGCACCAGCACCGGCTTGCCGAGCGAGGGCGCCTCTTCCTGAATACCTCCCGAATCTGTCAGAATCAGGCTGCACGCCTTCATCGTCGCGACGAGTTCTGGATAGCTCATTGGCCTCATCAGGCGGATATGCGGCCTGTCGCGAAGTTCCCGTTCGACGACCGAAACGACGTTCGGATTCGGGTGGACGGGAAAGACGATTTCGACCTCACGCAATTCGGCCAACTCGCGTAACGCGGCGCAAATCTCCTTGAGTGGTAAGCCGAAGCTCTCCCGACGGTGCGCCGTAACCAGGATGATCCTCCGATCGCCCACGTCCTCAAACATCCGCGGCAGATCTTGCCCGGCTGTCCATAGGAGAGCATCAATCACCGTGTTGCCGGTCACCGTGATCCGGCCCTCTTCGACGCCTTCCGCCAGCAGGTTCGCCTTGGCTCCCTCGGTCGGCGCAAAGTGGATGTTCGCCAGGCGACTTGCCAATACGCGGTTGATCTCCTCGGGGAACGGCGAATACGGCTCGTGCGTCCGCAGTCCCGCCTCCACATGACCAAATGCGATACGCCGATAGAAGCAGCACAGGGCGGCTACCATCACCGTCGTCGTGTCACCCTGGGCGATCACGATGTCGGGCTTCTCTTGCGCCAACACGACATCGACCGCGCCGATCATGCGAGCGGTCAAGTCGGCGAGAGACTGGTCAGGCTTCATCAGGTTCAAATCGACGTCGGCACTGATACCGAAAAACGTAAGAACCTGGTCGAGCAACGCGCGATGCT
Organism: Planctomycetota bacterium; assembly: GCA_043813895.1. GTDB lineage: Bacteria > Planctomycetota > Phycisphaerae > UBA1845 > UTPLA1 > CAZTAR01. The sequence continues at coordinate 10,091 of JBDRKQ010000239.1, forward strand.
GGGCGGTGACCAGGATGCGGACTTCCGCCCACGAACACCGTTTGAGTTCCCGGATCACCGGGGCTAGTTTGATCGCTTCCGGGCGCGTGCCGATAGTCACCAGTATGCGTGACCGTTGGGATGTTGGGATTGTCGAGTCGGTCATAAGACGGTGTTCTCAGTGTGCTCTCCCAGGCCTGCAACTGCGTTTTCCCTGTCTGACCGCGGAGCCGCGTGGCCTGTTGTCATCAGCGATTTGGCGAAACCCACATACGCCGTTGCCCTGTCATTCCATGAGTTTCGCCGGGCGAATGCGATCCGCTCTTCACGGCCGGCCTCGCCCGTGCCGACCGCGACGCGCAACAACTCGGCGATTTCTTCCGGACGGCGCCCCAGACGAACCACATCTCCGAACGTCGCCAAGTCCCCGACCGGCGTCGCAACCACCGGTTTGCCCAATGCAAGATACTCGTACACCTTGACTGGATCCGCGGCCATCGCAACGCCGGTCTGCTTGAACGGCACCCAGCAGACGTCGAACGCCTGCACATATCCGGGCACGCAATCATAGGGACGCGGCCCCAACAGCCTGATGTTTGTGATTCCCCGCAGTCGCTCCGGGCCCGACCGCTCACCGACCGGACCGATCAGCAGAAAGTCAAAACCCGCGAGCATGCGGGCCACCTGCGCAATCAGATCCCAATCAATCCAATGATAGAGCGCACCCACGAAACCGACGACCGGCCGACCGGTCGGGAGCACGTCTTCCGGGGGCGGCTGAGAGTCGCGCCGTGCCTGAAACCAATCGACATCCACGCCGTTCGGGATCTTCGCGATTGGCAGGTCGTCGCGCTGGGCATGTATGGCGTCAGCCAATGCGCCGACCGTGGCAACGGCCCCGTCGGCTCTGTCGATCAGCTCCTTCTGCCAACCCTCGTACAAGGGCTCGTGGGCGGGTGTCGGCGTGTGCACGGCGGGGTCATCAATGCAGTCGTAGATCACAACGCGGAACGGCAGCTCCTCCAACCAGGGCGCCCACGCCGGCGTCACCACGACCGCAACCGACGTATCCCAGGCAATAGACCGCTCGAGCTGCCGGCGTAATCCAGACGCACGACGGCGGAAGGAGCCCCGAAGCCGGTCCGGCTCCATCCGGGGCCATTGCAGAATCGGAGCCGGCGGCCACGGACGAACGAGGTTGACCCGCGAACTCGACGACAAGACCCGACGCACACGAGCAGCGAGCGAGCGCAACGGATGCACGAACGGCGTTTCGACGAATGTTGTTCCGACACCCTGTCGGCGCCAGCTTTCCGTCAGCCACCGTGTTCGTCCCACCAAGGGAAAATCCCACGTTACCGCACTGAGCGAGACGATATGCAAAGGGTCGCCCATTGTCTCCCGGTCTCTCTTCCTGGTTTTCGCCCGACAGTGGAAACACGGGCCGGACGCCTGCGCCACGGGGCCTGTTGGGAAAGGCTCCAAAAGACGCGGCGATAGCGAGAGCGTAGTCTAGGCCCAAGACAGGCGTCCATCAAACGCGTCTTGGTTGTGTGGCGACGGCGTCTCACCGGTGGTCTTCGTAGCTGAAAACGCACACCCTGATCCACTGTTCGCCGTTTCACCACGGCCTGATGGCACGTGTGGGCGAGTTTTTTGCGCCGGTTTCGCTGGCCAAGGCGTCGTCCGTTCGGGTATTCTCGCAGCCACCGCGGCGGCAAGCGAGAGAAACTGGTCAGGCACCGGAAGAGAGAGGGCTGTCATCATGGGTCAGGAAATGCGAAACGCGGCGAGAATCGGATTGGCGTTCTGCTGTCTAGTTGCCTTGTCAGTTGCGCCACAGGATGCGAATGGCCAGACCTCCTCGGGCAATCAGAAACGCTCGCCGGCGAAGGCCAGAATCTTGTTCCTCCATCACAGCACCGGTGAATGTGTCTGGAACGGCGGCGTTCAGGACTGGTTCGATGCCTACAACAAAGCTAACAAGACCAAGTACGAGATCACGGAGCAGAACTTTCCCAAGGACGATCCATACGGCTGGAACAACTACCCCTACGACTACTGGAACATCTGGGTTCAACACGCGGGCAGCAAGCCGTACAAGAGCGAACCCACGCTGGAGATGCTGACGCCGAAGTATGATGTGATCGTCTTCAAGCACTGTTTTCCCGTCTCGTCAATCGAGCCTGACGTTGGCACAGCCGACGTGGCGAGTGAGGACAAGCGGATCGGAAACTACAAGCTCCAATACGCGGCGATGAAGCGCAAGCTGCTCGAGTTCCCGAAGACGAAGTTCATCGTGTGGACGGGCGCGGCCTTGGTGAGAGGCGAGACGAACGAAGCCGCCGCCCGTCGGGCAAAGACGTTCTTCGACTGGGTACGTGGCACGTGGGACCAACAGGGGGACAATATCTACGTCTGGGATTTCTACGCGCTCGAGACGGAGGGCGGCTTATACCTGAAGGACGCCTACGCGGCGGGAGATTCGCATCCCAATGAGGCGTTCTCGAAGAAGGTCGCACCGCTCTTCTGTCAGCGGATTGTGGACGTGATTCGCGGAGCTGGCGACACGGGCAGCATCACGGGCAAGGGCGGCAAGCAGACTGCTGTTGCCCCGCCCGCCAAGCCCGCGCCAGCGCGCCTCGAACCGAAACCGGCGGCGGCGGAACCACCACCCAAGCTCGGTCCCGACGCGTGGGTATTCGACAACGCCGAAGACCCGAAGCGCGAAACACGGCTCTGGGGCGAAGGAGCCTCCTACGCCAAGGATGCGAAAGGCCATGTAATCAGAATCCGGTTCGCCGATGGCAAGGAGGAGGATTGGGGCGAGTACGGCCGTCAGAGGATCGTGACCACAAAGGCTCCGGAGAAAAACCACGACATTTCGCAATACCGCTACGTCGCATTCCGCGTCAGGGCTGACCGAGACATGGAAATCGTCTTCACGCTCATCACAAAGCCCGACAGCCTGCCGCGCACGGATGAATCCTATTTCGGGTTCTCGGCCTACCGGCACCCGAAGGCTGGCGCGTGGGACTGGATCGTGCTGGACCTGACGAAACTCGAACTCAACGCTGAGGGTGAGAGGGCCTACAACACCGCAGGCAAGCCCACGAGGCCCCAGCATCTGACGTTCCTCAAGTTCGTCACGAACAAGAAGAACGAAAACGCCGATGTGGCCGTCGACGATATCGCGTTCTGTAGCACCCTGCCGAAGTCACTTGTCGAGAAGGTGAAAGCGCCATAAGTGCTGTTGGTTGGCGATGTGAACTTCAATCGGTACCGGAAACCACCCCTCGCGATGCCAGCATCTTGGGATAGTTCAACGGGTTAAGCAGGATCGAATCGAGCATGGCGCAGTTGTGCGTGCAGGCGCAGTGCTTGTGGCGGATGCCGTCCACCTGTTGGCGAAGACGTTCTCCGGCGAGAATCTCAGAGAGCGGTTCCTTGTAGAGGTTGCCCACGGTCGGCAGCAGCTCGCAGGAGGCAACGTCTCCTGTGGCCCAAATGACAAGGTGGGCTCGTCCCGCGACGCATGGAATCACCTGCTCTCCGCACTCCAGCGTGCGCAGCGACACTTCCCAGAGGAATCGGTAGTAACGCCGAAGCATGCTCCGCTTCAGCGGGCCGCTTCCCCATTGATACCC
>JBDRKQ010000240.1:0-14558 GCA_043813895.1 Planctomycetota bacterium
CGCTGCGGCATTGCGACGTTCACGCATCACCTGGCCTCGGCGATCGCCGAGCGGATTTACGATCAGCCGCTCGAGTCCGCCGGACGCGTGCGAATCGTGGCCGTCAACGATCAGGACGACGTGTACGACTATGGCCCGGAAGTCGCGTTCGAGGTCGGGCAGCACCGCAAGTACGATTACCGCTACGCCGCCGATTTCCTCAACGACAGCAAGTTCGACACGATCAGCTTGCAGCACGAGTTCGGGCTGTTCGGCGGCGAGGCCGGCGTGTACCTGCTCGAACTGCTGGAGCGGCTCAAGAAGCCCGTCGTTTCGACATTGCACACCGTGTTGGCTGAGCCGAACGATAGCCAGCGCGATGTTTTCAGACGCATCTGTGATTGCAGTGCAACGCTGGTCGTGATGGCTGAACGCGCCCGCACGATACTCAAGGACTGCTACGGCATCCCAATAGAACGGATTCGCCTTATCCATCACGGCGTTCCAGATGTGCCTTTTGGGAATACGGAGATGTTCAAGGAGCGCTTCGGCACGGCGGGCAAGCCGACCATCCTGACCTTCGGCCTGCTGAGCCCCAACAAGGGCATCGAGGTCATGCTTGATGCCCTGGAGCAGGTTGTGCCGGACCATCCGGACGTCGTGTTTACCGTCCTTGGCGCGACGCACCCGCACGTCAAGCGCGATTCGGGGGAGTCGTATCGTCTGTCGCTCGAAAGCCGGGCGCTCGAGCGGGGCATTCAGAAGAACGTCATCTTCCACAACCGCTACGTCTCCGAGGAGGACCTCTGCGAGTACCTGGCGGCGGCTGACATCTACGTGACGCCGTACCACAACAAGGAACAGATTGTGTCCGGGACGTTGGCGTATGCCGTCGGCGCCGGTACCGCCGTCGTCTCGACGCCCTACTGGTACGCGCAGGAAATGCTCGCCGATGGACGCGGACGCCTCGTGGAATTCGGCGACGTCAACGGGTTTGCCGGCGCCCTGCGCGCCCTGTTCGAAGACACCGACGAGCGCGAGCGGATGCAAACGGCCGCGTACGAATTGGGCCGGGCGATGGTCTGGCCGCGCGTCGCCTTGCGGTACCACGAAACCTTGACGGAGGCCCGCGCGGAAGCCGCGGAACGAGCCAGGGTTCGGGCGCGCGAGGAGAAACACCAGTTTCGCATGAGGCTCTCGTTGCCGGAAGTGCGGCTCAGCATATTGCTCGCGATGACCGACGACGTGGGCATTCTGCAGCACTGTGTGTACACGACCCCGGACCGGCGCCACGGCTACGCCACCGACGACAACGCCAGAGCCGTCATCGTGGCCGCGATGGTCTGGTCGCACTTCCAGGACGAACGCGTCCTGGCGCCGCTGCAGACCTACCTTGCGTTCCTGAACCATGCGCGACCGGGTGGCGGCGGCCGCTTCCGCAACCTCATGAGCTACGATCGCTGCTGGCTTGAGGTGGATTGGAGCGATGACTGTCAGGGGCGCGTACAATGGGCGCTCGGCTACCTGATCGCCCATGCGCCGGACAAGTCCATGCGTCTGCTGGCCGAAGATCTCTTCCGTTTGTCGCTCGGGAACTTTGAGTGCATGGCGAGTCCGCGTGCGTGGGCGTTCGCCGTCTTGGGCCTGTATTACTATCTCCGGAAGTTCCCGGACGATCACGCTCCTCGCGCCGTGCTGAAGACGCTTGCCAAACGCCTGGAGATCGCCTTCCAAGAGCATGAGACCGCCGACTGGCCGTGGTGTGAAGACGTGGTCACGTATGACAACGCCCGTGTGCCCCAGGCAATGATCCTGGCGGGACTGGCGCTCGACGAGGAGAGCTTGACGCAAAGGGGGCTGCACGTGCTGAGCTGGCTGCTCGACGTTCAAACCGCCGCCGACGGACATCTCTCCGTGATCGGCAGCGACGGCGGGCTTCGTCGGGGAGGGCGCCGCGCCCCTTACGACCAGCAGCCGCTTGAGGCGGCGGCCCTGATCGAGGCCTGCAAAGCCGCTCATCGAGCCACCGGCGAAGAGAGGTGGCTGATCGAGATGCGCCGCTGTTTCGCCTGGTATCTGGGTCAGAACGACGCCGGCGTCTCACTCATCGAGTTCAAGTCCCACGGCTGCTACGACGGCCTGATGCGCGGCGGGGTCAACGAGAACTTCGGCGCCGAATCTTGCTTATCATGGCTGCTATCATTGTTGACGATGCACGAGATGCAACCCGGTGAAGCGCCGGATCGCTCCTGGGAGTCCGCCGTCGCCGACGGCGAGGCGGAACCGCTGGATCGCGAGCAAGAAGAGCCCTATGCAGCGTCATAGTCAGCTGAAAGTCATTCGAAGGCCTGAGCGGTTCCTCGCGGACAAGCGGCGCGTGATCACGCGACCTTTCCTTCCCACGAAAGAGGAGCATCTCAAATCGGTCCTGGCTCGTGTTCTCGGGCTTCCCGACGCCGAGGTCAGCCGCCTGTTGTCCGAGGTGATGGCGGACTTCTCGACCCGCCACCGGGACATCATGGGGGCGTTCGAGGCCCACTGCAGCATGGTCTCCGAGCACCTCGACGGCCGGCCCGTTTCCGGCGAACGGCGTCTGTTGATCGGCGCGTATTTCACCAAAGAGTACTCCATCGAGGCCGCCGCACTGTTCAACCCCTCGATCGTCCCGCATCCCGACCAGAGCGGCCTGTTGCCGGGCGAATGCCGAGTCATCGTCAGCCTCCGCGCCACCGGCGAAGGACACGTTTCATCCATCGGATTCAGGTCGGGAGTGATTGATGCGGCCGGGGAGATCAGGATCGATCCCGCCGGCCGCTATGCCACGACGCCGGACATTATCAACGCTCCGATATTCGACAAGCACACGTTCGATCTCAAGCTTTCCGAGATGGGCATCCACAACGACATCGCAGAGATCGTGCTCGAAGACCTGCCGCCGCAATTCACCGCCGAAGATCTCGGGCAGGGCATCGACAACCTGCGCAGACGGGGCATCGCCCCGGCGAATTTTCGCAAGACCGTCGAAGCGATTGGGTGGCTCGCCCACAGCAATTACGTGGCCGTATTCCCGCTGGACTGCCCCGTGTCCGAGCGGGTCATTTTTCCCGTCAGCGAAAACGAGAGCCGCGGAATCGAAGACGCCCGCTTTGTCCGCTTCGTCGACGACGATGGGACGGTCACTTATTACGCGACCTGCACCGCTTTCAATGGGTTTGAGATCCTGCCGCAAATGATTGTGACGCCGGATTTCCGCTCGTTCAGGATCTCGCCGCTCAACGGTAAGTACGCAGCGAACAAGGGCATGGCCTTCTTTCCGCGCAAGCTTGACGGCCTGTACACCGCGATTTCGCGCGTCGATGGCGAGAACCTCTTCCTGCTCCAGTCCGACAATATCGACTTCTGGAACACGGCGAAAAAGATCCGTGGACCGCAGTATCCGTGGGAGTTCTTCCAGATCGGCAATTGCGGATCCCCGATCGAGACCGACGAGGGTTGGCTCCTGCTCAATCACGGCGTCGGGCCGGTGCGCCGCTACACCATCGGCGTTGACCTGTTGGACAAGGAAGATCCGTCGCTTGTGATCGCCCGGCTGGACGAACCGATCTTGATTCCCGAAGAACATGAGCGTGACGGATACGTGCCCAACGTCACCTACTCCTGCGGCGCCATGGTCCACAACGACCAGTTGATCATCCCGTACGCCATGTCCGATTCAATCGCAGGGATCGCGACGCTCTCCCTCTCGGAACTCACGGCTCAACTTTCACGAAGTCGCATTAGTATGTAGGCTGTCCCTGCCGAAAACACCGTACGCCTTGTTAATGAATAGTCGTCACTGAAAGAGTCGGTTTCACGCGGCGGCGAATAGGATGGGGCAAGGTTGTGGGGGCCACTCCGGCCATTGGGCCGGATCGCGGAACAGCGCAAAATAAAGCCGGGCCAGCAGCTTGCGGAGAGTGGCGCACGCTACGGCCAGGATGATGTTGATCGCGTCGCCTTCCAGGCCGCTCAGGAAGCAACGCCGCACGCGGTTGTCGCTCTTGAGATGCCCGATCTTCGGCTCGATTGCGCTGCGTCGGCGTCGAGCCGCGACCAGTCGGTCTTGTCGGCCGGCCGCACGAGCAGGTGCTCGGGATCGAGGATTCACCGGAAGTGTGCCTGGAGCAGGTGAAACGCGTCTGTCGGCTGGGGCTTGGGCTTCTTGGAATCCGTTCCGAGATTGCAGGGTCTTGATGGATCATTCGCAACTTGCCTGCAATCCTCCACGGGCTCCTGGTGTTATTCAAGTCGTTCAGTAAAGAACTTGCGGCAATCCGCAGGGACGACTCCATACGATCAACCTTCCTTCACCGCCGTCACCAATTCCAGGAACGCCTTCTTTCCGTCGTTGAAGAACATTAACGTGTTGTCGGCGGTGAACAGTGGATTCGGAATGCCGGCGAAACCGGGGCTAAGGCTCCGCTTGATCACCACCACCGTGCGGCATTTGTCAACATCGATGATCGGCATGCCGGCGATCGGCGAACTCGGATCCGTTCGCGCGGCAGGATTCACAACATCGTTGGCTCCGATGACCAACGCCACGTCGACCGTCTCGAGCGTGGGGTTGATCTCGTCCATCTCCTTGAGCTTGTCGTACGGGATGTCGGCCTCGGCCAATAGCACGTTCATGTGTCCCGGCATGCGCCCGGCGACCGGGTGGATGGCGAACTCGACCTCCGTGCCACGCGATTCCAGCAGGTTCGCCAGATCGCGGACCGCGTGTTGGGCTTGTGACACGGCCATGCCATAGCCGGGCACGATCACGACGCGGCGGGCGCCGTCGAACAGCATGGCCACTTCCTCGGCGCTAGTCGACTTGATCTTGCCTGAGTACACCTCGTCGCCCGAAGGACCATCTCCTCCTCCCTCGCCCAGTGTGGCGAACATCACGGCAGCCAGGGACCGGTTCATCGCTTTGCACATGATGTTCGTCAGGATCAGGCCCGATGCCCCGACCAGCGCGCCCGCGATGATCAGGACGGTGTTGTTGATCACAAAGCCGGTCGCGCAAGCGGCCAAGCCGGAGTAGGAATTGAGCAAGGCGATCACAACAGGCATATCCGCACCGCCGATTGGAATCGTAATCAGGATGCCGAAGACGCCCGCCAGTACGACTAGAGCCCAATACCAGGCGGAAGTGCTCGGGTTCATCACGATCAGCGCACACACGACCACGCAGGCGGCGAAGCAGACACCCGTGATCGCGTGACGACCGGGCAACAGCAGAGCGTTGCTCATCCGGACTTTCTTGCCACCCCAACTGAAACTAGCCTCGTGCAGTTTGCCGGCCGCGATCAGACTGCCAAAGAGCGTCAACGAGCCGATCATGCCCGACGCTGCGATCGCGATCATCCCCGACATCGGGGTCGAGACATCAGTGGATTTCGGCATCCCTTCGCCACCTGCTCCCGTGCCGGCGGCGACGGCCCTCGCGGCCAACTCGGCGCCGGCCACCAGGAACGATGCCGCTCCGCCGAACCCGTTGAACAGCGCCACCATCTGCGGGATGTCAGTCAAGGGAATCTTGACTGCCATGAGGACGCCAACGATCGAGCCGATCAGCAGGCCGGCGACGACCCAGGTCCAGGACAGGATTCCGCCCGCCATGACCGTGGCCAGCACGGCCACGAACATCCCGAGCGCCCCCATCTGCATACCGCGCACAGCCTTGCGTGGATGAGTGAGCCCCTTGAGCCCGAAGATGAACAGCGCCGAGGCCAACAGGTAGGCCAGATTGCGGATAGTCTCAATGTATGAATCAGTCACGGCTTAGTCCTTCTTCCGGAACATCTCCAGCATACGGTGCGACACCAGGAATCCGCCGACGACGTTCACGGTGGCGAGGATCACTGCCACGAACCCCAGGCCGGTGGAAAGCGCGCCCTGCCCGGCGCCTGCGGCCACCAGGGCTCCGACCACGGTAATGCCCGAGATTGCGTTCGCGCCGGCCATGAGCGGTGTGTGCAGTGTGGGTGGCACCTTGGTGATGACTTCAAAGCCGACGAACACGGCCAGAACAAACACGGTCAAAAGCAAGACCAGCGTGGCCCCATCACCGGACGCAGCCTGGGCCATTAGAACAATGCTATCCATCTCTCGAGGTCTCCTCTTTCTCAGAAGCCTTTTCCGGTAGACCGAGCAACTCGCGTACCCGCGGCTGCACGACCTCGCCGCCGTGAGTCAGGAGCGTCTCACGGGTGATCTCATCCTCCAGATTCAGCTCGAATATCCGGTCTTTCACGAGGTGCGTCAGCAATGTGGAGATGTTCTTGGCATACATCTGGCTGGCATGATAGGGAATGGTCGACGGTAGGTTCGTGGGTCCAAGAATGGTCACGCCGTGTTCGATTACGGTCTGATCGGCTCGGGTGAGTTCACAATTGCCGCCCCGCTCAGCCGCAAGATCGACGATGACGGAGCACGGGGCCATCCCTTTGACCATGTCCCTGGTGAGCAGCAGCGGCGCTTTCTTGCCCGGCACCGCAGCCGTTGTGATAACCACGTCGTTTTCCGCAACCACCTTGGCCAACAACTCGCGCTGCTCGCGGTAGAACTCCTCGGTCATGGCCTTGGCGTATCCGCCCTTGCCCTCCGCGTTTCCTGGTTGGAGCTCCATCTCCACGAATCTGGCACCGAGACTCTCAACCTGCTCCTTGACCGCCGGACGAATGTCATAGCCGCTGACAACCGCGCCAAGACGCTTTGCGGTTGCAATGGCCTGCAAACCCGCCACGCCCGCACCGACAACGAGCACCCTGGCAGCTTTGACCGTTCCCGCGGCGGTCATGAACATCGGGAACATCTTCGGAAGTGCTTCAGCCGCGACCAGAACGGCCTTGTAACCGGCTACAGTGGCCATGGAAGACAGCGCGTCCATGCTCTGTGCCCGTGTGATTCGCGGCAGCAGCTCCATCGCGAAGCTCGTTACTCCCGTGTTGCCGACGTCACGCACAGGCTCCGGGGCGGACAGCGGTTCGGAAAAACCGATGACCGTCTGTCCGGATCGCATCAACTGGAGATCAGCCCTTCCCGCGTCGGGGTTGGCGCCGAGCGCTCTGACCTGAAGAACCACCTCCGCCGCGGCGAACACTTCAGCACGACTGCCGGCAAGCCGGACGCCGACTTCTTCGTAGGCCGCGTCCGAGATGCCAGCGCCGGTGCCGGCCCCGCATTCCATGAGCACATCCAGGCCGAGCTTGGTCAGCCGCCGCGCCGCATCGGGAATCAGGGCCACACGCCGCTCGCCGGGAAACGTCTCCTTGCAAAACCCAATGATCATGTGTTATTCAAACCTCACGGTTTGATCCAGTTCATCCTGCAGTTCTAGTCACCGTGCGCGGCCGAAACGCCGACACCCTCCGCCCGAGCCGCAGCGGCCATTCCGGGCGTGCTCTTCACCAACAGGCCTATCACGAACGCCAGACCGATCACCAGGAACGCCGCAAAAATCGCGAACATCCCCCACTGCGCCCGCACGTCGACACTCGACGCGTCCCAATCCGGTGCGAGCTTCGCGATCCTGTAGAAGTCCCGCAGGACGACCATGCACGCCGTCGCCGTGAACATGCCCAGCGACGCGACAAACGTGGAGAACAGGCCCGCGCTTTGTCTGGCCCTGTATGCGGCGAGGATCATCAACAGCCCGCCCACGCACCAGAGGGCGAGCAGCGCCAACTCGGCCCGCGAACCGGAGAACAGCGCGCGAAGTTCCTCGGACTCCACGCGATACCAGCCCATGGCGCCGACGATCCAAAGGAAGGGCGTCAGAAGCAGGGCATTAAAACCGAACGCTCGCGAGGCGCGGCCGGCGTCGACGATGCCCCACTTCTCGAGAAACGCGCCACGCCAGATCATCGCGAGCCCCGCGACGGCGAACGCCCCGGCCAGGAACAGCAGAAGCCTCGGATGGATCGTCGGGTCCCCATGGGTAAGGTGTCCGCCGCCCGGCGATTCCGTGTACAAAGCCGCCCACGTCCTCGGGGCCATGGCCAGCGTGAAGTTGTTCACGTAGATGAAGCCGACATACAGTAACAACAGGGTGCACGCCGCGATCACGACCATCCGTCGGCCCGGCCGAGAATCCCGCTTCAGCTTCTGATAGTAAAAACCGGCATAAGCGAGAATCACGGCCGGGATCACCTGGATCCAGAACGCGCCGATCAGCACGGAAGACGTGTAGAAGAACTGGCCGTACAGCACCTGCACGAATAGCAGCGGCGGAATCCCCAGCGTGATGAGGTACGACACGCCCAGCGGCAGGCTCGATCCCAGGAAGCGCGACGTTCTCTCGTAGCCCGCCCTGCGGCGGAGCAACACCCATAGTAGCAGCAAGGCCCCGCCGACCGTGAAGTGTACGGCCGACAGGTGTAACGTGAGCGTCAGATACGCGAGGGCACGGATCAACCAGGCGGGAACCGGGTAGCCAAGGGGATCCGCGGCGGGAATCGTCGCGATGGGACACAGGAGCGGTAGGGCGCTCATCCAGAATGCTGTCATGGCGTCACCTCCTCGGCCCCATCGTCGGCGCGGGTCACCGCATCCGTCGCGTGCTTCTGCGAGCCTGCCTCAGCGCGTAATGAGATCAAGTAGGCCGCCACTGCCTCACGGTCCGCCGCATCTCCATCGAACGGAGGCATGACGCCGCCTTCGTCCATTCTCGCAAGCCACTGCTGCCCGAACTCGGGCGTCCACGAAGCCGTCCGCTCCTTCAGCGAGCGATAGCCGTCCAGCGTGTGGCAGCTCGCACACTGAAGGCGGAAGAGCCATGCGCCGCGGTGTGTCGGGTCGTCCAGGTCCTTGGGCATCCAGCGTGCGTGGTCGGCGTATGGCGACGCCAGGTGGGACGGGTCGCCCGCCTGCTTCGTCCAGAGCCCGTTGGAGTACAGCACGCCGTGAATCACGTAGGGTTTCCTCGCCATCTCACGGAAGAACTCCGCGCCAAGCACGCCGAACTGCGCGATGAGAAACAGTGCCACCGCCCCGCCGGTCCGGACGGACTTCGGCCGTAGTGCGGCGATGACGACGCCGCAGAGAACGGCGGCGCTGGCAACGACCACCAACAACAGGTGCCGCGTGATCGCACTGAGGTTTCCGCCACCCAATCCGGCCACACCACCCTTGGTCATCGCCACGGCATGCTCGGGCAGCGTCGTCCAGTACCACCACATCAGGAACGGCGCCAGCACGGCGGCCGGAAAGACCCACTTCGTGCTGAAGAGGACGACCTTCTTCTTGAGCGGATCCTCGGCATCGAGCCTGCTTCCCACGATGATGCCGAAGAGCCCGCCGAGCAGGAACATGACCACCGTGCGAAGCAACAGGGACGGCACATACCCCGGATTAAAGAAGCCGGCCACGATGTCCGCGTTCTGGAGCGTCCAGCCGCCAGGCGTCAGCATGAACGAGAGAATTCCGTTGATGACGAACAGCGACAGCCACGCAATGACGAAATACGCGCCGGCCAGGAACGTCTGATAGCCCCGGCTGTTGGTCTTCCAACCGTAGTAGTATAAGTACAGAACGCTGAGCTCTCCGAGGAACATCACCCACTCGATCGCCCAGGCGAACACGAACTGATGAATGAGCAGGCTCGTCGCCTCGGGGTTCGCGAGTTGGATGGCGAACCAGATCCCGACGCCCGTCACGGCACCGAGCACCGTTGTGTACACCAGGAAATACGTCGCATAACGGTGAAGCCAGTTGCGAATACGCTCACCGTCTGCCTGACGGTTTGACCAGAGCTCCGCCACAAACAGGAACGCGCCTCCGCCGATCGCCAGGTGCGAGATCAGGATATGAATGATGGCGATGATTGCCACGATGAGGCCGCTGCCCAAAAACGGCACATCCCACACAGGGTAGTTCATGGGCGACTCTCCTGTTTGCAGGCCGTCGGGTAACACGTCATGACAGCCACCCCCAGATCGTGAAGAACAACAGCCCCGCCAGCGCGAGCATGGCGAGCCAGTGGACCAGGCGCCCCCGTGCATCCGACGGAACCGACCGGTCGACGAACGGAACCAACACCGCCCCGATCGGGAGGAGCGTTAGAAGGATCATGCCGACCGCTTCGAATCGGCCGGGGAACATCTTCAGAAGCTGGAACTGAGAGAGGAAATACCACTCCGGCTTGATCCCCTGTGGCGCCGAGGCCGTCACGTCGGCTTCCGGGGCCAACCCCTTCGGCCAAAGAACCGACAGCACGACCACAAACGTGCCCAACAGCAACCAGATCGGGATCTCGGCGAGGAGAAACTCACCGAAGAACTTCGCGTAGCGCTTGCGCTCCGGAGGCAGCGCCGCGAAGGTGTCCGGCTCGCTAACACCCTGAATCTGGATCATCACCAGGTGCAGACCGAGAAGACCCAGCAGCGCCAACGGCAGGACCGTCACGTGCAGGAGGTAGAACCGTCCAATGGTGTCGATGGTCACGTCGTCTCCACCGCGGGCCAGACCGGCCAACCACGAGCCAACGACGGGTGCCTTCTCGATTTCCGAAACACCCACCCGCGTGGCGAAGAAGGACAGCTCCTCCCAGGGCAGAAGATAGCCGGAGAACCCGAACGCCAGCATCAGCCCAATCAGGCCCAGGCCCGTCAGCCACGTGAATTCGCGCGGCCGGCGATACGCCTTCATCAGCAGGGTGCTGAACATGTGCACGAACAAGGCGAGCACCAGGAGGTTCGCGCTCCAGTGATGAATGCTGCGGATCAGGTTCCCATAGGGTACCTCCATGACAATCCGCTGAACGGAACCCCAGGGCTGCGCCGGGCGGTAGTACACCATGAGCAGAGCGCCGGTCACGAATTGCAGAACCAGGAGGAACAATGCAATCCCGCCCATGTTGTACCACACAGAATGCCGGTGGCGCGGGACGGCCTTCTGCGCCATGTGATCCACGATCGGCCAGACCGGATACCGTTCGAGGAAGAGCCGGCCGAGCTTTCCACGCAGCTTCGTATCGGGTGGGAGCTTTGACTCTGCTTCGGCAGGAACAGGGTGCATGACCATCATCACGACTCCCTCGATGTCTTGCCCTCGGGGCGAAGCACGAATAGTTGACCCTCGTCCTCCACCACGGTCAACTCGGTCAGCGGCCGAGGCGGCGGGCCCGCGATATTCTTACCGTTGAGGTCATAGGTGCCGCCGTGGCAATGGCAGAATATCCTCTCGCCTTGAAACTCGACGTTGCAGCCGGCGTGTGTGCACTTGGAATCGAACGCCCGCAGGGCGCCGCTTTGAGACCGGAACACCAGCAGGCCGCGTCCGCCGTAACCCCCGTTCTTGCCCATGCCAGGCCGGCTCACGTCCGCAGCGGTGATTTTCTCGACCGGGGCACGCCCATCTTTGCCGAACGGGTCCGGCGCCGGCTGGGGGCTCAGGTATCGAAGCACCGGATACAGCGCCGCGCCAAGCCAGGCCAAAGCCACGCCGCCCAGCGACAGAAGGAAACGTCGCCTCGGCATCTTCTCAGTTACCTCCGGGCTCATCATCAGTGATCTTCTCCAGCAGTTTCCGGAAACACCAGTGCATGGT
This sequence comes from Planctomycetota bacterium, assembly GCA_043813895.1. Taxonomy (GTDB): domain Bacteria; phylum Planctomycetota; class Phycisphaerae; order UBA1845; family UTPLA1; genus CAZTAR01. Next base: position 11,557 of record JBDRKQ010000240.1, read on the forward strand.
CCGGCCGTATCTTCCCGGTTTTTTTTCTGGCGTTACTTACCATTGTCGCGCCACGGCAACATGACAACACCTACGCCCGCTCCCGCCGCCGACTACCCCAACCCCACATCGAGCGCCATCATGATGGCAAAGCCGATCATAGCGCCTGCGGTGGCGAAATCGCTGAAGCCGTCCCGCTGAGACTCGGGGATGAGCTCCTCCACCACGACGAAGATCATGGCCCCGGCGGCGAAGGCCAGGCCGTAGGGCAGAAGCGACTCCATGGCTATCACAAGCCACGCACCGAGTACGCCGGCCAGCGGCTCCACCGCGCCGGACGCCTGTCCGTACATGAACGCCTTGAATCGCCCAAGACCTTCTCGCCGAAGCGGCATGGCCACGGCCAGACCCTCCGGGAAGTTCTGAAGGCCGATGCCGATGGCCAGGGCGATGCCGCCCAGCATCAGCTCCCGTGCGGCGGCAGCGTCAGCCGCCTGAGCCACCGCGCCGAACGCGACCCCGACGGCCAGCCCCTCGGGAATGTTGTGCAGGGTTATGGCCGAAACCAACAGGATGCTGCGATGCCAGGATGTCTTGATGCCCTCCGCCTCGGAGGTATCGAGCCCGAGGTGAAGGTGTGGGAGTATTTTGTCAATAATGTACAGGAAGAACCCTCCGGCCAGGAAGCCCACAGTGGCCGGCTTCCAATCGCCGCCCGACATCTCGATGGCCGGGGCAAGCAGTGACCAGAAGCTGGCGGCAATCATGACCCCGGCCGCCATGCCAAGCATCCCGTCCATCATCTTCTGGTTCACCCGCTTGGCGAACAACACAGGCGCCGCGCCGGCCGCGGTGACAAACCACGTAAAGAGCGTGGCGATCAGCGCCTGTGTGACCGGACTGAATTGCTGAAAGAAGTCGAGCAGTCGCTGTTCCATTGCGCAATTGTCCTACAGGCCGAACAAGGTCTGAGAGGCAGCAGAGGCCTCACATGGTCCCGCGCCAGTGCGAAGCCAGGATCTTGAAGCCAATCATGATCAGTACACCCGCTCCCAAAACCTCGGCGGCTCGCTTCCAGCGTCGAAGGCTGCCGTTCGCAAACGTGATTCCGACCGCACTGAACGCGGCAGCCACCAAGCCAATCACAACGCAAGGGAGCACGATCGGGACTTGAAGCAAGGCCATACTGAGACCGGCGGCGAACGCGTCGATACTCGTAGCCACCGAAAGCCCCACCAGCAGCCAGCCTTTCGTCGGATCCGATCTCATCTGCCTCTCACGCTTTGAGCAAGCGTCGAGCAGCATCTTGCCACCGATGAAGCTCAACAATCCGAAGGCCAGCCAGTGGCCGTAGGCCAGAACGTGTGACGAGATCGCCGAACCGGCGAGCCAGCCCACAATCGGCATCAGAAATTGAAACAGCCCAAAATGGAAGGCCAAACGAAAGACATGCCGGCGTGTTATGCACCCGAGCGTTAATCCTGCGGCGACCGAAACCACAAGGGCGTCCATCGACAAGCCTACTGCCAAGCCAATCAGATCAACCGGGCTCAACTTGTGCCTTCCGACTTCAAGGTGGCTGTTTCCAGTCGCGCAGCCTTACGGGACTACTCTTCCGCTGAGAGCATGCTTGAGAAGCTGCAAACCAGAGCCGCGCCCGTCAGAAAGCGGCCGGCGCTCACCGAGAGGACTCCTTGATATGGGCGAAAGCCGCTTCCTCATGGTCGTGGCTCCGATCCGGTCAGCAGCTTCTCAAACACGTTCTCAGACCGCACGATGGCCGGAAGCAAGCACATCGATGTTCGGCTTCCGGCACATGCCGTTACCAGTTCTCCGCCAGCAACTCGAAGTAAGCCTGCGGGTGCGCGCACGCCGGACACGAATTCGGCGCCTCGGCGCCTTCGTGGAGATAACCACAGTTCCGGCATCGCCAGACGACCTTCTCCTTCTTCTTGAAGACCGTCCCGGCCTCCACGTTCGCAAGCAGGCCGAGGTAGCGACCCTCGTGCTGTTTCTCGGCGACGGCGACAGCCTCGAACACCTTTGCAATAGCCTCGAAGCCTTCCTCGCGGGCGGTCGCGGCAAACTCCGGATACATACTTTCCCACTCATGATGCTCGCCGCCTGCCGCATCTTTGAGATTCTCCGCCGTACTGCCGATGACACCCGCCGGGAACGCCGCCGTAACTTCGACGTCGCCGCCTTTCAGAAACTTGAAGAATTGCTTGGCATGCTCCTTCTCCTGGTTGGCGGTCTCCTCGAAGATGTCCGCAATCTGAACAAAGCCTTCCTTCTTCGCCTTGCTGGCGAAGTAGGTGTAGCGATTCCGTGCCTGTGCTTCACCGGCAAATGCCGTCAAGAGGTTCTTCTCGGTCTGACTTCCTTGAAGTGTTGCCATTTCACATCCTTCGTTGTCTGCCCGGTCTTCCTGCTAGAACGCAGCAAAGCCGTTCTCCGTCCAATAGTCCTCCTTCAGGCTTTCCTGCTGCTGCAATAATGCTTGGTAATGTCCCGCTTCCCAGTCCGCCAGCTCCAGCAAAAACTTCTTCACCACCGGCTCGTCCGTCCTGCCCGCCAGTTCCCGGTAAGACTTTTGCGCATCCAGCTCGAGTTGAATACCGATCGACAAGGCGCTCATCTCGAAATGCGCATCCTTCAACCGCGTCTTGATTGCTTCCGAGAAAATCGGCCAGGCGCCCGACAGCGCCGCCCGCGATCCCAAATTCGCGGACGAATCCGGCCTGCCCGTCTTCAGCACCGATTCGTAGTGCCGCGCCAGAAAACCCATGTGATCCAACTCTTCCGCGGCCAGCTGCGCGAAGATCTCCCTGGCCTTGGGATCCTGGCTGCTCGTGGCGGCCATATTATAAAAGCTATGACCGTCCCGCTCGGCCTGCAATGCTTTCAGCAATCCCTCCGCCAGTCGCGTTTGTTCGGTCGCCATCGAGGGCCCCTCGCTTCTCGGCTTAATTCTCCTGGAAGACGTAATCGTCGTACTCGATCTCGAACCGCAGCTTGTGCTT
>JBDRKQ010000241.1:0-42034 GCA_043813895.1 Planctomycetota bacterium
ATCAGTCCACGCAAGGCATCGAGGTATCTTGGGCCGACCGCCTCGGACGAGTAGCGATTCAACAACCACTGGCGATCACCATCGAGATTCTTGCGCAAGGCCGTTGCCACGTCCGGCTTCAAGAACTCGATCGCCCTGCCGACGGCCTCTTCGACGTTGCCAAGTAACGTAGGGTCCGCTACGCGGTCCTAACGGTCTGCAACACGGCTTGCCGTTTGGCCGCCTACGCAAAGCCCGCCCCCTGCGGCCGATGGAGAACCGTGATGTCTCTCCCTTGTGAACGCGATAGTGTACAATGATCCCTCGTTTGGCCGACGAAGAACGCTCTCGTCGGCCCCCAGCGAGTTCACTGGAGTAGCACGTTGCCCGAAAAGGTCCAAAACGCCGATCACGAATTCGTCTCCGAGCCCGTTACGCCGGATCGCGGCACGTTCGAAGCCGCCGCCATGGCACGCGGACAGCCCGGATTGCCGGCAGGCTTCACTTGGCGTGGCCGCCACTACACCATTGACCACCTCTTTGAAGCCTGGAAACACACCGAACTCGACAAGCACCACAGCGGCGAACGCTACTACCGAAAGCACTACTATCGGATTAGTACGGGCACCGGCGAGATCATGACACTCTACGCCGTCCGTCACCTCAAGCACGGAGAAAGCCCCCGCAACCGCTGGCGGCTCTACACCGTAGAGAATCCCGGCGAACGAGGCACCCGCCACGCTGACTGATCGCATGACCGACAAACCTGACAAGACGAAATGGCCGGAGATTCGCAGGCAAGACCGCACGGTCCGTGACGACCAATGGATCCGGGATTGCCTGGCTCGTGCCCCCTACGGTATCTGGGCTACAAGTGTGGATGGGCAGCCGTTCACTCACGTCAACACGTTTCTGTACGACGACTCGGCCCACGTGGTCTACCTGCACAGTGGGCTCAACGGCGTGTCCCACCGCAATGTCCTCGCCAATGACCGGGTCTGTTTCTGCGTAGCGGAAGCAGGTCGCTGCCTGCCCGGTCAAACGGCTTCTGCGTTCAGCATCGAGTACGCCAGTGTCATTATCTTCGGCCGCGCCTCGGTCGTCCAGGACAAGACCGAGGCCAGGCGCGCCCTTCAAATGCTGCTCGACAAATACTTCCCACATCTGCGGCCTCACGAACACTACCGCAACACAACGGCGGAGGAATTGGCGGCCACGTGTGTCTATCGAATCGAGATCGATAGATGGACCGCCAAGCGGAATGAGAAGAGCACGGACTTCCCCGGTGCGTTCCCCCACGGCGAAACGCCATCGGCAGGATAAGCCTGTCTTGGGAGCCCCAATCAAGGGCAAGTTGCTCGTGCGGTCGGCGAACAGTGGATCGGTTCGCGCGTGTTGGATTACGAAGACTACCAGCTTTGGCGCGGCGCCACACGTGGACGTGAAACGCTGTAGGCCGGGGATCTCGTGCAGTGCGGAACGAGCGGCGTGTAACGACTCACGGAGCAGATCGGACGGCTTCGTCCTTTGCCCCGGCTGCGGTCACCCTGTTTCGGCCGGCCTCTTTTGACGCGTAGAGGGCGTCGTCCGCCTGCTTGAGTACGTCGTCCGGCTTCGCCATGTCCGGCCGCCGTTCCGCAGCACCCAGGCTGATCGTCACGTTGAGCCGCTTGCCACGGACCTCGACTTCGTGCTGTTCCACGGCCGATCGGAGATGCTCCGCACAAACGACGGCGCCCTGGAGGCCGATGTTTGGACAAAGGACGAGGAATTCCTCTCCGCCGATTCGACAGACGGAATCGGTGCTGCGGACATTGGACCTGAGCACAGCGGCTGTTTTCTTAAGGACCTTGTCACCAATGGCGTGCCCGTGGGCATCGTTGAAACGTTTGAAGTGATCGATGTCCAGCATGACACAGGATAAAGTGTGATCGTATCTGTCTGCGGAATCCCAAAGCTGTTTCAGGCGGCTCATCGCCTCGCGGCGGTTATAGAGTCCCGTCAACTCGTCGGTGGTGGCCATCTGCTGGAGCTTGTCATTGGCCTCCGCGAGCTTGTCGTTGGTCACGGCCATTTGGGCGTTCAGTCGGTGGATTTCTCTCGTCCGTTTGGCCAGGTCTTCCTCCAATTGGAAGATGTGTTCGCCCACACGAATTCGTGCCAGCAACTCAGGCTTACAGATCGGCTTGCTCAAGAAGTCGTCCGCGCCCATTTCGAACGCCTGCGAAAGACGTTCCGTATTGGAGTGCGCCGTGACAACGATGATGTAGGCAAAGCGGATGCCCTCGTGCGCCCGAAGGGCTCGGCACAACTCGATGCCGTCCATCTCCGGCATGGCCCAGTCGGTGATGATGATCGGCGGGGCATCCGTCCCTGCGATCTGAATCGCCTCTGGCCCGTTGGCTGCCGTCAGTACCTCGTATCCGCAGCCGAGAAGATACTTCGACAGCAGGTGGAGCATGGCCGGGTCGTCATCAACGACCAGTACCTTCTTGTTATTCATCTGTGAACTCATTCTTTTCGTGAGCTCATTCACGGGGCGGCGTCGCGCGGGCGCATCGACAAAGGGTCGTCAGGAACTCCACTTCCTTCGTCAGTTTTTCGATATCCTTTGTGGTCTTGGCAGTCGCTTCGATGGCCTTAGCGGCATCCGTAATCGTTGGGAAGCCGTAGCCTCCGGCAGCCCCCTTGAGTTGATGCGCCAGAGATTTCAGTGTGTCGAAATCCTGCTCGGTCAGCGTTTGCTCGATCGCGCCCACGCGGTCGGGCAACTCATCAACGAACATCTCAATGAGTTCGGCCATGTCGGGATCGGTCGCGAGTTCGCTGACAAGGATCCCGTGTTTGCACCCTGATTCAGTCATTGTCGCACCACCATCATCGAGTTATCGACCCACCCCAAGTGGAGTTTTCACGCCACCTCCGGTCCGTGCTCTTCATCGGAACAGAGTGACCGCGAGTCGAGGACCGAATCGGCTCTTCCGTGCGTTTGCGACGCGTCGCTCGAAGGGGGTGGATGCCGTGATCGGACCATTGCGAGCATCCAGAGGTGAGGTATGGGGAATGAATCGCGCGCCAGTGGGGAACGCTGCGGCTGGGAGATCTTCCTTGATAGGAGAGGAGGGCCGAAAAGGGACTCGCTGGCCAGCGGGGCGTCCAGAGAGGAAGGACCGAGAATCGACCCTAGGTCCGGCGGTCGAAGAGATTTCTTCAAGAGCGAAGGCGTCGGCGCGGCGTTCCACAAGACACGAGCGAGGGCTACGGCACCGTCGCCTGCAGGATACTCTCACTCTGTTTCGCTCGGTACTCCGAGAGCTTCTCGCGCAGGCGCGGCCGTTTTCCAGCCAGAATCGAAACCGCCAGCAGGGCCGCGTTGATCGCGCCCGCCGACCCGATCGCCATGGTCGCAACGGGGATGCCGGCCGGCATCTGCACCGTCGAGAGAAGAGAGTCTATTCCTTTGAGCGCCGGGCTCTCCATCGGCACGCCGATGACCGGCAGAAGCGTGTGCCCAGCCGCGACGCCCGCAAGGTGGGCCGCACCGCCCGCCCCCGCGATGACGACCTCGACGCCCCGCCCCTCCGCCGCCGACACGTACTCGGTCGTCTGCCGCGGTGTCCGGTGGGCGGATAGCACGCGACACTCGTGGGACACGCCGAACTCGGTCAGGAGTTCCGGGATGGCACGCATCACATCCCAGTCGGACTTGCTTCCCATCAACACGACAACCAGCGGGCTCGTCTCGTCACTCATAATGCCGTCCACCGTTTCACGTGTGTCGGAGCACCAGGCTCGCTCAGGCGTCATGATAGCCGGAAGGCCCCGTGCCCGCGAGCCGCATCTATGCTCCGCGCGCTCTTTGAACCGCCGGTGATTGACAGCACACACCCGCATCTGTACAAACTCGCGCCGTGTGGTATTGGATCGCTGTCATCGTCGTCGCGGCAGTTGTGCTGCCAACCACAGTCTCCGCACTGGGTCGTTTTTTCCTGCATAGGCGGCGGTATGCCCAAGCCGCTGCGAGTTGGAGACAGGCGGCGCCCGACGAACGCATCGCGGCGATGCTCGCCATATTGAACAGCGGCGATGCCGGCGCGCCCGCTTGGTACCTCGTCGGTTGTGCCTACCTTCAACAGTGCAGAGCCAAGGAAGCCGCGCGGGCCTTCGGGATGGCACATCATGCCGACTGGCGGCTCGAAACGGCTGCGCTGCTCACGTTCGCCTGCCTCAAGACTCTGGAAGGAGAGGACTCCGATCTCATCGAGCAAATCGTGACGACGTGGCGGGAGATGCGAAAACCGGACCTCACGCGTCATCGCGAGGACCGATTCCTGCTGGACTGTCTGGCATCCACAACACGAGACCCGCCCAGGCTCTCGGCGCTCGGCCGCATCGCATGGATCGTCGTCGGACCGGCCCACCAAGCGAGGATCGAGCAACTCGCCTCGGCCGGCGGCGACGTCGCGCGCGATCTTCTGCCCGATCGGCATCCATGACAGTTTCGGCGTGGCTTTGATCAGAGCCGCGACCGTCAGGGAGTCGGTTATCGCTCATGCGAAAGGGCCATCACGGCGAAGGCCGACCGCTTGCTGACGCGCGCGGCTCTGATTGGCGGATCGTATCTCCTCCTCCGAGCGCCCGAATCACCGGAGCTCCGTCCGCATCACGCATCACGCATCACACCTTCAGCTCCAACAGCTTCTTGGAGGCCCGGGTTAGGTTCTTACAGCCCTTTTCAGTCACCACAACGAGGTCTTCAATCCGCACGCCGCCCCATCCCGGGAAGTACAGCCCGGGCTCCACGCTGAAGACCATGCCGGGTCGGATCTTCGTCTTGAAGGAGATCTTGATTCGGGGGTCTTCATGGATGGCCAGTCCCACGCCGTGCCCCGTGCCGTGCAGGAAGTGGTCGAGCGTGCCCTGAGCCTGGAACGTGTCCCGCACGACCATATCGAGGTCGTGAGCGGTCACGCCCGGCCTGATCGCCTTGATGCAGTTAAGCTGCGCTTCCAGCACCATCTGATAGACTTCGCGCAGCCGCGGGGTCGCCTTGCCGATCGAGATCATCCGCGTCATGTCGCCGCAGTAGCCCTTGTGGATCGCGCCCATGTCCAGCAGCACCATCTGGCCCTTCTTGAGCTTCCGTTTCGGGCTCGGCACGTAGTGCGGGTGGCAACAGGTCGTGCCGAACGCGACGATTGGATCGAACGAGTTGCCCTCGCTTTCGGTTCGCATGAACCGGTCCACCTCCAAGGCGACGTCGCGCTCGCTCATGCCGATGCGGATGAACTTGGCGATGTGATCGAAGCAGTCGGACGTGATGTCTTCCGCCTTGCGGATGAGCTTTACCTCCTCAGCGGTCTTGCAAACGCGAAGCTCCGCGAACAGCCCCTCTGCCGGCTTCAGCTGTACGCCTTTCAGGTACTTCTTCAAGCCGACGCCGTCTGCGTACAGCAGTGCGTCCTCCTCGATGCCCAGCGTCTTCGTGCCGCGCGAGAGCAAGCCCTTGATGACGCCCGCGATGTTCTTCGCGTTGACCGGCGGCTGGAGCTGCACCGGCTTCACGCCCGGAAGTCGTCGTGCGCCTTCTATGTATCGCCCGTCACAGAGAAAGTGAAACAGCCCCTTGTGGACCAGCACGAACCCTTCCGGGTCTCCGAAGCCCTGCACTTCGCCCGGCATCATCGTCTGGAAGCCGGTCAGGTACTTCACGTTCTTCGGGTTCGACACGAACACCGCGCCCAATCCCGCTTTCTTTATCGCCGCCTTCAATCGCCTGATTCGTTCCTGGTCCATGTGTTTCATACTCCTCTCAACTCTGCGAAGACGCACCCCGCCGGCGATCATTCATCCAAACCGGTCGAAGTTCCGGAATCCCGGAGCCTGCGTCTCTCGACGCCTCGATGTCCACGTTCTATCCCCCCGCGTTCAGAAACGCAACCAACGCGGCTCGAAACGCCTGCGGCTCTTCCAGCCACGGAAAGTGCCCGCAATGTGACAGAGGCTTTATCACCGCTCTTGGCAGTAATGCCGCCATCTCGTCGACCACCTGCCACGGAATGGGATCACTCTGCCCGTGAACGATGCAGGCCGATCCACGAAATGCACGCAGGCGAGACCGCCATGCTTCGCCCCGCGCCGCCTCCCGCATCGATGCCCCTAATCGGACATTCACCTCTCGGTTGTAGAACGCCAGCCTCGGCGCCGCGTCGCGGTGGCACGGATCGACATAGCACGGCAGCAAGACGTTGAACCGTGTCAGGTAGAGCTTCGCGCGTTCGTCCCGATCGGCCATCTGCAGGATACGGCGGTCCAACTCGGCCACCGCACGCCGCTGCGTATCGGTCAGACGTTCGCGGATCGTCGCGTCAAACAATCGTCGCCAGCCCCCATCCAGCCCCGCCGGGCTCACCAGCACCAGCCGCGCCACATTGGCGGGATGCGCCGCCGCGTAGTGCAAGGCCAACAGCGCACCCGCCGAATGTCCCAACAGGGTGAGTCGGTCCGCGCCGATCCATCGACGCAGCGCTTCCAAGTCGTCCACGTTCGCCGCCGCGGTGAACGGCCCGTCCGATGGCGAATTGCGACACCCCCGCTGATCGTAGCTGCAAACGGTGAATCGCTCCGCCAGCCACTGAGCGAAGACCGAGCCTGCGAAGTAGTCGTAACACCCCGGCCCGCCGTGCAGCAACACGACCGGCTCGCCCTGGCCCCGTTGCGTGCCGCGAATTACGGCGCCGGCGGTTTGCAGCTCGAAGGGTTGGTCGTAGTCGTGCTCCGCCACGCAGAGTTCCTCAAAGGGTGCTTGAGGAGTTTCATCAGAGCCGAGCGCGTCAGAATCCGAGCCCCGAACGCAAGCGAGCGGGTGGAGCCCGAACACCCCGCACTGGCGCTTGGGGCTCGGATCAGAGTGCCACCTGGCCGTATCTTGCGGCGTTGTTCAGCTCGCTCACCACGGCGCTCGCCTCTCGCATTGGATCGCTCAGCGCGACGGCTTGCTGTACGAGGCCTGCTACGTCGTCCGTTGCCGCTGCGCTCGCGTCGCCGTATCGCCATGCCCGGCTGGTCGCGTTGAGGAAGTCGCTGAACCGCGGAACCAGCCTGCCGCGTTTGTGATAGTAGTAGCGGATGCCCTGGGCGATGGCGATGTTCGCCACCCACGCCCGTTTCTTGAGCGGCAGGAGCTTGAGCCTGCGGATCGCGGATCGGATGGAGAAGAACTCTGCAAAGGCCGCCATTTGAGCGTGGCGGAGCTGCATCTCGGTGAGGTGATTCGGCTGGAAGACAATCGATGCCCCGTTGTACTTGTCCCAGTCGCGCGTCAGCAGTCGGCCGGACTGCTCGAATTTGTCGAAGATATCTGTTCCGGGATAGGGCGTGAGGATCGGGTAACAGCTCATCGCGAGGTCCATCCGCTCGGCCCACCGGCATGTGTGCATCAGGTCTCGCCAGGTATCGTGGTCGAAGCCGAAGATGAAGGCTCCCCACAGGCTGATGCCGAACGACTGGATCTTCCGGATGCGGTGCTCATAGGTGTCGCTCTGGACGAATCGCTTGCCGGCCTCTTCGAGGGTGTCCTGTTTGCGTGATTCCAGCCCCAGGATCAGCCCTTGGCAGCCGGATCGCCGCATCGCCGCCAGGAGCTTATCGTTTCTGGAGATGAGAATATCGCATTGCGAAGCCCACGACACCTTCAAGGGCTCGATCGCCGCGCACAACTCCATCGCCCACTTCTGGTTTCCCGCGAAGTTGTCGTCCGCGAAGATGAAGCACCAGGTGTTGTGCTGCTCGTTGGCCTCTCTCATCTCCTCGACGATGTCGGCGATCTCGCGCTGGCGGAACTTTCGGCCGAAGACGCCCGGCGTCGTGCAGAAGCTGCACGAATGCGGACAGCCTCGCGTCGTCTGGATGGGATTGGCGACGAGGTAGTCCCGTGGGTCGAGCAGATCCTTGCGCGGCGTCTTGATCGGCGCGCGAGGGTAGGCCGCCCAATCGTAGATGCGCTTCACGCCTGTCGCCCCTTGTCGCGGATCGCCTGTCCGCTCGACGGCTTGTTCCCAATCCGCGATGACGTGCGGCAGCGTAGACTCCGCGTCGCCCTTGCAGACCGCGTCGCAGTGCGGCAAGGCATCCTCCGGCAGAGCGGACGGATGAATGCCGCCGAGGACGACCGTCACGCCCATCGCACGGTAGGCGTCGGCCAACTCGTACGCCCGCTTCGCCTGAGTAGTCATCGCGCTGATGCCGACGATGTCGCAATCCGCCTTGGCAACGTGTGGCCTGTCCGAAACGCACTCGTCCACGACCTCTACGTTCCAGTCGTCCGGCACGATGGCCGCACAGATCGTCAGGCCGGTCGGCGCAAAGATTGCCTTGCGGCTGAACGTCATTCTGCGGATCACGTCCGGCATTGTGATCGTCGTCAGCGGCGAATTGGGATTGATCAGTCGGATTCGCCGCTTCGTGCGCGGCTTGGCATAAATCACGTTGGCTCCCCGGGTAGCACCGGCGTTCCGCCGGCCGTATCAAGAGGATCACGGGCATTGGCGCCGGTGCCACAACTCGGTCGCGGGCGAAGTTGTCGCCGTTAATCCCTCAGTCCCTTGATCCCTTGGTTGCTCAATTCAATCGGAAATACCTTAGGTCCCTCCTGTGGATCGGTCAAACTGCCGCAGGCTTGACGCCACACGGGGGGTGGAAGAGAATCCTTCGTCCCGCCCCGGTCGATCGACCACGCGTACAGGAGGCTCTTGCGGTGCCCAAGCGAAACCTCGCATGGATTCTCGTCATCGTGATCATCGTTCTGCTGATGTGGCAGATGCCCCAGATCATCGCGGGACGAGATTCCGTCTACAAGGCGTTCGGTCCCCTTGTAGATGCCCGCTCTCAAATCCAACGTCGGTACGTCGACGACGTGGACGATGAGGAACTCGTTGACGCGGCCGTTCACGCCGGCATCAACGCCATGGTCGAACTCCTCGACGATCCACATGCGATCTACCTCGACCAGCGAGCCTACGAGCGATTCAAGAAGCGGACCGACGGAGTTTTCGGTGGCGTCGGCGTCGATGTCTGGGCGACGGGCCAAGGCCTTGAAGTGCTCAGCCGGGAGCCGCGCTCACCCGCGGCGGAGGCCGGCATTCAGCCCGGAGACGTCATTACGCACGTCGACGGAGAGTCCGTGTGCCACGTCTCTCTTGTCGACGCCGTCAACAACATGCTGAACGGCACGCCCGGCTCGGAGGTCACGCTCACCGTCATCACACCTGGCGCCGCGGCACCACGCGAGGTCACCGTTCGCCGAGCCGTCATCCACCTCGACCCGGTCAGGGGTTGGTCGCGCGATTCGGGTGGCGGTTGGCTATACGTCCTCGACCCAGAGGCGAGAATCGCCTACATCCGGCTGACAAAGTTCACCCAGGACGTCGACGAGCGGCTGGACAAGCAGATTGACCGTCTTCTTGAACGCCGCGTCCGCGGACTGGTTCTCGATCTTCGCGAGAATACGGGCGGCTTGCTTAACAGCGCCATCGAGGTCGCCGATCGATTCCTCGACTCGGGTCTCATCGTGAGCACGCGGGGACGCAAGACCGATCCGAAGCAATGGTTCGCAACTCACGACATTGCATACCCGCGGCTACCCATGGCGGTGCTCATCAACGGGTCGACCGCCAGTGCGGCCGAGATCGTCGCGGGCGCGCTACGAGATCACGGTCGGGCCGCCATCGTCGGAGAAAGATCATACGGCAAGGGCTGCGTTCAGGAGGTCGTCGAGTTGAACCGCCAACAGGGTGCGATCAAGCTGACAACCGCCTACTACTACCTCCCGAACGGGGAGTGCATCCACAAGACCGCCCAGGCGGCGCTCGATGCCAGTTGGGGCGTCGCACCTACGATTCCCGTTAACCTCAGCGAGAGCCAGCAAACCCGCTGGTTGAAGATGTGGCGGCGAATCGCCCGTCTGGCTCCCAGCGAGTCCGGAATCCAGCCTCAGGCTACCAGACCCGGCGATTCATCCACGTCCGCGGAGGCGCGAGACGCCGCTGCCGAGTTGCTCCGGGCGGACCTCCAACTCCAGAAGGCAGTTGAACATCTCCGCGAGCGCATCCTGCACCCCGCTCGGCACACGCCCACCCCCGGGGAACCCGCGACGACACGACCGGCTTCGGGCGAGTGACATGCCGACCATACTTGCCATCGAGACATCCTGCGACGAAACGGCCGTGGCGATCGTGGACCACGAAGGGGCCGTACGGTGCAACCTGATCGCTACCCAGTTTGACGTTCATGCCAAGTACGGCGGCGTCGTGCCGGAGCTGGCCTCTCGGGCCCACATCGAAAAGCTGGACCTGCTCGTGCGAGAAGGGCTGGAACAGGCCCGATGCACACCGGCGAACATCGATGCCATCGCCGTGACGCGGAGCCCGGGGTTGATCGGCTCGCTCCTGGTCGGTCTCACCGCAGCCAAGACACTCGCCTGGAGTTGGGGAAAGCCCCTGATCGGGATCAACCATGTTCATGCACACGCCACAAGCGCCGCGATCGGCTTGTCTACCGCGCCGTGGCCGGCCGTCGCGCTGGTGGTCTCCGGCGGACACACTTCTCTCTATCACGTCAGCGACTACGACGACATCCGGCTTCTCGGGCGCACAATCGACGATGCTGCCGGCGAGGCGTTCGACAAGGTGGCCACGATCCTGGATCTCGGCTACCCGGGCGGACCGGTCGTGGATCGGCGGGCGACGGCCGGCAATCCTGAAGCGGTCGCCTTTCCCAGGACCCTGCTCGGTCGCGACTCGCTGGACTTCTCATTCAGCGGCCTGAAGACCGCCGTGCTGTACCACGTGCATGGTCCGGGCAAGACGACCGGCGGGCTGGCCAGACTCTCGGCGGGGCAGGTCGACGACATCTGCGCGTCGTTCTCGGCTGCCGTTGCCGACGTCCTGGTCGAAAAAACGCTGCGGGCGGTGGCGCGGACGAAAGCCACATGCGTGGTTATAGGGGGAGGCGTCGCCGCCAATTCAACCCTACGAGATCGCCTATCGCGACGGTGCCGGAGAAACGGCGTCGTGTTGCACCTCACGCCCCTCGACTATTGCACCGACAATGCGGTAATGGTCGCTACGCTGGCCGGCCATCTCATGGAACGCGGACGCGTAGACGATCTGCGGTTGACTGCGCTGGCCAGCGGCGAGCCAGCGTGAACACTGATCCGCCGTGTAAGAATCCGATAACGCCCGTTTTGTCGCAGAATCGGCTGGCGGCATCGGCCGTGGTGATGTGTTGATCGGGCGAGGCAGGCCGCGTAAAATCAACACGCGGGGCGAGTGGCCTGCCAGAGTGCGGAGCGAGAGCCTTCCGGGGTGCGTCGAAACGCATCGCGGCTTCTGATCCAACATGATGCACCGGTCGCCATCCTCGAGGCCGCCGGTTGGTTACGATTCGCACGAGCCGCCCGTTGTGGGCGGGCGAAGCATCTCGGGCGGCCGAAGAGACGGGACTCACGCACACCGTCCGACATGTGGTTAGAACGATGATGGCGCGCAAACGAAAAAAGCTGGGTGAGATCCTCCAGGAGCGGGAGCTCGTTTCCAAGGCCGACGCCGATCGCGCCGCGGAGTATGGACTGAACAACAACAAGCGAATCGGCGAGGCGCTGGTCGAGCTCGAGATTGCCTCCGACGAGGACGTGTGCAAAGCACTCGCCGAGCAGCACGGAATGGAATACGTCGAGGTCAGCCGGAAGACCGTTCCCCCGAACGCCCTGAGCCTGATTCCCGAGAAGATCATCAAGCAGAATGAAGTCCTGCCGATGAGCAGCGAGAACGGACGCCTCAAGGTCATCATCAATGACCCGCTCGATCTCGACACGCTCGACATGCTGCGCTTCAGGCTGGGCGTGAGCGATGTCGAGCCGATGCTTGCTCCGAAGGCCCGTATCCGCGCCTACATCGAGCGTTACCTCTCCGGCGCGGAGAGTTCGCTGGACGAGCTTTCTCGCAGCCTCGACGCATCGGTTGACGCCTCGCTAGATCAGGATGCCCACGGCCTCAAGAAGAAGGACATCGGCGACGAAGACGCACCTATCATTAAACTCATCAACATGATGATCGCCGAGGCCGTCCGCACGAGGTCGTCGGATATTCACGTCGAACCCATGGGCGACCGCGTCCGCGTCCGCTATCGCATCGACGGTGTGTGTCTCGAAAGGGAGAACATTCCCAAGCGACTTCAGAGCGCCGTCACGACGCGTCTGAAGATTATGTCCGGAATCGACATTTCCGAAAAGCGCGTGCCGCAGGACGGACGTATCAAGCTCCGCGTCAGCGGCAGCGACGTGGACTTCCGTGTCAGTTGTTGTCCGGGCGTCCACGGCGAATCGATCGTCCTGCGTATTCTGCGGCCGGAATCCGCGAACGTCGGCATTCAGCAACTCGGCTTCGAGCCGGTGGACTACGAGCGGTTCATGAAGATCATCCAGCGGCCGACGGGCATCTTCCTCGTCACCGGCCCGACCGGCTCCGGAAAGACCACCACGCTCTACTCGGCGCTCCAGGAACTGAACCGGCCCGACAAGAAGATCATTACCGCCGAGGACCCCGTCGAGTACGTCTTCCCCGGAATGAACCAATGCCAGGTTCGCGAAGAAATCGGGCTCGGCTTCGACCGGATTCTGCGCTCGATGCTGCGACAAGCGCCGAACATCATCCTGGTTGGTGAGATCCGCGACCTCGTTGTCGGCGAAATCGCCATTCAGGCGGCACTCACGGGGCACTTGGTGTTCTCCACGCTCCACACGAACGACGCCCCCAGCGCGCTGACTCGACTAACCGACATGGGTGTCAAGCCGTTCCTCATCGCCAGCAGCATTCAGGCGATCATGGCACAGCGGCTCATCCGGATGCTGTGCAAGGAATGCAAGCAAGAGGACAAGAACCCCGACCAGAAGTTGCTCTCCCTCGCCGGTATGGGGCCCGAGATGTTGGAGGGACACACGATCTACAAGCCCGGCGGCTGCTCACACTGTAACGACACCGGCTACCGCGGGCGAAAAGGCATCTTCGAAATGCTCGAAATGAACTCGGAGCTGCGAGAGCTGGCATTCAACCGCGCGAGTGTCACTGAAATACGCCGCGCGGCCACGGCCACCGGCATGACCACGCTGCTGGAGGACGGGCACCGGAAGATTCTAAACGGCCTTACGTCGATCGAGGAGATAACGCGCATCACCCAGGCTGAGGTGGACGCGGAGCAAGCGGAGTAGCCCCGAGCGACTCTCGTGACCGAAAGGCGGCACGTGCGGAGCGGGTTTCGATCGACCGGACAAGACTAGGAAAACAGGTTTCAAATGGCCACGATTCACATTGACCGCCTTCTCGAAACGTGCATTAAGCGAGGCGCCTCGGATATCCACCTGTCAGTCGGACGTCCGCCCATTTTGCGGCTTCACGGTCGCCTGCGTCAGCTCGAGACGAAGGTGCTCGAACCTGAAGACTGCGTCGCCCTCATGAAGTCGATCACCCCCGAGCGCAACCAGCAGGAGATACAGGAAGAGGGCGGAACGGACTTCGGATTCGCCTTCGGCGATGAGGGCCGATTCCGTGTCTCCATTTTCAAACAGAAGGGCAACATCGCCATCGTCCTGCGATTGATCCCGACGAAGTTCCTGACGTTTGAAGAGATCGGCCTCCCCCCGATTACGCGGGCATTGTGCCGGCGGCCCAGAGGCCTTTTTCTCGTGTGCGGCCCCACGGGGTGCGGCAAGACGACCACGCTCGCATCGATGCTCGATTACATCAACCACGAACTCGACCGGCACATCGTGACCGTCGAAGACCCGATCGAGTACTACCATGAACACAAGAAGAGTCTGATCAACCAGCGTGAGGTGGGCAACGACGTTGCGAGCTTTGGCGAGGCGCTGCGTCGCGTGCTGCGCTCCGACCCGGATGTCATCCTGGTCGGTGAGATGCGAGACCTGGAGACGATTCAGAATGCCATCCTCGCGGCCGAGACCGGTCACCTGGTGTTCTCGACGCTGCACACGACCGGTTGTCAGGGTACCGTGAACCGAATCATCGACGCCTTCCCGCATGAGCAGCAGGACCAGATTCGCGTGCAGCTCTCCACGTCGTTGATCGCCATCCTCTCCCAAGTGCTGATGCCCAGGAAACCCACCGGGATGGTGGCCGCGTACGAGTTCCTCGTCGTCACGCCCGCGATCGCCAACCTGATTCGCGAGAACAAGACGTTCCGAATCGACTCGGCGATCCAGACCGGCAAGAAGTACGGCATGCAGCTATTGGACGACCACCTTTGGCGACTGTACCAGGATAACCAGATCGACGCCGACGAGATGATTGATAAGGCACGGCAGCCCGGCAACGTCCAGGACAAGCTTGAGACCGCGGGCAAACTGCACGAGGCGGGAGATGCCCAGATTACGATTCACAAGGAGGATCTGCCGGAGAAGGAGGAAGAAGAGGGTTAGGGACGAGTGCGTTGTCACGCTCGTTTTCCGGGATGGGGGTACGACAAAGCGCCATGATGGCACCGCGACGGGAATCGCGAAGGATCTCCTCGCCGAGATCGTGACAACCGTGTTTAGGTACCCTAACGAGGCCTTCTGTGGCGCAGGCTTTGTTAGAGCACCTTAGAGCCGGAAGGATTGGAGGCATCGACCATGCCGTCCACCGCTTCATCAGCCCAGACAACCAAGCAGTACAAGGGCCGACCGCTGGGTCGCATCCTCATCAAGATGAGGAAGGTCGATCGGCAACAGGTCCACGAAGCGCTCGCCGTGCAGAAGGCGAAACGAGGGCCGATCGGCCAGATACTGATCGATCTCGGCCACATTCAGGATACGGACCTGCAATTCGCGCTCGCCGCCCAGATTGGAATGGAGCCGGCGAACCTCGACGCCATCGACGTGCCCAACGAGGTCATCAAGCTCGTCCCCAACCAGATGGCCAACACTTACCGCATCATCCCGGTGGCGTTCGAAGAGGCGGCCGGCACCCTCAGCGTTGCGATGTCTTCGCCCGACAACTTTCAGGCGACCGACGACCTGCGCAAGCTTCTTGGCTTCAGCATCAAGCCGATGATCGCCTCCGACGACCAGATTTCCGTCGCGTTGGGACGCTATTACCCTGAGGATGCCGGCCAATCCATTGGCGACCTGCTCAACGAAATCGGGGATGACAGCGATCTCGCCAAGTTCGAGGGACGCGGTGAATCGCTCGACCTCGAGGAACTCAAGGAGCTGGTCCAGAGCAATCCCGTCAAACAGCTCCTCAACCTCGTGCTCCTTCAGGCCATCCGAGACCATTCCAGCGACGTCCATTTCGAACCGTTCGAGGATGAGTACAAGCTTCGCTACCGCATCGACGGCGTGCTCTACGAGATGGTGCCGCCTCCCCGGTACCTCGCCCTGGCCATCGCCAGCCGCATCAAGGTCATGGCCAATCTCGACATCGCCGAGCGACGGCTGCCGCAGGACGGCCGCATCAGCCTCAGTGTCGCGGGAAACCCCGTCGACCTGCGCGTCGCCGTGCTCCCCACCATGTTCGGCGAATCCGTCGTGCTTCGTATTCTCGATAGAAGCAGCATAAGCCTCGATCTCGACACACTCGGCATGAGGGAGGACGACCTCGCCATCTTTCGAAGGCTGATTAGCCGGCCCCACGGCGTTATCGTCAACACCGGGCCGACCGGCTGCGGCAAGACGACCACACTCTACGCAGCACTCAACACCCTCAACAGCCCCGAGGTCAAGATCCTGACGGCCGAGGACCCCGTCGAGTACGACATCGACGGAATCATTCAGTGCCAGGTCAAGCCGGATGTCGGCGCCACGTTCGGCCGGTTTCTGCGGAGCTTTCTCCGCCAGGATCCGGACATCATTCTCGTCGGTGAGATCCGTGACCTCGAGACTGCCCAGATCGGCATCCAGGCCTCCCTCACGGGCCACTTGGTTTTCACGACGCTGCACACCAACGACGCGCCTTCGTCGGTCGCCCGTATTCTAGACCTCGGCCTCGAGGCGTTCCTCATAACCGCCACCTTCGAGGCGATCATCGCGCAGCGGTTGTGCAGGCGAATCTGCAAGCACTGCCGAAAGGAGTACACACCTACCGAAGAACAGCTCTTTGAATTGCAGCTAAGACCCGAAGACGTCGAAGGCAGGAGGTTCTACATCGGCGAAGGCTGCGACTACTGCAACGGCACGGGGTATCGCGGCCGGGTGGGCATCTTCGAGATCATGGTCTTCAACGACCACATTCGCGAACTCATCATGCAGGGCGCTTCCACAAACGTCCTGCGGGAAGCCGCCGTCAAGAACGGTATGCGGATCCAACGCGAGAGCGGCTTGTTGGCCATCTACGACGGAGTCACGACCATCGACGAGGTCATCAAGGAAACTGTCGTTGCGGAGTAATCACCTGTCACACGCAGAACTGCCGGGCGAGTGACGGCGAGCGCGCCTGCACCGCTGGCAGCTTGCTGCCAGTGCGATCTTGCTGGCAATTATACACCAAACACTGGCGGGCGAGCCGCCGGTGGCACCGGGCGCAATGTCGTAGCCGCTCTCGGAATAGTGCTTGCCGTCCTTCGTCGTCACGGCTTGAGTCTCCTTGGCGGATTGATGTCGGTGTTGCTGATCCCCGCGATCTCCCTTCCTCCTTCCCACGGATGATAGGCATGTGTTTTCGCTTTTCCATGAGGTTTCTTACACTGTTGGCAGCCTGGCACACAGACCGTACGGCGGCGATAATTCCCCCTTGCGCAAAGTGAGGGAGAGCGCCTCGCGGAATCCGCTGTCAGGAGATCGAACCGATGACCCAAACACGCAGCAAACGCTCAAACCTGCTACTGCAAGCTCTCGAACCGTCAGCTCGTGTGGTCGTCATCACGCATGACACCCCGGACCCTGACGCGATCGCCGGCGGATGGGCTCTTCACACGCTGATCCGCGAGCGTCTCAAACGCCCCGTCCGATTGATCGGCGGCGGGGCTGTCGTCCGCGCCGAAAACGTCCACATGATCAAGATGCTCGAGCCGCCAATCGAGTTGGTCGACGAATACACCCCTGAGTCGGACTGTGCAGTAGTGCTGGTCGACTGCTCGGCGGAAGCCGCCAACCATCTCCTTGGTGACGGCGCCGTACGCCCTGTCGCGGTGATCGATCACCACGAGCCCACGGGCAAGAGTGTTCCCGTCTCGTTCCGCGACGTTCGGCCGCGCGCGGCGGCGGCAGCAACGATGTCGGCGGGATATCTTCGTGAACAGGGCATCGAACCGACGAAGCAGCTCGCAACAGCCCTCCTGTATGCCGTGCGAACCGAAGCCCTCAATCGCCAGTCACCGTTCACGCGCGCGGACCGCGGTGTGGTCGGCTGGCTCTCGAAGAGAGCCGACCACCAAGCCTTGTCAGAAATCGAGCACGCACCACTGCCGAGAACCTACTACGAGGAGATGATGCTCGCACTGGGCAGCACGTTCCTCTACGGCAACACGGCCATCTGTTTTCTGCCGCACGCCGGCAACCCCGAGATTGTGGGTGAGTTCGCCGACCTGCTGATCCGCTGCACCGACACAGAGCGCGTCCTGTGTGGAGCCGTTGTGCACGACCAATTGACCATCTCGGCCAGGACGTCGGCGATCGGCGGCGACGTCTTACGGCTCCTGAGACCGACGCTGAAGGGGCTCGGACACTGGGGAGGCCATCGTAACCGGGCCGGTGGCCGGATCATCGCAAGTGGCGAGGGCGGCGCCATCACTCAGCAGCTCCTGGATGAAGTCAAGGCCCGGTGGCTGCATGCGTGTGGTGTCACGGAGACCCGGGGGACACGCCTGGTGACCAAGCGGGACGTGCTCGACCTGTTCTAAACCTGGCGCTCTTTGCCGACCCATATCGCCAAGCGATCGCCCGGCGGCTGTACCTTTCGGCGGTGTGCAGGATGATCAGGCGGCGGGTTCTCAACCTGGCATCCCTGGTCTTGCGGATGATTCGACAAAACCGCCGGTTGCGTTGCCGTGACGATTCGATCAAGCTACTGTGTATGGCGTTCCCTTTCTGCCAGGTCTCCGGGTGGTTCGTAGTTGTTTGGGAACGCCTGCTTTATGTGCGACCTTGTTCGGGGCACAACTTCATTCAGGATCCCGATCAGAGACTGGGCGACGGCTGGATATTTCGCGGAAGCATCCGAGATGAATCTCAAGACACTGGTCGGCGCCATTCGAGTCGTGGAGTTGACGGCCAAGACGCGGGCGAAGGCGATTCACACGCTGGTCGCGGCTGCGAATCTGGATGAGGAAGCCATTACACAGGAAGAAGTCGTCGAAGCGATTGAAGAGCGCGAGGCAGCCGCTCAGACCATTGTCGCGGACGGCTTCGCCCTACCTCACGCCGTGATCAACTGGGGCGGCGATTATCGCGTCGTTCTGGGCCGCAGCCGTCCGGGCGTGGAATATGGTATCCCCGGAAGCGGCCGCGTTCATTTGATTGCGCTGGTGATCGTCGGCCGGAAGCATCGACAAATCCACCTTGAACTCCTCGCGGCGCTGGCGGAACTGCTGGATTCGGCCGAGTACCGCCGAACGATTGTTGAAGCCCGCAATCTACGCGTCGTCGAGCAGCTGCTGAGGGGCACGGCGGGCATAGAGCCCAAACGCCGTGTGCGGCGATTGCAGCGCTCGCCTCAACTGAATAGGGTTCTGATTGAGAAAGCGATTGACCTAGTGAGACTGTTGAACGCACAGGCGCTGCTGTTGGCTGTCGACCGTGTCGAGAGCCTGCCGTGGGATGCGTTGTGCGCATGGACCGGTCCTGTGCTGGTCGTAACTTCACAAAAGGGCGGTGATTTCGTTCCCGAGCGGCCTGATACGCACCTGCTCGAGGTTCCACACGCTACCCTGACTCCAGTGGACCGTGCACATTTCGGGTTGCTGCTGGCCACGTCCACCGACCTTCTCAACGACGAGAGCAACGTCGTTTGCGTAACCGGCGCAGGCGGCACGGATCTGGACAGTGTCACCGTGATTCGGCCGGCAGTGCATTTCAAGGCCATGTTCGCCGGCAGGACGACACGGCGTTCGGCCAGGATCCAACCAGCGGTCATGTTGCGCGCCTTGTCGCTTGCCATCGAGCTTGCTGCCGAAGGGCGGGAAGCGCGCCCGATCGGTACCATGTTTGTGATCGGAGACACCCGCCAAGTTATGCGGCACACCCGGCAACTCGTGCTGAACCCCTTTCACGGTTACGCGCGTTCTCTGCGGAGTCTGCTCGATCGCAGCCTTGCCGAGACGATCAAGGAATTCGCGTTGCTGGACGGGGCATTCGTCGTTCATGCGGATGGCACGCTGCTGAGCGCAGGTACGTATGTGGTACCCAAGGCTTCAGCCGCGCGCCTCCCCCAGGGGCTGGGCACGCGACATCAGGCGGCGGCGGCCGTCACAACCCACACACAGGCCATGTCGATCGTGGTCAGTCAATCCACAGGAACCGTCACGGTCTTCCGAAACGGCCAGGTCGTTTTCATGCTGGAACGGGCCGCGCATCCGGGTTTGCGAAGGGACACGCCATGAAAGCAGCACCCGCGCCGGACATTCACGTCGAAACGGTACTGCACCGGGACCTGGGACTCACCACTGCTCTTGCGATCGGCGTGGGTACCATGATCGCGGCGGGAATCTTCACCCTGTCGGGTCTCGCGATTCGGAACGTGGGGTCGGCCGCAATCGTATCCTTTCTGCTAGCTGCGGGTGTCGCACTGCTCACGGCGCTGACGTATTGTGAGTTTGCGTCGATCTATCCTGAGTCGGGTGAGGGTTATCTTTACGCCCGTAGAACCTTTCGGCCTATCTTCGCCTATTTCGTCGGGTGGGCGCTCGTTTTGGGCTACACCTCTTCGTGCGCATTCTACATCGCGAGCCTGTCGAGCTACTTTACCGAGTTCGTATGGAGAACGCCGTTCGAGAGCATGGCGGGTGTGGCCGCCCTGCTGATACTGACCTTGCTCAATATGAAGGGAACGAAGGAAAGCGGCCACTTTCAAGTCGTGGTGACCGCAGCCAAAGTCGCTCTGTTGATCTGGTTTGTCGTTGGCGGAATGAGCAGCGTTCGTGTCGATGACATGGCCGAGAAGTTCAGCACGGACTGGGTCAAGATTTTCGGCACCGCCTCAATGGTGTTCATCACGTTCTTCGGCTTCTCGGCCATCGCCGCGTCGGCGGGGGAAGTCAGAGACCCCGTCAGAACCATCCCGCGAGCGATTTTCATCTCGATGGGAATCGTGACGCTGTTATACACACTGGTAGTCCTGGTAATAATCGCCGCTAGGCTGAGCGAATACAGCGAGGCCGCGTTGGGCAATGCCGCCCGGCAGTTCCTCGGGCCCGTCGGCGGCATGGTGATTGTCGCCGGCGCGATCTTCTCGATGGTCTCAGCGGCCAACGCATCGATCATGGCGGGCTCCCGCGTGGTCTTATCGATGAGCCGCCTTGGACATTTCCCCCGAAACTTCGGCGCAGTCAATCCTAAAACTCGGACTCCGATCGTCTCCATCCTGTTGGTTGGTGGGGCCATCCTGGTGTTTGCCATCAGTCTCCCGCTGGAAGAGTTGGCACATTTCGCTGACACCGTTCTGTTATTGGCGCTGATTCTGGTCAACACTGCGTTAATCGTCCATCGGCGGAAGTATCCAGACGTTGAGCGCCCGTTCCGAGTGCCTTGGGTGCCTGTGCTGCCGGCGCTGGGGGGACTCGCCAATCTGTACCTGTTGGTGCAGATAGCTCACCACGCGGCGCCGATGGCAATGGCGTGTGGATGTTTGATACTGGGTGTCTTCGGCTTCGTGATCTGGAAGAGTTACAAGGCCGGCGAGATCGCGCTACCCGGTGTTCCTTCGCGAGTCGCTCTGGAGCGATCCGCCGCGACCGGTGAGAGCCGCTTCAAGGTATTGGTGCCATTGGCCAATCCCGCCAACGTGCCGCACCTCATCGAACTCGCTGCCGCCATCGCTGCCGAGCGTCAGGGAGAGATCGTTGCACTGCGCGTGGTCGTCGTGCCGGAGCAGCTACCGCCGACTCGCGAGGACGCCATCGTGGAGAGAGAAAAACACATCCTGGAGCTTGCTCAAGCCGCTGCGTTACAGCACGGGATTCCCGTCACGTCGCTGATCCGCATCGGACACGACCCGGCACGGGCCATACTGGAAACGGCCACCCAGCGCGACTGCGACCTGATCCTGCTGGGCTGGAAAGGCTATACCTCGACGACGCGGAAGATTCTCGGAGAGGTCGTGGACACCGTCGTGAACCACGCCCGAGCCGACATTATGCTGGTCAAGTACGTTGGAGATGAGCCGCTGCGGAGCTTCCTCGTGCCTACCGCCGGTGGCGAACACGCACGCTGTGCCGAGCAGTACGTCGCCTCCCTGGCCCGGGCAAACCAAGGAACCGTGACCGTATGCGGCGTAGCGCCAGCGAGGGCTGCCGAGCAGGACGTCACGGCAGTCAATCGCCGGCTGGACGAAGCTGTCGCGCGCCTGGAAGCAAACGACGGCTTCCAACTCGACGGCAAGATCATCCGCCACAAGTCCGTCAGCGTAGGCATCATCCAGGAGGCAAAGAACTACGACGCCGTAGTGGTCGGCGCGGCGGGCGGCAGCATCTACCCGCAAATCCTCTTTGGCAGTATCCCAGAGGCCATCGCCAAGCGCTCGAGCCGGACGGTGATTCTGGTCAAGCATCATCATCCGGTGAAGGCGCTGGTCGGCCAGGTTCTCGGGGAGGGGGCGGAGTAGCCGGGCCCGCGGAGGCAGATGACCCGCGATGACGCATGAACCAGCGTGGCCCGGCCGCGTGAAAGGTGGCTGAAATCGTAATCGAACATTGCTCATGCGAGATGCCGGGAGGGGGGGCATGATTGGCGGAGCAGCGTCCGGGCAACAAGCCGATCTGCGGGGTAGCCGGTGACTCGGCCTAGCCGATGGGATAAAATGCGTTTAATCTAGATTTCACGGACATCTCACTGCTGGACGGAATGCTTCCGGCATGAAAGTGGATTCTGGGAAGGTTTCTGTCAGCGACGGAACTGGAGTGTGAGCGAATATGACTGCTTTTGACCCGTTGGCCAACGGGGCGACGACCGACGTTGACCCCTCGATGCCCATGCTTGACGGTGCGACGCCGGCTCTCGGAGGTCTTCCAAACAGCCTGGCTGAGCAGCAGCGCATCGCGGCTGATGGGACGCAGTCCATGGACGAGCGTCTGGAGGCCTACGAGGACATCTGCGATTCGGAGGTCGGCGACACGGCCCTCTCGCGGACCCGCAACGTCGAGCGCGAGCTGGGCATCCGACAACTTTTTCTCAAGTTCGAGGGCGGCAATCCAACGGGGACGCAGAAGGACCGCATCGCCTTTGCCCAGGCGATGGACGCACTGCGTCGGGGCTTTGATGCCATCACAGTGGCAACGTGCGGCAACTACGGCGCCGCCATCGCTACCGCGGCGTCCTATGCCGGTCTGCGGTGCTTGATCTTCATCCCCGATGGCTACCGCACGAGACGTATCGCCGAAATGTCGCGACCGGGCGTCGAAATCATCCGAGTCGCCGGTGATTACGAAACGGCCGTGCAGGCGTCGCAGGAAAGAGCCGACGCGGACGAAATCTACGACGCGAATCCCGGCGGGGCCAACACGGCGCTGCAGCTTAGCGCCTACGGCGCGATTGCATATGAGATCTACGACGAGTTGCGTGACGCACCCGCAGCCGTAGCCGTCCCGGTGTCGAACGGCACAACGTTGGCCGGCGTGCACAAGGGCTTCGTCAGTCTTTATCGGCGCGGCAAGACCTCACGCATCCCCCGGATGATTGCCGGATCGACATTCGGCAAGAATCCGATTATCAACGCCGTCCTCAAGAATCTCGCGCAATGTGATGACCTGATGCCGGAGCGACTTCGAGAAACAGCCGTAAACGAGCCGCTCATCAACTGGCACGCCATCGACGGCGACTTGGCGCTCAATGCGATACGCGAAAGCGGCGGCACGGCGAGCTATGCGAGCGACAAGAACATGTTGCACTTCTCGAAGAGTCTCCGTGAACGCGAGGGACTCAGCGTGCTGCCGGCATCCACGGCCGGGCTCATCGCATTCCTCGACTGCCACCGTCGTGAGCCGTTCTCCAACGATCGCTATGTCGTTCTTATCACAGGAAAGCGAGCATGAACTCACTGTCGGAAAGTAACGCAATCATCTATTGCGAGGGCGCGTTCGGAACAACAAACGGCAAGACAGCTCACGGGCTTGTGCGTCGGACGCGGCGGTACCGTGTCTTGTCCGTCGTCGATTCCAAGAGCGCGGGACGTGACGCCGGTGAAGAACTGGATGGCCGTCCGAACGGAATTCTGGTCCACGATAGCATTGGAGGCGCGCACAAAGCCGCCAACGAGGCGGGGACCCCTGCGACTCACCTTGTGATCGGGTTGGCGCCGGACGGTGGGAAATTACCGGCGGGTGCCAGAAAGGACGTTCTGACGGCCATTGGCCTGGGCCTGAACATCGACTCGGGCCTGCACGATTATCTGGCCGACGACGACGAGATCCGTCGATTGGCTGCGGCGTACAGGGTGCAGATTCGCGACGTCCGCAAGCCGCCGCAAGCCTCGGAACTCCATTTCTTCAGCGCCAAGATCGAGGAAGTGAAGTCGTTGAAAGTGGCGGTTTTGGGGACGGACTCGGCCGTCGGAAAGCGAACCACCGCCTGGATGATTGTCGACGGTCTTCAGAAAGTCGGATGCAGCGCGGAACTCGTGGGGACCGGCCAGACGGCCTGGATGCAGGGAGCGCGGTACGGCGTGATCCTGGACAGCCTGATCAACGACTTCCTGACCGGCGAGATCGAGCACGCGGTCTGGAGCGCCTGGAAAGAACAGTCCCCGGACGTCCTCGTCGTCGAGGGACAGGGAGGTCTGCTCAACCCGGCATATCCGGGCGGATACGAAATCATCGCGGCTGCGCGGCCGGACGTCATCGTCCTCCAGCACGCCCCTGTACGAGAACATTATGACGGCTTTCCACAATACCCAATACATCCGCTCAAACAGCAGATTGAGGCGATCAGAGTGATATCAGGCAAACCTGTAATCGCGATCACGGTCAATCACGAGCGGCTTGGTCCTGCGGACGTTGCGAAGGCCTGTGAAGACATTCGTGGCGAAACAGGGCTCCCGGCCTACGACGTCCTGCTCACGGGAAGTGACGGGCTGTGCGAACTCCTGTTACCCTATGTGAAGCGCAGTTCCCGCCGGCCGCATGATCCGGCAGACGTGGGTATCGCTTCCAGGGCGCGGAGGTAGCAAAGGCGGATCATGGCGAAGGCGGAGGATTCCTTGTCAAAGTTGGCTGTGATTGACCGGCTCGAAGTCGGTCCGGTCAAGCTTCAGCCTCGCCGTCTGACATCGCCCTACAGAGTCGTCCGAGGCGACAAGGTCGACACGTTTGACTTCCAGTATTCCTTCGAGGAGGAGGTCTTTGACCCGGCGGATCCGGCCTCGGTCAACCTGGCTGGCATGATGGCCGCGCAGGTGGCCCTGAACTACGGCCTGTTCTGCAACGAGTTGGTGTTTCATGGGCAGTATAACGATGCCGACCGCAGATTCCTCTCAGAGATGACTTGGAACACCGCCCGTGAAATCTACGTCAAGAAGTTCCTGGAACCCAATCCGTTTCTCGTTGACGAGGCGGCAAACCTGCCGTTCGTGAAGCTGGACTCTTACTCGAAGGCGAAGCTGGTCTTCAATCCTGAGATCGCTGATGTCGCCGGCGACCTTGGCCGTGAGAAGCCGCGATGCTGGTCCGCAGATCGGTCGCGTCATGCGGTCCTTTCGAGCGGCGGCAAGGACAGCCTGCTGACATACGGCATGCTGCGGGAGATCGGCGTCGAGACACACCCGGTGTTCGTGAACGAATCGGGGCGGCACTGGTTCACGGCCATCAACGCCCATCGCCACCTTGCTGACAAGGTTCGAGAAACAACCCGCGTATGGACGAACTCCGATCGCGTGTTCTCCCGGATGCTTCGGCACTTGCCCTTTGTAAGACAGGACTTTGCGAGAAAACGAGCCGACGAGTACCCCATCCGACTTTGGACGGTGGCGGTCTTTGTCTTCGGCGCCCTGCCGATCCTTCGGAAGCGCGGGATAGGGCGATTGGTTATCGGCGATGAGTACGACACCACGCGACGAAAGACCGTCCAGGGCCTCACGCACTATGACGGCTTGTACGACCAGAGCCGATATTTCGACAATGCTCTGACACGCTACTTTCATCAGAAATCCTGGAACGTCGCCCAGTTCTCGATTCTCCGGCCGCTGTCGGAGTTGCTGATCCAGAAGATATTGGCGGCTCGCTATCCTGAGCTGCACCGATTGCAGGTATCGTGCCATGCCGCCCACGTCATCGATCGGCGGGCACATCCGTGCGGCCGGTGCGAAAAATGTCGGCGTATCGTCAGCATGCTCGCAGCGCACGGCGTAAGCCCAAAGGCGTGTGGGTACACCGACCAGCAAATCGACCAATGTCTGGACCAGGTGATTCGTGCGGGCAACCACCAGGTCTCCGGAGATGTCCAGCAATTGGCCTTGATGCTGTGGCAACGAGGTTTGATTCCGGATCCCAGATTGGGGACGGTGCGGGCGAGAGAACGGCCTGAAGTCATGCAATTGCGTTTTGATCCTTCCCGCTCACCCCCAGAGACTGTTCCTGCAGACATCAGAGGGGACGTAATCCGCATTTGCCTCGAGCACGCAGCGGGGGCCGTTCGGCGAAGCGGACGGAGTTGGGTCCACATTGATCCCAACACCGATCCGGCCATGCAGCGGCCCTATAGTTTTGAGAAGCCCGATTCAAGAGAACGCGGCGACGGCAGTGATACCAGATCCGGCGGTGCATCCTCAGACGGCTGTCTCCTTGGCGAGCTGACCTGGCCACAGGCGCGACGACGCTTGCGGGAAGTTGACATAGCCTTGTTGCCGGTCGGGTCGATAGAACAGCACGGCCCACATCTCCCGCTCGACACGGATGCTTTCGACGCACGCTATCTGGCGCACAGAGTCGGTGAGGCGTGTAGCGATCCCAAACCGTTGGTCCTCCCGCTCATTCCCTACGGCGTATCGTATCACCACGATGACTTCAGCGGGACGATCAGCCTCGGCAATGAGACACTGTCCAGGCTGGTCTACGACATCGGCATGAGTTGCGTGCGCAACGGCATTACCAAGTTCGTGATCATCAACGGCCACGGCGGAAACGCTCCTGCTTTGCATTTCGCTGCTCAAACGATCAACCGCGATGCCCACATCTTCACGTGTGTCGATAGCGGGGATACAAGCGATGCCGACATCGATGCCCTGGTTGAAACGCCGAACGACGTGCACGCCGGGGAAATCGAGACGAGCACCTCGCTCGCCGTAAGGCCGGAACTGGTTTACATGAAAGAGGCCAAGCGAAGTGTGCCTCGCTTCTCGAGTCGCTACCTTGATTTCAGCTCGAAGCGGAGCGTCGACTGGTATGCACGAACGAAGAAGCTCTCGAAGACCGGTGTTATGGGTGACCCAACGAAGGCAAGTCGGGAAAAGGGCGAGAAGATATGGGAGGTGATGATCCGGAATCTCGTGGAATTCGTGGAGCAACTCAAGGGCATGAGCCTTGAGGAAATCCACCAGCGCAGCCGGTATTAAGGCCCATGAAGATCACGCGGACGGAAGCTTGGTTGGTGAGAATGCCGCTGGCCGTGCCCTACACCATCGCCTACGAGACGGTCGACACGGCGACGAATGTGTTCCTTCGTGTCGAGACCGACCGAGGCGTGACGGGCCTGGGATGTGCAGCGCCGGATGAGCAAGTGACAGGCGAGACTCCGGAGGGCGTTCTTCAGGCCATGACCGTGGTCGTTGAGCCCCTGTTGAGGAGTGCCGACCCCATTCGCTGGTCGTTCTTAATGGAAAGATTGACGACCGAGTTGAGTACCATGCCTTCGGCGCGCGCGGCTGTCGACATGGCACTCTTCGACATCCTCGGCAAGGTGTGCAACCTGCCGCTTTGGAAGCTGTTTGGCGGTTATCGGCAAAACATCAAAACCAGCATCACGATAGGAATCTTGCCGGAAGACGATACCGTGTTGTTTGCCCGGCAGTGGCTTCAAAAAGGCTTTACGTGCCTCAAGCTAAAGGGGGGGCTGGACGTTGAGGCTGACATCGCTCGGATCATGAAGGTGCGCGAGGCCGTGGGGGCCGACATCGAACTCAGGTTTGATGCAAACCAGGGATACACCGTTGCGGAGGCGCGCCGCTTCGTCGAAGGGACGCGATCAGCCAATCTCGAAATCTTCGAGCAGCCGACGCCAAGGGCCGAGCCGGAACTCTTGGGCGAGGTGACGCGTTCGGTGTCGATTCCTGTCATGGCGGATGAAAGCCTCATGACGCTGCGTGATGCCTATCGGCTGGCTCGAAACGAACTCGTGGATATGGTGAACATCAAGCTGATGAAGGTTGGCGGCATCTCCGAAGCAATGCACATCAACTCGGTCGCCCGCGCGGCGGGCTTGGAGGCCATGGTCAGTTGCATGGACGAAGCCGGCCTGGCAATCGCGGCCGGGCTCCATTTCGCTCTGGCGAAACGCAACGTCGTGTACGCCGACCTGGACGGCCACCTGGACTTGATCGACGACCCCACACACGAAGCAGTGACGATCCGCAAAGGGTACATCTCCCCCACCGATCTGCCGGGGCTTGGCGTCGAGCTACCAGATTGACGATCGTTGCCCGCCGCCGGAGCCCGCAGCGGATCCAAGCTCTCTCCCCACGGTCACCAATCCCATCTCGTTGAACAACCGCCGAACCCGCTTGCCAGCCATAACGAGACGGGGATAATGCCGAATGACAGCGGAGGAAAAAGTCTGTCGAGGGGATGGCGGCGCGGTATTAGAGCAATCTAAGAATGAGTTGGCACATATCCACATGAGGGAAACCGGCTCTTAGCGTCCCGTGGTGGCCTATCCCCGCGTTACTTGAACACCGTCGAATGTGCCATATCATCTCTAAATTGCTCTAGGAGGCGGATCCATGCGGCTCCTGGTTGTCGAAGACAACCCAAGGATGGCGAAGTTCATCTCACAAGGGCTTGCCGAGCACGGGTATGCTGTTGACGTCGCGCACGGCGGCCTTGACGGGGAGCACATGGCTGCGACCGAGCCCTATGATCTTGTCATTCTCGACGTGATGCTCCCGGATCAGGATGGCGTGCAGACATGCCGGAATCTACGTCGCCGCGGTGTCGAGACGCCGATCCTGATGCTCACGGCCCTCTCGACGACGGGCGACAAGGTCCAAGGCCTCGACGCCGGGGCCGATGACTATCTGACCAAGCCGTTTGAGTTCGACGAACTGGTGGCACGTGTTCGGGCTTTGCTTAGGCGAGGTCAGGCGCAGGAAGCGTCGCACCTGAAGTTTGCGGATGTCGAAATGGACCTGCTGACGCGTTCGGTTACGCGGGCCGGCCACAAGATCAAGCTGACCGCGAAGGAGTTTGCCCTTCTGGAGTACTTCTTGCGGAGCCCGAACCGAGTGCTTACGCGAACCTCGATTGGCGAGCACGTTTGGGACATGAACTTCGACAGTGACAGCAACGTCATCGATGTATACGTCAGTATGCTGCGTCGTAAGATCGACAAGGATTTCGATCAACGCCTTATTCATACGATTGTCGGAACAGGCTACGTCCTAGGGCTCGAAGGACCAGACGCGTAGCCGGCCCGGTCGGGCGGGAAAACCATGTGGCGACATTTCCAGACGCTGCGCTTCAAACTGGCCGCCTTGTACCTGGTTGTGTTCGGCGCCATCCTGACAGCGCTGTGCGTCGTGATCCTGACCGTGCGGGAAGAAAATCTCCGCCAGAACTTCGACGAACGCCTCCAAGACCGCGCCGAAGCGATGGTCGAGAAGATCCTGATCGCGACCGAGGATCAGGCTGCGCCCGCGAGTCAGCCACGCGCCCTGTCACACCTGAATCCGTTTCGCTTTCCCGGATATTACTTTCAGCTGCGGCTGGAAGACGAAACGATTGTCGAGCGATCGCGGAACCTGGGGAGCATCACCCTTCCGTTGAGCGATGCGGCACGGTCATCGAAGAGGACCGGACGACCTGCGCTGGAGACGCTGAGAGGCGATGCCGCGCAGGCGCTCATCGGGAACCCCGGTGAGATCCGGCTGCTGACGCTTCATCACGACCGTCCGGCAACGACGCCGTTCTATCTTCAAGTAGCGGTCAATCTCCGCCGTGTGAATGAAACCATACGGGAGTTGCGCCGATTGCTGATCACGCTCATACCAGGAGGACTGCTGGTCGCGGCCGTCGCCTCGTGGACCTTGGTCGGACGGTCGCTCGCGCCGATCAGACAGATGGCGGATGTGGCTGCACGCTTAGGGGCGCACGACCTTACGCTGAGGGTTGACGCCCCCGGAGCGAGCGATGAAGTCGGCGATATGGTCGCGACAGTCAACCACATGCTGGACCGCCTATCGACCGCTTTCGAGTCCCAGGGGCGATTCATCGCAAACGTCTCGCACGAACTGAAGACACCATTGAGTGTCTTGCTCGGCGGCGCCCAGGTGCTGATGCAGAAGGAACGGAGTTCTGAGGAGTATGCTCGCTTCGTTGCGAGCATACAGGACGAGGTACGTTCATTATCTCAGACCGTCGATAGTCTGCTGACACTGGCCCGAGCCGAAGCTGGTATTCCGACCTCTCACGCTTCGGAGGTCTCTCTCAACGAAGCCGTGATGGACGCCGTGCAGCGATGCCAGATCATGACCAAGCAGCAGGAGGTCCGCTTGGTGCCGACGCTGGCGCCACCGCGGGAAGACGGCCTGGAGCCGATCGTCTTGGGTGACCCCGAGCTGCTTCGCTTGGCGTTCACGAACCTCCTGCGCAACGCCATTCGTTACTCGCCGGCCGAGGGCTCCGTCGAGATTTCCGTGACATTGAAGAATGCCGAAGCGCTGGTCACGGTTCGCGACCACGGGCCGGGAATACCCCCGGAACACATCGACAAGGTCTTCGACAGATTCTATCGTGTGCCGCAGGATGACATCGCTTTCAGAGGCATCGGCCTGGGCTTGACCATCGTTCGGGGCATCGCTGTCGTACACGGCGGCTTGGTGGGTGCGTCGAATTGTCCAGAAGGTGGCTGCGAGTTCACGGTCCATCTCCCCGTGCTCCGAAACACGACGATCCAGACGGACTAGGGCGCAAGCATGCCCGTTTTATCGGGCCATCAGCCCCCAACGTCTTAATGTCTCCGGGGGGGGCCGGATGGGGCAGGTACGCCGGGGTGGCTTTCCGGCCGCGAGCATGCCTCCGGAGGCCCGGCCAGCGGTTGCCGTGTGAAGATTAAGCGAAATTCACGTGCATTTAAGTCTGCCTTCAGGTTTGACAGGGAATAATTCAGTTGGAACGCTTCCGCCGGTGAAGCACGGGCAGGGGTTTCTTGGATTTTTCGGACGCCGCCTGATCGGGTCTGGTCCAGTCGTGGGAGGAGTGTCTCTTGGCTGTTCAATCGACCTCCCCGGTTTTCTGGAACTTGACCTACTCGTCAGCAGCATCTTGAGCCAAGCCCACGACCTCCGGACAGTCCCATCCCGGCATGATGGGGCCAATCACCATGAAAACGTGCGGCCCTCCTGTGGCGAGAGGGGATGATCGGTGATTCTAAAAGGCAGGTGCATCAGTCCGGGCCATGCCTGCGGGCCGGCCCTTCTGCAAGACGCCGGTCACGTTCTCGCCCACGCGTTGGGGGCGCCTCAAAACGGGCCGCCCGCTCTCGAACACGAACGACTACAGGCGGCATTCAGCCGCGCGTGTGTCCAGCTTGATCGCGTGCGGCGACAACTAGGCCGGCGGCTCTCCGACGAGTTGGCGTCGATTTTCGACGCGCACATCGCGTTTGTGCGGGATGCCAAGTTCGTTGCCCAAATCGAGAAACTCATCCTGCAACAGGAGTACTCGGCCGAGTCTGCCGTCGCCCATGTCGTCAACGAGGTGCACACGAAGTTCCGCGAGAGCCCGGTGTCATTGGTCCGGGATAAGGCGGCAGACATCCTCGACATCGGCCGGCGCCTGGTCTCCTGCCTGGTAGTCAGCCCTTCGTGTGAAGACCCGATTGCCGATGGGGCCATTGTGTTCGCCTCAACCATCACGCCTTCGGAGCTCGTCCGGCTCGCACACGAGGGCGTGGCGGCAGCCGTCACTGAATACTGTGGGCTCAAGTCGCATACGGCTATCCTGGCCCGCGGTCTGGGCATTCCCTTTGTGACGGGCATCAAGATGACGCCGCCTCCGGTTCTTGATCAGACCGAAGTCCTCGTGGACGGTGCGCAGGGTCGAATCGTCGTGGCCCCTGCCGGCGCCGAGGGGGCCATCGCCGAAGAGATTCAGGCCCGCATAACGGCGCAGACTGTTGAGGCACATGAGGCAATTCCCGCACCAGTTACGCGCGACGGCGTGCTGGTCAAAGTGCTCCTGAATATCAGTGACCCCTCGGAGGCTGAATTCGTCGGCACTCTGCGATGCGATGGCGTTGGGTTGTTTCGAACAGAGTTCCTCTACATGAGCTATGGCGGATGGCCCTCCGAGCAGGAGAGCCTGAAGGCGTATCGACGCATTGCCGGAATGATCGGTGACGCTGAATTCAACATCAGGCTGGCCGACTTCGGCGCGGAGAAGTGCCCCACGTATGCGGATATCCCCATCAATCGAAATCCGAGCCTGGGTCTTCGCGGGTTACGATTTCTCCTACAGCGAGAGGATGTTCTGGCTCCCCAGTTGCGTGCGATTTCCCGGCTCTCGATGGAGAGACCCCTTACAGTATTGCTGCCGATGCTCGATACGGTGGCGACGCTACACGCAACGATCCGCACGTTCTGCCGGATCCTTGGATGCAGAAGTCGCGCCGATTTCTCGTTTGGCCTGGGGACCATGATCGAAGTGCCCTCTGCCGCGCTCATGGTGGACGAAATCCTCTCAGAAGTGGATTCGATAGCCATCGGATTGAATGACCTGACGCAATACCTCTTGGCCGCCGACCGCGACGATGAGTTCGTCGAGGGATATCACGATGCCATGCAACCGGTGGTACTGCGGCTCCTGGAATCGATCATCCAGTCGGCCGATCGCGTCGGCAAGCCGGCGACCCTGTGCGGAGAACTCGCGGGCGATGCCGCTTTCACAGCTCCCTTGCTGGCTCTGGGAGCGCGAAGGCTCAGCGTGTCGCAGTCGAGCTATCGCTCTGTCGTCGGCGCCATTCGGGGCGTGCACATCGGCGAAGCCGTCGCGCTGGCCGGCCAGATTCTCGGCCGGCACTCAGGGGAAGAAGTGAGGCAACTCATCAGGAATGCACCGGCGGAAGCGGGCCCGCGGAAACACTCTCCCGCAATCGGCGCGAATGAGAGAGACTTCATGCCCTCTTGAGGGCTGTTCTATGTTGAGCCGGCATGGTGCCCGGCATATGGAATCTCGGGGCAGCGGAGCAGGCCCCGACGTTTGAGAGCAGGGATGAGAAGCCAGCATGGCGTGGCCGGCGAATCAACGCAGCCGGCAGTCCGGGCTGGACGAGGGCAAGCAGCGTGTCGATACTATCTTCAATCAACCTGACGCCGCTGATTCCGCTTGCACCCACAGCGGGCAAGCGTGAGAGACGCTCCGGGCGTGAACCGGCTGACTTTCTTTACAAATCCACCATCGTCCTGGTAGCGGGCGTTGTGCTCATCCTCTCCTGGGTGTATGAGCCGTCGCAGCAGGCTGTTGAGTTCTTGTGGCGCTCGACGCCCGGCCGCTGTCTGGTGATCTTCGGGGCCCTATATGGCTTGCTCACGGGCATATGGTGTTTCTGGCGCCTATGGCTGGCTATTCGGTATCGACCTTTCCCCTTGGTGGGCGACGACCGTCTTCCGAAGATCACCGTCGTGGTCCCCGCATACAACGAGGGCTCCCTCGTACGGGAAACGCTAAGTAACCTTGCGCGTTCCCGTTATCCTCAAGATCGCTTGGAGATCATCATTGTCGACGATGGCAGCGATGATGACACTTGGTCTCACATCGAGGCTGCCGCTTCGGAAATCGGCCCGCTCATTATGCCGATCAAGTGTCCAGTGAACCGCGGCAAGCGTTGGGCATTGTGGGAAGGCTTTCGCCGAGCGAAAGGCGACGTGTTTGTGACTGTCGACAGCGACTCCCTGGTGGAGCCTGACTCTCTTCGGGCCCTGGTGAGCCCGATGGTGACGGACGGCCGGATTGGTGCTGTTGCGGGCAACGTCAGAGTGCTCAACCGAGATGAAGGCCTCATCCCTCGGATGATGGCGGTTCGATACGTCATGACGTTTGACTACAAGCGAGCCGCCCAGAGCATGATGGGGGGCGGCGGCACCGTCCTCTGCTGCGCCGGGGCGCTGGCAGCTTATCGCCGCAGCGCGGTGATGCCGGTTCTGGAGGACTGGCTGCACCAGACGTTCCGAGGTCGTCCGGCTCGAGCAGGCGAAGATCACGCCATGACCAACTTCATCCTGAGCCGGGGTAACAAAGTCTGCTATCAGCGCAGCGCTCGCGTTCACACGAAGACGCCCAAAACATACACCAGCTTGTGCAAGATGTTCCTGCGGTGGGGACGCAGCAATATCCGCGAGACCTTCCACACGGGCCGGTTCGTGTTTAGCCGCTTCCGGGCCGAGCCCAAGCTCGGCATTCGGTTCAACTTCGTGATGGGAGCGCTGGGGCTGGTTGCGCCCTATCCGTTCCTGGTAATCGCCTTCATCTTGGCGCTGTGTCTGCCCGCCGTCTTCGGGCTCAAACTA
Source organism: Planctomycetota bacterium (assembly GCA_043813895.1). GTDB lineage: Bacteria > Planctomycetota > Phycisphaerae > UBA1845 > UTPLA1 > CAZTAR01. Next base: position 33,888 of record JBDRKQ010000241.1, read on the forward strand.
CTGACGGCGTGTATTTGCGGTTCGTTGTTCACTGTCGTGTTCTGCGCCGCCCGAGAGCGAAAGAGCAGTGGGCTGTTCGGCGTTCCCTATGCTTTCTACTCGACTTTCCTTCTTTGGTGGATATGGCCGTACGCCTTATTGACCTGCCACAAGAGTGTTTGGCTGACGCGCGTATCCTGCGGTACAAGCGTATCCCAGACCGCCACAGAATCTGGCTCACGACCTCATCCGACCATGGAAGAGGAGAATCAGAAGCTGCATGTCCTTACAGAATCGACCAACCAGGCGACAGCGGCGGCTTATTGACCTTTGATTAGTGCCTCCTAAACCCCCGGCCTCTGGGCGTGGTCGATTACTCGCCCATTGCTGAGCCGACGAGCCTGCCGTCGAGCATGTGGATGATTCTGTCCGCCCGCGAGGCGACTTGTTGATTGTGGGTAACAACGACGAGGGTCGCCTGGAAGTCGCGTTGCAGCTCGATCAGCAGGTCGAAGAGGCGCTCGCCGGTCTTGGAGTCGAGGGCGCCGGTCGGCTCGTCGGCGAGCAGGAGGCGCGGGCGGTTGGCCAGGGCCCTGGCGATCGCCACGCGCTGTCGCTCGCCGCCGGAGAGCGTGGTCGGGAGTGCCGTCGCCCTGTCACTGAGGCCGACGCGGTCGAGGAGATCGCGCGACCAGCGGAGTCGCTCGGCGGCGGGCCGGCCCGTCGTCAGCATGGGGGCCTGCACGTTCTCGATCGCCGTGAGGTTGGGCAGGCAGTTGTGTAGTTGGAAGACGAGGCCCACGACATCCGCGCGGAAGCGGTCGGCCCGGGCGGCCAAGAGCGCCGCCAGGGCGTGACCGCAGACTGTGACGGTTCCGTCGTCCGGCCTGTCGATGGCCGCGAGCATGTTCAGCAGGGTGGACTTTCCGCAGCCGGAGGGCCCGCAGATCGCGACGAACTCGCCCGACTCGATGTCGAGGTCCACGGCGTCCAATGCGACGATACGGTCCTGCTCGTATCGCTTCGTGAGCCCGCGCGTGCTGACGGCCGGGGGCGTCGTTGTCGCCGGATCACTCATGTCTCAGCGCCTCCACCGGGGACACCCGCGCCGCGCGCCACGCCGGTAACGCGCCGCCCAACACGCTGAGCATCACAGCCACGACCATCGCCGTAACGAATGGTCGCCAATCGAAGACCGGGTCGAGAAACTGTGAGGAGACCGGCATGACGGTGGACATCTTCGCAAGCCCGACGCCGAGCAGGCATCCGACGGGACACGCCAGCAGGCCGATGCCGCACGATTCGATGATGATCATGCTGACCACGCGCCGTTTCGACCAGCCGATCGCGCGCAAGACGCCGATTTCACGCGTCCGCTCGTGTACGGCCATCCACATCGTATTCGTGACGATCACACTGCCGATGATGATCGCCATGAGCGATACCGTCCGATTCGCGGCACTGATCATCTCCAGTCCCTGGTCGACCTTCTTGTACGATTTCGCGCTGGTCACGGCGGCGATGCCGGGGATTGTCTTCTCCAACCTGTGGGCGACCACCTCAAGGTCCGCGCCCGGGCGCAAAGCCACCTGGAAGGCAGTAGTCTGGCCCGCTTTGCCGCTCAACTTCTGCAAGCGGTCCATCGTCATGACGATCGCCGCGTCGAAGTACACGATGTCCGTCTCGAATATCCCGACGATCTTGAAGGGTTTCCACGCCAGGAGCACCGTCTGGCCGACGTCTTTCTCCAACGTGCGCGCGGCGATCCTGCCTAGGAGCACCTCGTCGTCCGCTTCGGGATGACGGCCGGAGATCAGTCGGTCGTAGTTTTCCAGCATCGGTTCCGGACGAAGCCCGATCATGAAGGCAAAGGGCATCTTCGGCGGCTCGGCGGGCAACAGGTGCCAGAGTGTCGCCGAGGCCTTCGCGACGTCGGGATCGGCCAGGAGCGCGTCGCCCATTCGTTGCTCGTCGAGAGTACTGAAAATGTCGGCCGCCGCGCCGGCCTGGAAGACCATCATGTCTCCCCCGGCGAAGTGGATTGCGGCGTTGGTGGAGACCCACAGCCCCCTCGTGACGGCCCCGAACGACACGATGGCGACGACGCCCAGCGAGACGCCCAGGGCCGTGAGGATTGTCCTCAGCGGCTGGCGGTGGAGATTGCGCCAGGTCATGCCGAGGAGCGTCAGGGGGCGACCGTCGGGTTCCATGCTTGGATTGTAGTGAGGTGAGAACGGCGTCGCGAGAGGGAGGCGCGCGATTGGGGATTGGGGATTGCTCAGAACGTAAACAGGCTGGTTAGGAATGCCAGCATCGCGTCGGTCAGGGCCGTCAGGGGCGCCAACACCAAGCCGATGATGCCGTCGAAGAGTGCGGTGAAGAAACTACCGGCCGTGTCTGCGAAGAAGTTATCTGGGAACATCGTTTTGTGCTTTCACATTCTGGGTCTGCTGGCAAACCGGGCCATCGCGCGGCTGCGGAGAATCCCGCGCGATCGTGCGTAAAAGGCAGCGGCCCGGACGCCGCTGCCTTCTGTGCAGATCGTTTGTCCCCCGATCAGGATCGAGCGTTCGCTTCATCCGCCGTTGCACACGCAGCGGGATGAGAAACGCCGCCGCGCGTCGAACGTACGCAGATGACCCGATCCCCCTATTCCTCGGGGTAGAGGACTTCGCCGGTCTCGGTGTCTTCAACGCGAATCGCCTCCACCGGGCAGTTGTTCGCGGCTTCGAGGATCGCGGCCCTGTCGTCGCCGACCGGGTTCTTGACGACGGCCTTCTCGTCGTCGTTCATCTCGAAGGTGTCGGGAGCATCGTCGCAGCAGAGCCCGTCGCCGATGCACGTGTCCTCGTCGATTGTGATCTTCAGCTTGTCAGCGTCACCCATTGATAAGTCTCCTAACTTCGTTTTCCCCCTGAGGGGCCTGGACTATTCAAGCAACCCACCCTGGAATTGCAACCAACGTGCCAATGTTACGACCGTCGCTCTTTTTTTCCACAGCGGGGTTGCAGTATACCGCCGGCTCGCGGAGTCGACCGCTTGGGGAGCCCCCGACCTTGGTCGGCGGGTGCCCTACGGCGTGCGGGAACGCAGCGCTCGGCCAGGGCCGAGGGCTCTTGAGCCGGGCGCCTCGAAACCGGGAAGCGTCGCGACGCCCCCCTGCGACGGGGCATCCGGCCACAGCACGAGGAGAAGCCCGGGTGGAATGCGAGGAACTTGCGGAGAGCGGGGGTTTTGGAGCCGATATGCGTGGTGCAAGAGGCTTGACAGGTTGCGAGGCAAAGCGTAGAAAAGACAGTGTGGGCAGGTCGTACCTGCCGGCCGACGCGGGTGTAGCTCAGTGGTAGAGCGTCACGTTGCCAACGTGAATGTCGTGAGTTCGAGCCTCATCACCCGCTGTTGAAGGCCTGAAATGCTTGTGGGCTGTCCGTAGCGCCGCAGGCAGGGGCCGCGAAAAGATACCGTCCGCAGGGTACCGGCCATCAAGGTCAGGCGTTGGCTGCGGATGGGAGAAGCTCCGGGAATCGACGATGGGTCGGTCGGGACTTCAGATGCCTGACCGGCCTTCTTCGCGCGCGGTCGGGCAAGGTCCGATAGTGTGAGCGAGACGGCGCGTGGCCCGATCAGGCCTCGTCGCTTTGCGAGAGAGGAGGTCTTCGATGGCGGAAGACGATATTGCCGGCAGCCAAGTGGACGAGGAGAACACCGCGACCGACGAAACCGAGGACGAGAAAGACCTCAAGGGTATCCTCGCAAAGGTCGTCGACGTCGCCATTGCGGACGCGGGCGTGTTGCGTAAGACGCTGACCATCGCCGTGCCGCGGGACAGCCTCGATGCCGAGTTGGACAAGGACTACAAGGAGTTGATCTCCGATGCCACGGTGCCGGGCTTTCGTCGCGGCCGGGCGCCGCGCCGCTTGGTTGAAAAGCGGTTCGGCCAGGAGGTCGGCGAGCAGGTCCAGAGCCGGATCGTGTCGAACGCCTACATGGCCGCGATAGAGAAAGAGGACCTCAAGGTCCTCGGCGATCCGCTCGTGTGGGTGGAAGTCGAAGAGAAGAAGGGCAAGGGCGAAGAGCCGGAGAAGAAGGAGATGCTCCTCGACATGCCGTCGGCACTTCGATACCTCAAACTGCCCGAGGAGGGAGACCTGACGTTCAGGTGCGAGGTCGAGATCAAGCCGGAGTTCGAGTTGCCGGAACTCGAGGGCGTGGAAATCGAGAAGCCCCGGATCGAGATCACCGACGAGGACGTGCAGATTCAGATTGACCGGATGCTGGCGAGGAGCGGGAGCTGGGTTCCGGTACCGGCCGGCGAAGTGCAGGTCGACGACCTGCTGGTGTGCGACATGAAGATGAGCGTCGACGGCAAGGAGGCCAAGACGCAAGAGAACCTGCAACTCGCAGCCCGAGCCCAGTTGGTCGAAGGCACGATGCTGGAAGACCTCGGCGATGTGATGAAGGGTGCGAAGGTCGGGGACACGCGGCAGCTCGAAGGCGAGTTGGCGGACGACCACGAGGAGGAAGCCCTTCGCGGCAAGAAGGCGCAGTTTGACCTGACGGTGAACGAGATCAAGCGGTTGGAGTTGCCCCCGCTCGACGAAGCATACCTCACAGGCATGGGCTTCGAGGGCAAGGATGCGGAGAAGGAATATCGGACCTGGGTCAAGGAACGCATGGAAGGCCAGCTCGAAGCGGAAATCAAACGCGGTTTGCGGAACCAGGTCCGAAAACACCTGGTTGACAGCACGAAGTTGGACCTGCCTGAGGGGCTCTCTTCACGGCAGACGGAGCGGGCCGTGCATCGGAGGATGATCGAGCTTCAGCGTCGCGGCGTGCCGGCGGCGGAAGTCGAGAAGCACGCGGACGAACTTCGGACCGGCGCGCGAGAAGAGGCGATTGAGGAGTTGAAGCTGCACTTCATCCTGGAGGAGATCGCCGAAAAACTCGAAATAGAAGTCACGGAGGAAGAGATCAACGGCCAGATCGCGGCGATGGCTCAGACCTATAACCGGCGTTTCGACCGGGTTCGGGACGAATTGGCCAAGGACAACGGCATCGAGAGCCTGTACCTGGAGATTCGTGACGAAAAGTGCATAGATCGCATCCTCGAGAAGGCGAAGATCACGGAAACCACGCCCGAGGTGAAGCCCAAGAAGAAGACGCCGAAGAAATCGGCGAAGAAGACCTCTCCGGAGAAGGCAGAGGCGGCCGAAGGAGAGACGCAGAGCAAGTCGGCCAAGGCCAAGCCGAAGCGCAAGCCGCCGCCGAAAGGATGAGGCCCGGCGGTTCGCATAGGAGCTGAGAGCCGAAAGCGCTACAAGCCTTCAATCATCGTCGGCGGAGGATACCCGCCGACTGTCAGGAATCAGGCGACTGTTCCACGCAGAGGAATGTTTCATGGATGACCAGAAGTACTCGCACGGCGGCATTCTCCATCCGTATGCCACGATGAAACCGCATCTTCAGGGCGGCGCGCCGTACCAACGCTATCGCGAGATGTCGATTGAGGACATGCTCCTGGAGAACCGCATCATCTTTCTGGCGGGCCCGATCGCGGAACACACGGCCAGCCTCGTCATCATGCGGCTCTTGTACCTTCAGAGCGTCAAGAAGGACCAGGATATCCACCTGTACATCAATTGCCCGGGCGGGCTGGTGGATCAGACGTTGGCCATCTACGACACGATGCGGTTCCTCTCGTGCGACATCGCGACGTACTCCATCGGTCAGGCCGCCAGCGGCGGCGCGGTGATCCTCACGGCCGGCACGAAGGGGAAACGGTACGCCCTTCCGAACAGCAAGATCATGCTGCACCAGCCTTGGGGCGGCGTGACCGGGCAGGCTGAGGACATTCGCATTCAGGCCGAAGAGATCCTCCGCGACAAGCGCAAGCTCAACGAGATCCTCGCCTTTCACACGGGTATGCCCGTGGAGAAGATCGAGGAAGAGACGGAGCGCGACCGCTACATCAACCCTCAAGAAGCCGTGGAGTGGGGGCTCGTGGACGAAATTCTCGAGAACAAGAACGAAAACGAGAAAGAGAAGGCCAAGGACAACGAGAAGTAGGCGGGATCGAAAGGCGGCCCCCGCGCGGCGCCGGCCCCCGCGGCGCCGACAGGCAGTCTCATGGGAAATGCTAAGGAGAGCCAGATGGCCCAGAACAATTCTTTGATCCCGTTTGTCATCGAGAAGACCGGCCGCGGCGAACGGTCGTACGACATCTACTCACGGTTGTTGAAAGACCGAGTCGTGTTCCTCGGCGGCCCCATCGACGACGAAGTGGCAAACGTTCTGATCGCGCAGCTGCTGTTCCTGTCAAACGAGGATCCTTCGGCGGACGTTCACTTCTACATCAACTCCCCGGGAGGCAGCGTTTCCGCGGGGCTGGCAGTGTACGATACGATGCAGTACCTCCGCTGCGACGTCGCGACGTACTGCGTAGGGCTCTCAGCCAGCATGGGCGCGGTGCTCCTGTGCGGCGGCGCCAAGGGCAAGCGATTTGCGCTGCCCAATGCCAGGGTGCTCCTCCACCAGCCGCTGATCGGCGGTGTGATGCAGGGCGTGGCGACCGATTTGTCGATCGAGGCCCAGGAAATTCTGCGGCTTCGAGATATCCTCTACGGCATCCTGGCGAAGCACACCGGCACCGACAAAGAGAAGGTTCACAGGGACTGTGATCGCAATCTCTGGCTTTCGCCGGTTGAGGCGCTGGACTACGGGCTGGTAGACAATGTCCTCGAGCGCCAGCCCGAGATTGCCAAACGGACGTCGCCGAACGATGACTAGAGCATTGCCACACATGCATCTGCGGGTAGCGTCGGCCCCCCGTGGCCGACGAGGAACACGAGTTGCCTGCAACGGCCGACCGGGGCGTCGGCCGCTACAGAATAACGGGTAGAGCAGAGATACTCTTTGCTCGCGTGCGGCGACAAGGTGGAACTTTGCCGCATCCGCACACAGACGCCACAAACGTGGCGCCAAATAGCCTAGGGCGGACGACACATGCTGCGAGTCACGCTCAAACGATTCGGATCGATCCTTCCGGCCATGGTGTTGGGTTTGGCCCTGCCGATGGGAGCCGCCTGCAACGATCAGGGCCGTGCCGACCCTCGGATCACTCAAATCCAGGAGTTGCAGGACAAAGCCGCCGCGCAAGCGCGGCGGATTGTCGAGAAAGATGAGGCAATCCTCGCACAGGCGGCCCGCATTCGGGAGTTGCAGAACTTGGAGGGCGCTCGGTCGATCGAGAACCTGATCCATGTCACGCGAATTGAACTGGCCCCGCTTTCCGGGGGGTATGACGACGACGGGGATTCGGTCGACGAAGGCGTTGTGGCCTACGTGCGATTGCTGGATCAGGACGGCGACGTTATCAAGGCGACCGGAGGTGTTCGCGTCCGTCTTATTGACTTGTCCAACCCCGAGGGACAACAACTTGTCGGTGGCTTGGCCCTGGATGCCGCCGGCTTGAAGCCCCTTTGGTTCGGTCGGCTCCTCACTTCTCACTACACGATCAAGGTGCCCTGGGCCGACGGCGCGAAGCGAGCCGAGCATAAGTCCATCACTGTCCACGTGACATTCACAGACCTGCTGTCCGGCGAGGTGTTCGAGACTCAGAAGGCAGTCGAAGTGCGCGGCGCGATGCCCAGCCAATAACTGCGTGGACCCAGTCTAACGTCGGAGCCGCAGGTGCGGCGGCGCCTCTGACCGTGTATCTATGCGCCGGCCGAGGGCCTCGGTACAATCAACCGACCGGTACCCCTCGTGTGCAACAGACACCTTAGAGCTTGGAGGATACGTCGATGAACAGGCAGAGGAACTTCGGGGTCGGCATCGCACTCGTGTTGGCATTCGCGTTGGTCTCGTTCTTTTGTTGGCAGCGTCCGACCCTGGCGCAATCCAGCGGCCTGCAGCTCGCCGGGAAGATTTCCCAGACCAAAGCAGGCTTCGAGCCCTTGCTCGCGAAGCACGGCGACAAGGGGATGCTCCTGACGATCGAAATACGCGTCGCCGGCCCCCACGTCGATACCGTCCAGGTCATCGGCAAGCTCGTCCAGGCCACGGACTCTTTCCTGCTCGTCAAGATGCAAAACGAGCGAGACCTGACGTTCATTCCTTGGGAGCATGTTCTCCACATCACCGGCCGGCCGTCCTGAGCAGATCGGAAA
>JBDRKQ010000242.1:0-27303 GCA_043813895.1 Planctomycetota bacterium
GAGATGTTCGCGCACTCGGCCTGCGCCCGAAGCACCTTGTCCTTGTATTCCTCGATCTGGCGTCGGAGGGATTCGATCGTCTCGGGCTCCTGCGGTTTGGAGGCAGGTTCGCCGGAGCGCGCCTGATCGTTCTGCCCGGCCCCGTCTGTGGAAGGCTGACCGTCGGCGGCCGGGGCGAACTTGGCCACCTCATCTTCCGTGGCAATCGCGATTTTGTCCTTCTTCTTCATGGTTCGTCCCGCACCCGGAAGAAACGAGCGTGACAACGCGCTAGTCACCCAAGTCGAAGAACTCCTTTAGCCTCTCCAGGAAACCCTTGCTCTGCGGTAGTACGCGCTTGTCCTCTGTGGCGGCGAACTCCCGCAAGAGCGATTCCTGCTTGCTGTTCAGCCGCCGAGGGATCTCCACAAGCAGCCGCACGATCTGGTCGCCCCGACGGCCGCTGCGTATATCCGGCAGACTGATGCCGGCCAGGCGGAGCATCTCTCCGTGTTGGCTGCCCGCGGGAATCGTTACCTCCGCCTTGCCGTCAAGGGTGGGCACCTCGATCTTTGCGCCCAGCGCAGCCTGCGTGAAGCTGATGGGCAACTCACATAGCAGGTCGTTCCCATGTCGCTGCAAGAACGGGTGCGGCTCCACTCGGATATAACAGTGCAAGTCGCCGCGGGCGCCGCTGTCGCCGGGTTCACCTTCTCCTCGCAACCGCACGGCCTGCCCATCGTGAACGCCGGCCGGGATCTTCACCGTCACGACGCGACGCTTCGGTGCTCTGCCTGCGCCTTTGCACTCCCGGCAGGCGCGGGTGAACTTCGTGCCTCGCCCGTTGCAGTCGGGACAGGCAGTGACCATCCGGGTCGTGAAGAAGCCGAGGCCTGCCGATCGCTCGACCTGCCCATAGCCGCCGCACGTGCCGCATGTCTGCGTCTTTGTCCCCGGCTCGGCGCCCTTGCCCGCACAGCGGTCACAGAAGTCGTTGCGTGTGAACTCGATGGGGCGCTCGGATTCCTTCGCGACATCCGCCAACGACAGCACAACCTGCGTCTGCAAGTCCACCCCGCGAGAAGCGCGTCGACCACCGAACGGCATCCCGAACATGTCCCCGAAGATGTCTCCAAACACGCTGAAGATGTCGTCGGGACGCATGTGGGAGAAATCATGTCCGGCCGTGCCGCTCAGTCCGGCATGACCGAATCGGTCGTACAGACTGCGCCGCTCCGACTCGGACAGAACTTCGTAGGCCTCGGCCGCTTCTTTGAAGCGGGCCTCCGCATCCGGCACATCCGAACCACGGTCCGGGTGGTACTTCATCGCTGCCTTGCGGTAGGCGCGCTTGATCTCATCCGGCGACGCGTCGCGACTGACGCCGAGAACTTCGTAGTAATCCCGCTTCTCTGCCACGCTCATTGCCGTTCCACTATCGCCGAACGCCGTTGCACGATTGATTCCGCACCACCCGCAAGAAACGACAATCGGGACGGAGCGCTGCCCCGTCCCGATGCCTCTCGCTCGGACTCTATATCTATCGGATCGCCCCCGCGATCTCCTTATCTTGTTCCTTGTCCTTCAGCTCGGTCACCATGACGTTCGTCATCAGCAGCATGCCCGCGACACTGGCGGCGTTCTGCAATGCCGTGCGAACCACTTTGGCAGGGTCGATGATGCCCTCTTGAACAAGGTCGCAGAACTTGTCGGTCCGCGCGTCGTATCCGTAGTCTCCCTTGCCCTCGGCGACCAGTTCCGCGATCACCGCGCCGTCTTTGCCGCTGTTTTCCGCGATCTGGCGCGTCGGCTGTAACAACGCCTCCGCGACGATCATCATGCCGGTGTTCTCGTCGCCTTTGACTTTCTTGGCCGCGCCCTTGATGTCCTCGATGCAGCGAATCAAGGTCACACCGCCGCCGCAGACAACGCCCTCTTCGGCCGCCGCCTTGGTCGCGTGGAAGGCGTCATCGACGAGGTCTTTGCGTTCCTTCACTTCGATTTCCGTCGAACCGCCGACGCGAATCACGGCGACGCCGCCGGTCAGTTTCGCCAGGCGCTCCTGGAGCTTCTCGCGGTCGTAGTCGCTCGTCGTCTTCTCGATCTGGTGGCGAATCTGATCGGCGCGTGTCTTGATGTCGGCCTTCTTGCCGGCACCTTCGATGATCGTCGTGTTGTCCTTGTCGATGACGATCTTCTTGACGCGGCCGAGCTGGCCAAGCTCGATGTTCTCGAGCTTCAAGCCGCGATCCTCGCTGACGAACTCGCCGCCCGTGACGGTCGCGATGTCCTCCAGCATGGCCTTGCGACGGTCACCAAAACCCGGAGCCTTGACGACGCAGCACTTCAAAACGCCGCGAAGCCTGTTGACGACCATCGCCGCCAGGGCCTCGCCCTCGACGCTTTCGGCGATCACCAGGAGCGGCTTGCCTGTCGTGACGACCTTCTCCAGGAGCGGCACGAGATCCCGCACCGAGCTGATTTTTTTCTCGTAAAGCAGCACGTACGCGTCTTCGAGCACGCACTCCATCTCGGTTGTGTTCGTGATGAAGTACGGGGAGACGTAGCCGCGGTCGAACTGCATACCTTCGACAACTTGCTTCTCTGTCTGGAGGCTCTTGCCCTCCTCGATCGTGACGACGCCTTCCGGCCCCACCTCTTCGAGCGCTTCGGCCAGCATCTTGCCGATTTCCGCACTGCCATTCGCGCTGACCGTGCCCACCTTCGCGATATCGGCGGAGCCCTTGACCTTGATCGCCATGCGGGCGATCGCTTCCACCGCCGTGTCCACGGCCCGATCGATGCCGCGTTTTAGGAGCATGGGGTTCGCGCCCGCCACGACGTTCTTCAGGCCCCTCTTGTAAATCGCCTCGGCAAGCACGACCGCCGTCGTGGTGCCGTCCCCGACCACGTCCGAAGTCTTGCTTGCCACTTCGTTCACCATCTTCGCGCCCATGTTCTCGAAGGGCTGCGGCAGCTCGATCTCCTTGGACACCGTCACGCCGTCCTTCGAGACGCGCGGGGCGCCCCAGGACTTCTGCAACAGCACGTTCCGGCCCGTCGGCCCGAGCGTCACCTTCACCGCCGCCGCAAGCTGCGTCAGTCCTTCGCCTAAGTTCTGACTCGCGTGCTGATCAAAAAGCATCTGTTTGACAGCCATTTCACTTCCTCATCGTGATTCGATCGCCGGCCGTGCGGCCGTCGGGTTTTTTGTCCGTTCCTGTCTGTTTCCGTCGTGTTCCGTCCCGGCCGGGCGCCCGGACGGCGCAGGCGGCGCGAGCCGAGCTTCGCCTATTCGTCAGTCTTGCTCGTCAGTCTCATCCTTCGATGATCGCCAGAATGTCATTCTCGCGAACGATCGTGTAGTGCTTCTCATTGATTTCCGTCTCCGTGCCGGCGTACTTCCGGTAGAACACGTTATCCCCGACCTTCACCGACAGGGGTCCTCGATTCCCCGAGTCGAGTAGTCTGCCGGGACCGACCGCTCGCACGGTACCGCGCGTCGGTTTCTCCTTTGCCTGCTCCGGCAGCAGGATTCCCCCCGCCGTCATATCCTCCGCCTCGTGCTGCTGAATCAGGACGTGATCGTCCAGGGGTTTGATCTTCACTCGTGTCATGTTTTGTGTCTCCTGATCGTATCGATTCGGGGCTGACCCGGTTCTATTTGGTCTTTTCGTTTTTCTTCCCCCCACCGTCCGCCTACATCATGCCGCCCATTTCGTCCATACCCGGGCCAGGAGGCGCGTCATCATCCTTCTTTGGCTTCTCCGTGATGCAACAGTCTGTGGAGAGCAGCACGCGCGCCACGCTGCTGGCGTTCTGGAGGGCGGTTCGTACAACCTTCGTCGGGTCGATGACGCCGTCCTTGACGAGGTCGCCGTACTCACCCGTCAGGGCGTTGAAACCGTAAGCGCCCTGGTTGTTCTTGACCTTGTACAGCACGACTCCCGGTTCGACGCCGGCGTTGGCTGCAATGGCCTTGATCGGCGCCTCGATTGCCTTGCGTACGACCTCGACGCCGACCTTCTCACCGCTGCTGAGGCCGGTGACCCGATCCAGGGAAGCCTGAGCGCGAATGAGCGCGACGCCGCCGCCCGGCACGATGCCTTCCTCGATGGCGGCGCGCGTTGCGTGCAAAGCGTCTTCGTACCTGGCCTTCTTCTCCTTCATCTCGGCCTCGGTTGCCGCACCGACGAGAATCTGTGCGACGCCGCCTGCGAGTTTGGCCAACCGCTCCTGCAGCTTCTCGCGATCGTAGTCGCTGGTGGTCGCTTCGATCTCCCGGCGGATCATCTCGATCCGTGCCTTGATATCCTTGGAGGAACCGGCTCCCTCGATGATCGTCGTATTGTCGGTGTCGATGCGGATCCGCTTCGCCTGTCCCAAGTCCGCGATTGCGACGCCGTCCAACTCGATCCCCAAGTCCTTGAAGATGGCCTTGCCACCGGTCAGGATTGCGAGATCCTCCATCATCGCCTTGCGACGATCGCCATAGCCCGGTGCCTTCACAGCAGCGACCGGAATGATGCCGCGGAGCTTGTTCACGACAAGCGTCGCCAGCGCTTCGCCTTCGATGTCTTCGGCAATAATCAGCAGGGGGCGCTTCGTCTTCGCGATCTTTTCCAGCAGCGGGACGAGCTTCGTGACGCTGGATATCTTCTCCTCGAAGACGAGCACGAACGCCTTGTCCAGCACGACCTCCATGGCGTCCGGGTCCGTCACGAAATGCGGCGACAAAAAGCCGCGATCGAACTGCATTCCCTCCACGACCTCGACGGTCGTTTCGAGGCTCTTGCCTTCCTCAATCGTGATCACGCCGTCCTTGCCGACCTGCTTGAAGCACTCCGCAAGTCGCTCGCCGACGTCCCGGTCGTTGTTGGCCGAGATGCTCGCGACGCGGATAATGTCCTCCACGTTTTGGGCGTCCGCTTTCACGGGCCTGGACATATCCTCCAACGCCTTCGACACACACTTGACGGCCTTGGCGATCCCCCGGGCAATCGCCATCGCGTCGGTGCCGGCGGCGACGTTGCGGAGCCCCTCTTTGAAGATCGCTTCCGTCAGGATTGTGGCGGTCGTCGTGCCGTCGCCCGCGGCTTCCGACGTCTTGCTCGACGCCTCCTTCACCAACTGGGCGCCGAGGTTCTCATACTTGTCTGTGAGTTCGATCTCTTCGGCGACCGTGACGCCGTCCTTGGTGACCTTGGGCGCTCCCCAACCTTTGTCCAGGATCGCGTTGCGCCCACGCGGCCCCAGGGTCGATCTCACCGCGGTCGTCAGTTTCTCCACGCCCGTTAGCAGGGCCGCCCGTGCGTCTTCTTCAAACGCGAGTTGCTTGGCACCCATCGATGTAAGCCTCCTTGTGGCTAGTGCTTTGGACCTTCAGAGTCGGTTTACAGCTTGACCCTCAGACGGCCCCTCAAGGCCGCACACCCCCAGCGAAAGATAGATGGCAACTCTTGTGCCGAGAACAGGAAGCCGGCCGCCAAAACTTATCTCCTGATAGGCCAGGAGATTACGAGAGATCAAAACCCTCCTGGGCCGGTGCTGCGCGGTGGGCTGACTGCCACTCCGGCAGCCCCGGTTCAGGGCACTGCCGTTGTGTCATCCCAAGCTAATCCGAGCTTCAAGCGCCAGCGCGGAATCTGCGCGGACAAAGCGTGGGTCGCCGGACCTGCTCGCTGCCGCTCGGGGCTCGGATTCGGTACCCGACGCCGGACCGCGGGCGCAAGGCACCACGACACGGCTCGAAACCCAATCGTATTGCTTCGGGGTGCGGGTGTCGGAATGTTAAGGCGAAACGGAAGCTACCACGCGAAATGGGCGAATGCCTTGTTCGCCTCGGCCATCCGGTGTACGTTTTCCCTCGTCGTAACGGCCGTCCCCTGCTTGTTGTAAGCGTCGAGCAACTCCGAGGCCAGTCGCTGCTCCATCGGGCGGCCGCGCTTGGCCCGCGCCGCGTCAAGCACCCAGCGAATCGCCAGGGCCTGGGCTTTCTTGGGCTTCACCGCCATTGGCACTTGGTAGTTGCTGCCACCGACACGCCGGCTGCGAATTTGAACACCCGGCTTCACGGTTTCAATCGCGGCTTCAAAAACCTCGATCGGCGGGACGTCTGTGACTTTCTCCGCGATGATCGCCAACGCGCCGGCGAAGATCCGTCGGGCCACCGTCTTCTTGCCATCCCACATCATGCAATTCATGAACTTCGACGCCAGCCGACTCCCGTACGTGGGATCGGGACGAAGCTGCTCAGCCGACTTGGTCCACCGCTTATAACCCATCGCTTTTCTTGTCCTCGTCTTCTGGGGTGCGGGCGAAACACCCGCACGCTGCCGACGAATCGATTCGCCGAACCCCATACTCGACCGGGCCGCCCGGCCATCGGTTGATTACTTGCGTCTCTTTGTGCCGTACTTGCTGCGTCCCTGCGCACGGCGAACATTGAACTTGTCCTGATCCTCGACTGCCGCACAGTCGAGCACGCCTCGGACGATGTGGTAGCGGATGCCCGGCAAGTCCCGAACGCGGCCTCCGCGAACAAGCACCATCGAGTGTTCCTGGAGGTTGTGTCCAATCCCGCCGATGTAGGCCGTTACTTCACGGCCATTCGACAGCCGGACGCGAGCAACCTTGCGAAGGGCGGAGTTCGGCTTCTTGGGTGTCATGGTCTTGACGATCAGACAGACCCCGCGCCTTTGGGGGCACTGCTCCAATTCGCGTGACTTAGACTTCTTGCGCTCAAGGGTCCGAGGACGCTTGCATAGCTGATTGATCGTGGGCATCGTTACCTCATATCACTGTGCCGCCGGGCGGCATGGAAAACGCCGAGCCTCGCATGATACCGTGACAGTTCGCCCGGCGTCAACCACCGCTTCCCGGAACCTCTGCCGCCGGCGAATCGGCCTCCGGGGACGCTGCCATCGCAGAGTCTGAGGCTGTAGCCTCTGCCGACACGGGGGAGTCGGCCGCCCCCAAGTCTAGCGGCCCCGCCGCCGGGCCGCCGGTGAACACATCCTCACCACTGAGACTCGGCATCCGAACCTCCGATGGCTCCTCCTCGATCGGTTCGCCCGTATGGACCACGGTTATCGACGCATGGGGCTTGAATGCCGTGCCGGCCGGGATGAGATGCCCCAGAATCACGTTCTCTTTGAGCCCGCGCAGATGGTCCATCGCACTCCCGAGGGCCGCCTCGGTCAAGACCTTGGTCGTCTCCTGGAAGCTCGCGGCGGAAATGAACGACTCGCTCTGCAACGCGGCCTTCGTGATACCCAGTAGCTGCGTCGCCCCCGTCGCAGGCTTGGGCCGCCGCCCCTTTGCCGGCGCCTTGTTCTCTTCATCGAGTGAGTCGTTCTTTGCGATCAGCACCTCTTTCAGCACGATCTCGCCTTCGGAGCAATCGGAATCCCCCGCATCGGAAATCTTCACGCTTCTCGCAAGGCGCTCGTTCTCCGCCTGGAACGCGAATTTGTCCAACACATCGTTCGGTAGGAACTGCGAATCACCCGGATTCTCCACCTTCACCTTCCGCAACATCTGGCACAGGATCACCTCGATGTGCTTGTCGTTGATACCGACATTCTGCGAGCGATACACCGATTGGATTTCGTGGAGCAAGTAGTTCTGAAGCGATTCCTCTCCTTTGATGGCGAGCATGTCATGCGGCACCAAGGGACCGTCGCAGAGCGGGTCCCCGGCCTGTACGCGGTCGCCCGCATGGACCAACAGATGCTTGTCCTGCGGAACGTGGTGTTCGCGCGGGTCGAGGTCCTTGCTGTCCGGATGAACGACGATCGTCATCTTACCTCGCCGCTTATCACTGCGGATTTCCACAGTACCGGTGATCTCGGCCATGACGGCCGGTTCCTTGGGCTTTCGAGCTTCAAAGATCTCGGTCACTCGCGGCAGACCACCGGTGATGTCCTGAACGCCGGACAACTCCCTCGGACGGCGTGCCAGCAACCACCCCGCGCGGACCTCGTCACCCTCGACGACTTCGATTCGGGCTTTCGCGGGGAGGTAGTGGTACTCGAGGATCTTGCCCTCGGCATCCTCGATGATGATCTGTGGGTTCTTGTCGCCACGATGCTCAACGACGACGTGTTTCGACGTCTGTCCCTCCGTCTCGAGGCGCACCGTCTCACCCTCCACGACATCCTGGAGCCGAATGAAACCGGCCGCCTCGGCCAGGATCGGCGTTAGGTGGGGGTCCCAAGTCGTTATGGTCGTCCGCGGTTCTACCTTCTCCCCGTCGCGTATGTGAAGACGCGCGCCGTACGGAATCTTGTAGCGCTCGAGTTCGCGTCCCTTCTCATCGTCGATTGCCAACTCGCCGTTGCGCTTCAGCACGATCAGGTAGCCCTTTCCGGTTTCCGGATCGTCCAACTCGACGGCGTTGAGGTTGTGGTACTTCGCAGCGCCGCCACTGAGGCACTTGATCTCGCTCTGGATCACGGAACGGCTCGCCACGCCGCCGGTGTGGAACGTACGCATCGTCAACTGCGTTCCGGGCTCGCCGATCGACTGGGCCGCGATGATACCCACGGCCAGCCCCTGCTCGACAATCTGCCCGGTCGCCATGTCCATCCCGTAACACCTGGAGCAGATGCCGGTCGGACTCTCGCAGGTCAGCGGACTGCGAACGCGTATCGTCTCAAGACCGAGCCCCCCTTCCGCGGGCGTGTTCTCGATGCGTCGCGCGATTGCCGGCGTGATGATGTCGTTTTCCTTGACGATGATCTCGTCCGACACGATGTGCCGAATCGTATCCCGGGCCGTTCGGCCGATGATCGACTCGGACAGCGTGATGTCTACCTCCTCGCCTTTATAGAGGACGCCCTTGGTCACACCCTTGATCGTTCCGCAATCATTTGTGTTGATGATGACGTTCTGGGCGACATCCGCGAGCTTCCGCGTGAGATAACCGCTGTCCGCCGTCTTAAGGGCGGTATCCGCCAATCCCTTCCGGGCGCCGTGAGTCGAACTGAAGTACTCCAGAACGCTCAGGCCCTCGCGGAAGTTCGCCTTAATCGGGGTCTCGATGATCTCTCCCGAGGGTTTCGCCATCAACGCACGCATACCCGCAAGCTGACGGATCTGGTCCACGCTCCCTCTCGCCCCGGAATCACTCATGAGGTAGATTGGATTCAGATACCGACGGGCGCCCGGCTCATCACGTTCGACATAGTGCGTGTTCTCATCGCGGTAATCATCTTTCAGCTCGGCCATCATGGCCTCGGTGACCGCTTCGCGGACGTGAACCCAGATGTCAATCAGCGCGTTGTAGCGCTCCATGTCGGTGATAGCGCCCTGCCTGAAGGCCTTTGTGATGCGGTCGACCTTCTTCTGGGCCTCGTCGATGATCCCCTTCTTCGCGCTGGGAATGCGCATGTCGGTCAGGCCGAACGACAGGCCTGCCAGGGTGCTCCACCGGAAGCCCAATCCCTTGATGTGGTCCAGCACGTCGATCGTCGCCCCGCGGCCGAGATACGCGTAGCAATCGGCAATCACGCGGGAGGCGCCCTTCTGGCTGAGCGGGTAGTTGTAGTACGGCATTCCCTCAGGCAGCATATCGTTGAAGATGAGGCGGCCGACGGTCGTCGTGACCAGCCCGTTCTCGGGCACCGGATGCCGCTGTTCCTTTTGTCCTTCGACGATCTTGTCCTGGTGTATCCGCACGCGGATCGGCTCGTGGATATCGAGCTTGCCCAGCTCATAGGCGAACATCGCCTCGATCGGGCCGGCGAAGCTGCGCATCATCGAGTCTTCGCGTGGGGTGTAGTACGCGCAGGTCAGGTAGAAGATGCCCATCACGATGTCCTGACTCGGCGACATGATGGGCGAGCCGCTTGCCGGACTGAAGATGTTGTTCGTGGCCATCATCAGCACATGCGTTTCCGCTTGGGCCTCGATCGACAGCGGCAGGTGGACCGCCATCTGGTCCCCATCGAAGTCCGCGTTGAAACCCTTGCACACCAGGGGGTGGATTTTGATCGCGTTGCCCTCGACGAGGATAGGTTCGAACGCCTGTATGCCCATGCGGTGAAGCGTCGGTGCGCGATTCAATAGCACCGGGTGCTGGTAGATCACCTCTTCAAGGATATCCCAGATCTCCTGGTCGCGGCGTTCGAGCATCCGTTTGGCCGATTTGATGGTATCCGCCAGGCCGCGCTCCTTGAGCTTGCGAATGATGAACGGCTGGAAGAGTTCCAGGGCGATCTTCTTGGGGAGACCACACTGGTGCAGCTTCAGCTCGGGCCCGACGACGATGACACTCCGCGCGGAGTAGTCCACGCGCTTACCGAGCAGGTTCTCGCGGAACCGACCCTGCTTGCCCTTGATCATGTCGGTCATGGACTTCAACGGGCGATTGGATGAACCGAGCACGGGCCTTCGGCACCGGCCGTTGTCGAAGAGGGCGTCCACCGCCTGCTGCAGCATCCGCTTCTCGTTCCGAATGATCACCTCGGGCGCATTCAAGTCAATCAGTTTCTTGAGCCTGTTGTTTCGATTGATGATCCGGCGATAGAGGTCGTTCAGGTCGCTCGTCGCGAAATTGCCGCTCTCGAGCAGAACCAAAGGGCGCAGGTCCGGCGGGATTACCGGAATGACATCCATCACCATCCATGTCGGATCGTTGGAACTGTGTCGCAGGCTCTCCACGATCTTCAGGCGTTTTGACAGGTCCTTGATTTTCTGCTTGCTGTTGGTCTTGGAGATTGCGCTGCGGATTTCCTCGCCCAGCACGTCGAGATCCGGGCGCGTCGAGAGCGTCTGGAGCGCCTCTGCGCCGACCTGGGCATCGAACACATCGCCGTACTTCTCTACGGCGGCACGGTATTCCTCCTCCGAGAGTACCTGTCGCTCCTTCAGAGGCGTATCGCCGGGATCGACCACGATGTAGTCCTGGAAATAGACCACCTTCTCCATGTCGGAGGTCTTCACCCCCAGTAAGGTACCCAGACGCGACGGCATCGCCTTGAAGAACCAAATGTGCACGATCGGCGCAGCGAGATTGATGTGTCCCATCCGCTTGCGGCGAACGCGACTGTGTGTCACCTTGACGCCGCAGCGATCGCAGATCATCCCCTTGTGCTTCGTGCCCTTGTACTTTCCGCAGAAGCACTCCCAGTCACGCTCGGGGCCGAAGATCCGCTCGCAGAAGAGACCATCCTTTTCCGCGCGATAGGTGCGGTAGTTGATCGTCTCGGGTTTGCGAACTTCCCCGTAAGACCAGGAACGAATATCGTTCGGCGAAGCAAGCGACAGCTTCACGGAGCCGTAATCATTAACGCGATCGTAAATGCTCTCTACCATAGGACCTCTATCCTCGTTATCGCGATCCTTCTCTCCCGACACCCTTCAAGGCACAACACCGGCCGCCCGGCAGGGGGCGTTGTCGACGCAGGCGTGCTATGGGCTTGGAGAGCCGCTTCCGGGCGGCTGCGCTTCTGCCGTCGTGTTGGCCGGGTACGTCGCCCGGACGTCCAGCGTCATGGGGACTATGCCGCCGGCTCGCTTGAAGCCGAGTTCCTCACAGAAATCCACCTCAGTGCCATAAGCGGCGGCATCGATGCGCTCGCAGCCCATCGCCGCCAGGGCCTGAATGACGCGGGAAGCCATTTCCTTCGCGATGCCAAACTGGTCGTGCTCAATCCGGCCGTCGATGTGGGTCACCGCGCCGGGACCCTGCCGGCCCGGGTCCAGCTTGCACTCGGTGAGATAGCCGCGAACGCCGTCGGCCACACCACGTGCGATCCCGATCAGCTTGCCGCTCATGTCTTCAGCCGTTACGAAGCAGACGGAGTTGTCCACCATTCTGGACAGCTTGTCCACGGACTGCGGCATGACACAACCCTGAGCGTCGTAGAACGCCTTCAACTCGTTGACGTCCACTTTGTCCACTACTTTAAATGTGATGTCACCCATGACGAGGGTCTCCTCGAATGCCAGTGCAAGGGCCGACAACGGCGTCAATACCTCCCGGTGGCTCACGCGTCGGAGGTCAAATCAGCCGGCCCTTTTCCAGTTGGATGTTCATCCCCAGCCCACGTATTTCATTGCAGAGAACGTCGAATGAAACCGGCGTTCCAGCCTCGAGTGTGTTCTCACCCTTGACCATCGATTCGTAAATCTTCGTTCGTCCTTCCACGTCGTCGGACTTGACCGTGAGGAGCTCTTGGAGGACGTATGCGGAGCCATAGGCCTCCAAGCCCCAGACTTCCATCTCACCGAACCGTTGACCGCCGGTCCGGGCCTTGCCTCCCAGGGGCTGCTGCGTAATCAAGGAGTACGGCCCCGTCGAACGCGCGTGAATCTTGTCATCTACGAGATGGTGCAGTTTCATCATATAGATATAGCCGACTGCAACGGCCTGATCGAACGGTTCACCCGTGCGGCCATCGTGGATACGCATCTTGCCGCCGTACGGCATCTCACAGAGCAGGAGATCATCCCGGTCGGCCCGCGCGATCACCTCCGGGTCGCCGGCAATCCTGGCCACCTCACGATTCGCTTCCTCCACCGCGGCGTGCAACTCCGCTTCGCGACAGCCGTCAAACACGGGCGTCACCGCCTGGAAACCGAGTATCTTCGCCGCCCAACCCAGATGCGTTTCGAGGACTTGTCCAACGTTCATACGCGACGGCACGCCGAGCGGATTCAGCAGGATGTCCACGGGAGTGCCGTCCTCCAAAAACGGCATATCCTCCTCGGGGAGGATCTTCGCAATCACGCCCTTGTTTCCGTGCCGGCCAGCCATTTTGTCCCCCACAGACAGCGAGCGCTTCGTCGCAATGTAAACCTTAACCATCTCCAACACGCCCGACGGCAACTCGTCGCCCCGCTTGAGCTGCGAGGCTTTCCGTTCACGCTCCTCGATCAGTTCGATGATCCGCGGCCAGAAGCGATCGTAGGTCGGCTGACACTCCTTCCGCTGGGCAGCGGGCTTGATCCAGTCGAGATTGAACCGCCAATCGAGAGGAGCCCCGTCCTTCTCTTGAACAACGATCTGTTCCATAACGACTTCTTCCAGATCGCTTCGGCCGAGAACCTGCTTGGTGTTCGGATCAACCAACTGCTGGCCGATTGCCTCCTCCATCTCGTGGATCATCTGGCGAAAGATCGCGATCGTCCGCTTGTTGACCTCACTGCGGTATCGTCGGACTCGTTGCTGCAAGTCCCGCTTTTGGTCCTCCGTCATGTGTGTTCGCCGGCTGAACCGTTTTGTGTCGATCACGATGCCAGATATCCCGCTGGGCACCTCCAGGGAGTCGTTCTTCACATCCTCGCCGGCCCGGCCGAAAATCGCGTGCAAGAGCTTCTCCTCGGGGCTCAGCTCGCTCTTGCTCTTCGGCGAGACCTTGCCCACGAGGATATCGCCCGGCCCAACCTCCGTTCCGACGCAAACGATTCCGTTCTCGTCGAGGTTGCGCAGCGCGCGCTCCGAAACATTCGGAATGTCTCGCGTGAACTCCTCGCGCCCAAGCTTGGTCTCCCGAATCTCGATGTCGTGCTCTTCGATGTGGATGCTGGTAAAAGTATCGTTCTTCACCAACCTCTCGGAGATCAGAATGGCGTCCTCGAAGTTGTACCCGTCGTAAGTCATGAATCCGACAAGCACGTTGCGCCCGAGTGACAACTCGCCGTTCCGGCAAGCTGGACCATCCGCGATAACCTGCCCCTGTTTGACGGCCTGGCCGATCCGCACGATGGGAACCTGGTTCAAACAGGTCCGCTCGTTGAGCCCCTGGAATTTCCGCAACACGTGCTCATCCGTGTTGTCGATCACAATGCGATCCCCGTCCACGTACGTTACGACACCGTCTTTCTCCGCGCGGATCACCATTCCGCTGTTGTCGGCGACGATTCGCTCCATGCCCGTTGCAACAACCGGCGGTTCCGTGATTAGCAGCGGCACCGCCTGCCGCTGCATGTTGGAACCCATCAGAGCCCGGTTGGCGTCATCGTGCTCCAGGAACGGGATCAAAGAGGCGGAGACGCCGACCGTCTGCTTCGGAGAGATATCCACGTATTCGACTTCGGCACCGCTTACGCTCGCGAGATCACCCCGCACGCGGGCCATGAGATTGTCCCCGGATACCTGATGGCTCTCCCTATTGACCACGTCCGGCGGAGCCAGCACTGTCTTCATCTCCTCGTCAGCCCGCAGGTACGCGACATCTCCATTAACCCGGCCGTGCTTGTCCACGCGACGGTACGGCGTGATCAAGAAGCCGTATTCATCCACAGTTGAGTAGATACTCAATGAGGCGATGAGACCGATGTTGGTTCCCTCGGGCGTCTCGATCGGACAAATCCGCCCGTAGTGGCTGATGTGAACGTCGCGCACCTCAAACCCGGCGCGTTTCCGATTCAGCCCTCCCGGACCGAGGGCCGAGAGACGCCGCTCGTGCGTCAACTGGCTCAGGGGATTCGTCTGATCCACAACCTGGGACAACTCGCCCCGGCCGAAGAAGAACTCGATCGCACCAGAAACCGCCTTCGAGTTGATCAGCTCTGCGATCTTCCCAAGTTGATCGGGGTCCTTCATGCTCATCCGCTCCTGGACCGTTCGGCGGAGCTTCAGGAATCCCTTGCGGACTTCGTCGCAGGCCAGTTCATCGATGGTTCGCAGGCGACGGTTACCCAGGTGGTCGATATCATCCTCTGTCACGATGACGCGCGTCTGTTGCCAGGCATACTCGTGGACGTTTCCGACCGAGAGAGCACTCGCCTCGCCATCGGATTCGGCCAACCGCAGGACTGCGTCGTAGTCTTCGAAGACGATGTTCCGGGCAGAGCTGCCGAAAAGCCCCTTCCACTCGGCGGACATCGACGCCAACTGATCAGCGGCCAGCTTGCGCGACTCGCTCTCGTTGAAGACATAAATCAAGCCGGGCAGCGGATGGCAGTTCATGAAGTCCAGCTGTGCGAATGCCGAATCGCGCGACGGCTCTTCCGCCACATAGGCGAGAATCGCCTCCAGTATCCGAGTGGCGCGTGTCCGGACGACCGCTACGACGTAATCCCTCGACGCCTTGAGGATATCCGCCTGTCGGTCGCTTGCCGATCGGCCCAATAAGTGCCGCATGCCGTCCAGATCAAGCGAGGAAGCTGGAATCCACTCCGTCGGAGCGTCGCACAACGAACGAAGCTGGCGTTCCAACTCCTTGACCACACTCAGAGGCAGCAGCTTCTTCCGACCCTCCCGGATCGCATCCAACTCGCCAAGCAAGACTTGTGTCTTTGCGTCAACCAGTTCTTTCCCGGCGGCGAGATAACCGCTCAGTTGTTCGCGCAACTGCCGCGTCCACTGCAGGACACACAGCTCGAACGGAACACGAAGCGGAACCGAGAAGCCGACTCGCTCCTGACCGCGCAGGTCCAAAAGGTACTTCAGACAGGCGACGAAGTCCGACACGGTCAACGTGTTCAACATCGTCGGAATCGACAAGCCGAACTTCCGGTTGATGCGGAACCGACCGACTTTCCCGAGTCGATATCGGTTCTGGTCGTAGAATTTCTCGTGGAACAGCTTGACCGCCCTGTCCAACTGCGCGGGGTTTCCCGGACGAAGGCTCCGGTAAATGCGCATCAAGGCGTCCTCGTGTGTGCGACAGTTGTCCTCCGCGAGTGTATTGAGAATCAGCGGATCGATCAGATTGTCGATGACCTCGATCTGCTTGGCTCCGCTCCCCTGGATACGGCCCAGGGCATCCCCGATCTGACAGCCTGCCCGCACCAACGGCTCCGCCGTCTCCTGCTCATCCCCCCAAACATCCGTCACGACGTACATGTCCGGCTTCAGGCTGCCGGTACGCACCGTCTTGGTCTTGTAGAACTGACGGATAATGGCGGTGTCGGTGCCGAAGGCGGGATCCATCGCGCGCAGGAAGCAGGTGGCCGGAATCTTGCTCGATTGATCGATGCGAACAGCAAGCACGTCCTTCCGGGTGATGTTGACCTCGATCCAACTTCCCCGCTCCGGGATGATCCTGCACGCATGCAGCGGCCGATCCGCCGAGAGCGTCTCCTTGATAAAATCGACGCCGGGGGAACGATGAAGCTGAGAGACGATGACGCGCTCTGCTCCGTTCACAATGAACTCGCCGCCACCGATCATGATCGGCAGCTCGCCAAGGTAGATGCTCTCCTCGGTGATCTCGTCCTTGTCCCGCCGATGAAGGCGACACCGAATCCGCAGGGGCATCCCGTACGACAATCGCAATTGCCGGCACTCGTCCGGCGTGTACCGCGGCTTTCCCAGCGAGAAGTCCAGGTACTCGAGCGTGATGTTCTCGTCGTAGCTCGTAATCGGAAAGATCTCCCGAAGAAGGCCCTCCAATCCCGTAGGTGTTCGCTCACTCGCAGCGACCTCGGCCTGCAGGAATCGCTTGTACGAGCCAATCTGAATCTCGATCAGATTCGGAATGGGCATCGCTTCTCCCAACTTGCCGAAACCGCGAATCTCCTTGCTGACAATCATCACGTCCCTCTCAGACCGTCATGACCGGGTGGCTAAATGACGAACAGGTGCCATATCTGTGGCACACCTGGCCGCTGAACGCACACACAACGGCGTACCCTCATCCTCGGCGCGCACCTAGACCACTCGGAGAAGTGACCCATGACACGGATGGCCGTGCCGTCGTGGTGTGCCTCGAAGCAAAACCCGATCGATGCACCCGCTGAACAATATGTTGCCGAACGATTACCAGGGGACTGCCGCCTGCAGAGGCCATCTCTTCTATCGCCGACCAGTCCCACCTGATCGAGCCATTGCCGCCCCTGCGGCGGACAAACCCTGCAGTTTAGTCGCGTTCCGTTCGAACGCCAGCAAAAAAAACCGTGAATCGCGTTTTAGGATTCCTCTGGGGAGCCAAAAGAGACCACCGGGTCCGATACTCCTGTGTGCCGGCGTTCCGCGCCTGCAATGCGGATCTCCCACAAGTCCGGATGCGGCTTGCACTACCCCAAACGCGGTTTGGTGCAGGAGACCCAGCACGATAAGGTAGTGCTGACAGCCCGCCCTTCAGCGGAGACGTCTCGGCTTCTCGCCAAGGGATACGAAGATGACTCACGAACAGCAGCTGGTACGAGCCTTTCACCAGCGATTCCTCGGGGATAATCGCGACACACCGGGGCTTCCGGAGGACGACCTCGTTCGTACTCGATGCAGGCTTCTTGCAGAAGAGACCGACGAGTTCATCAGCGCGGCCAAACGACTCGACATTGTCGCGATGACGGATGCCATCGCCGACATCCTCTACGTCGTGCTCGGAACGGCGAACGTGATGGGCATCGACCTCGAGCCCGTTTTCAGGGAAGTGCACCGCTCGAACATGAGCAAGGTCCCGCCCAGTCCCGATAGCTGCAAGCCCTTGAAGGGGCCCGGTTTCTCTCCCCCGGACATCCGAGGTTTGCTGATTCGTCAGGGATGGAAACCGTAAGACTCTGGCGGCGCTTGGTGAAAGGGCGAACAGCGGCCCAGAACCTGCGTTTTCAATCTTGAAGACGACCGGCGAGACGCCGGCGCTGCCGCGTTGGCTCCGATGGCCACGTGATGACGCGGGCCCCACGGCCTGCATCAGTGCTACCAGAACTATCCGACCGATCAGGCCTCGCCGTTGTCGGAGCTGCCGACTTCGGCGGTGGGACGATTCAGCGGCAGCCTCACCGTTACCCTCGTCCCCAGCCCCACCTTCGATGCCAACTCGATGGTCCCGCCCATCTCCGACACAAGCCCGTGGACTGCCGCCAGACCCAGACCGATGTTGTCGGTGGACCCCCCCCCTGCTAACTCTCCCTTCGTCGTGAAGAACGGCTCGAAGACGCGATCGAGCAGGTCCTCCGGAATGCCGCAACCGGTATCCTCGACCGTGATGACCGCTACATCGCCATCCTGCTTCATCTTGACGGTCAGACGCCCACCGGCCGCCATTGCATCACAGGCATTGTGTCCGAGGCTCTCGAACACAGGCATCAGACGCTGTGCCTCGAAAGGCCTCGATGCGACTTCCTCAATCTCGGTCACGAGGGTGAGATTCGCTTCCGCGACGCGCGGACGAATCCGCTCTACGAAACTCTCCAACAAGGGGTTGAGGTTGGCGTGTTCTGTTTGCTGGTGCCCTGATTCGGCAAAGACGGCCAACTGGCTTGTGATTCGCGTGGCTCGACCGATCGCCTGGGCGAGGCGCCTAAGCGTGCGGCGCAACTCCCGGGGACTGTCGCTCGAGAGAACGTAATCGATGCTAGTCAACATCCCGCCGAGGATGTTGTTGAAGTGATGGGTAACGGCGCCGGCCATGGTTCCGAGCGAGGCCATCCGTCGGCTGCGAGCCAACTCCTGGGATAACCGCTTCCGCTGAGAGATGTCTCGCATACTGGCGGACACGCCGATGCACGACCCGTCCTGATCAAGAATCGGAGATGCAATCAGGATGAAGGTCAGACGAGATCCGTCGTCGCCATCAAACTTGACCTGGGCTTCGAGCGACGACTTCGTCGCCATCGTCGCTCCCAGCGTCTCCTCCACCTCTGCCCGCTGGCGATCATCAAGGACCTCGAGGAAGCTCCGCCCGATCATGTCGTCGGCGGATCGGCCGAACTGCTCGGCCGCCTGCGCGTTCCAGAACCGAACCTTGAGTTCGCAATCCGTGGCGACGAGCACGAAGCCCACGTTCTCACAGAGTGCCCTGAAGTAGCTGTCTGTCACTGTCTCCATGCCAACGCCCCGGCGTACCCGAATCGACGTGTATTCGTGGAACCGGCCAACGCCCTCCGCCCCACCTATGAGGAAGACCGAATAATCGGGCTGATCACATAGATACTTTCTCGGCGGGATTCCGTGACCGGCTGCACACCGGAAGGCGGCCCGAGGAAGAAGGGGCGGCCCAACAGCGGCAAATCGTACACCGTCGCGGTGGGTCCGAGAAGAAGGAACCCACCTTCAGGAACCTCCGCCGAAAACGCCAGATCGTGGAAGGGATACCGACGTTCCTGCGGCACCTCCATGGGGCCGTCCGGCGTCATGACCCATTTCGGCCGCCCGGGCGGCTCCTCCATCACCGGCAGGACCGTCAGCAAGACCTCCCGAAAGCCGGGAGGTCGCAACTCGAAACCGAGTTCGAGCTTTGCCTGGGCGTCCACGAGATCAAGACCGTGCAACGAGCCGGACTTCCCATAGTGGAAGATGGTCCTGCGCGCTTGCCTGCCCCCCAACTCCAGCGCCACCTTTCGCGAGGTGTCGGGAACGGCCATGTCGACGACGCTACGGATGTCCTCAAGTTCGTCCAGCCACTCTCGAAGTCGCACCCGGTCGGACTCTCGCCCGACGACCGCCTTGAACCCGTTGTCCGCAAGCCGCAGGGACATCCGGGCGTCAGGCAGCGCGCCGGTCACGATACGCCACAGTGCTGCATCTCCGCTGAACTGGCCCGCATTCGCGGAAAACCGATGAACGCGGAACTCCAGGGCGAAGCGCCGCATCGGGCGATCGAAAACGGACGTGCGATCCTCTCCGGAGGCAGTGGCAGCCGTGTCGTCATCCGGCAGCCCCCCTGCTTCGCCAATACTCCCCCCCCCGCCTTCGCAACCGCCCGCCAGCCCGAGCATGGCGACCAGAAACCCCACCGAGACCCACGACTCCACGGCCCTCCTGAGCGGGCGTACCGAGACCTCGGGCTCGCCAGGGTGCAAGCCCTTTCGCTTGCGGCGTCGGGAAAGATGAGTGTCGAAGCGCATCACATTCGTGCCGTCCACACTGCCGTGAAATACCCAATAGACTGTATCTGGAGGCGAATCGCCGGTCAATCAGACGGAAATCGCCGGCGTTGGAACATGGCAGTTCAGGCGGTTTGCGAAGCGGTGCGTGACGTCGCCCGCGTCGCGTGCTTGATCCGAGCCCCGAGCGCAAGCGGGCGGGTCCGAAGACCTGCGGTCTGTCCACGGAGACCCCGGGCTAGCGCTTGGGGCTCGGATGGGCCATGCGGCAGAGAACCTCGCACCCACGGCGTATCAGGTCGTCCGTCGTGGCGTAGCTGATGCGGAAGTGCGTATCGCGAGATGAGAATATGTTGCCGGGGATGACTAGCACGTTGTGCTGTGAAACCGCCTCCGCGAATGCGTCGGCGTTTTCGAAGGACGCAGGCGCCTTCGGAAAGACGTAGAATCCTCCGCCGGGGCGCTCGAACTCGAAGTGCCCGCTGAGTAGTCCACACACGAGATCACGCTTTCTTGCGTAGTCCTTACGGTGATGTGACACGTCCGTATCCAGGGCCGTGATCGTCGCAGCCTGGGCCATGGAGGGCGCGCAGACAAACGTGTACTGCTGGAACTTCGTCATCTCCCCGATGATCGCCTCGGGACCCACCGCGTATCCCATTCGCCACCCCGTCATGCCGTAGGTCTTCCCGAAGCCACGCAGCAGGAGCGTGTTCTCAGGGGCGATAGACAGAGGGCAGGGGCTCGGACCGTCGTAGCAAAGCTTCTCGTAGATCTCGTCGGAAATCAGCAGAAGGTCGTGCTTCTTCGCGATCCGCGCCGCAGCCTCGACTTCTTCCGTGGTCATGACGCGGCCGGTCGGGTTGCCCGGCGAGTTAATCAACAGGACCTTTGTCCGCGGCGTGACAGCCGCCTCCACGGCCGCCGCGTCAAACTTGAAGTCCGGGTATGAAGAAATGGGGACCGGCTTGCCCCCGACCATGTAGACCAACTGGAGATAGGAAACGAAATACGGATCCAGGAAGATCACTTCGTCGCCGCGGTTCACAGTTGCCAGCAGGGACAGCGTCAGGCCGCCGGAAACCCCCGACGTAATCATGACGGAAGGGTCGCAGCCGTACGCCGCCTTGATGTCCCGCCCGATCCGCTCTCGCAACTCCGGAAGACCCGCGCTCGGCGTGTACCGATTCTTCCCCGCACGGATAGCGGCAATCGCCGCCTCCTTGATGGGCTCCGGCGCATCGTAGTCCGGCAGACCGATCGATAGATCACAAGGATCCTTCAACCGGCCCGCCAACTCGAAGAACTTTCGAATCCCGGAGAACTCTACCTTCCGCGTGCGATCAGAGAGCAGTAATTGCGGATCCAAGACGCGACCGACTCCTTTCTGCCGGGAACATCACCCACTCGGTGATCGTTCACGCTGCTACTTCTTCTCTGCGGCCTCCTCGCCTTCACCTTCCTTAGCCTCCTTCTTCTTGGTCTTGCCGCCAACCGGCACCTTGCGGTGCGCTACCTTCGGGAGCCCCACCGGCCGGTCTTCACTAGGCGTAAACTTCTCGTTCTCAATCAGGTTCTCGATCCGCTCTGTCCGCGTCAGAACATTCCGGTGACGCGAAAGCGAACTCTTGGATCTCAAAGAGCGATCCATAGACATTGTAATGATTCTCCTCGCTGGTCTCTGCTAATGCACGGGCCTACCCGCCCGTGTTCTGGAATAGCTCACGTACATGCAGCCCCTAAACTCATAGAGGCCGCCCGATTGTCGGTACTGGCGCCCCAACTCTTCCACCTGTTTGAGGAACGCCGCACGCTCGGATTCGGACTCCCGTCCCGGCGGAAACCCCCGCTGGCTATACAGCCCAAAGCCGTTGCTGTGACGTCTGGCGACCGTTTCCACACCGTGCTCCGCAAGGAAGCGCCGCACAGCCGCCAAGTCCTCCGCGACGAGCTCTCCGCTACGGGCTCGCGAGATGAGGAACGACTCGATCTGCAAGTAGTTCAACTGAGCCGCAGCGGACGTATCCTGCTCCGTATCCGTCGCCACACGAGACGGGAGATTCGCGCCGACGACCGGCGTCTCTTTGGCCGGCGGCTTCTGGAGCAACCGCGACAAGTCGGGATCGGCGGCAGATGCCCGCCTGTCTGCCACATGGTTCGGCGAGTCGTCTGCCTCCCGCGGCAGCAGCGGCGAACGGGACCCATCCCGGGGATGCCTGATGGCAGCCGCGGGGTGCAGCTCCGAGCCATCGCCCTGTCGGGCGGATCGCCGCCCCAGCGAGTACACCCCAAGCATGATGACGCACACGACCGCCGTTGTGGCGATGCACGCAATGGTGTTCAGCGAGAAGACAAGCCGCCCTCCCATGACGCGCACTTGCCGGCCGCCCGTAGTACTCGTGCCGGAGGATAGCGGAGGTGTGGGCTTGTTCCGCTTCGCCTCGCGTCTTGCTTCCCTGGCCTTCCGCCGGGTTTCTTTCGCCGCCTTGGCAGCTTCTTTCCGCCCGGTCTGCTTCTTCAAGGCATTCAACTCGGCCGCCGCCTCCTCCTCAGTAAGCGGCTCGGCCACCGTCGGCACGACAGAGCGATCAACTCGCCGCGGCCATTGCAGAAGACCCTTGCTGCGCGGAGGATGCTGAACCTGAGGCGCCTTACTCATCGCCTCGAACAGGCTGAGACCTTGTTTCTTTGTCACAAATGACACATCCCTGAGATAATCGGCGACCGCTGGAACGCCCGGAAGGTGGCGCGCACCCTCTTCCCGGCGAACCTTATAGGATACTGTCTTCTCGCCCGGTTTCAATCCTAATTCGGGCGGCTCGGCCCAACTAGGTCAGTACGACCTTGCCTTGGAGCCCCGGGGCTCTCTCTGCAACGACACCGACCTCGGCCGCACAAACCGTCCCTGCCCCACGCAAACGGCTCACCGTTTCTTCCACCGCGTCCGGCCGCACCGCAAACAACAGGCCCCCGGACGTCTGCGCGTCCGCCAGCACCTTCACAAGCACATCGTCCACGCCTCGGCTGACAAAGCCTCCTCCCAAGCTTTCGAGCGTCGTCTTCCAGGTGCGCGTCACGACGCCGTCGCGAGCGAGAGCCAGCGTGGGACCGATAAGCGGCACGGATTCCGCACGCAACTCGATCGTTACCCCGGATGCCTCGGCCATCTCGAACGCATGGCCGATCAACCCGAAACCTGTGACGTCCGTCGCCGCCCGCACGCCCACAGCCTTCGCGACTTCCGACGCGCTTGCATTCAACGCGGACATGACGGCGATCGTCTCGGCGAACTCCTCCTGTGAGATCTTGCCGGACTTCGCGGCGCCGCACATCGTGCCCGAACCGATCGGCTTCGTAAGAATGAGCCTGTCACCGACCTCGGCACCGCGATTCGTCACGAACGCATCGGGGTGTATGGTCCCCGTGACCGCCAGGCCGTACTTGATCTCCGAGTCCCGAACCGAATGCCCGCCGACGATCACGGCCCCCGCTTCGGCGACCTTGTCCGCGCCGCCGGCGAGAATCTCGCTTAGGACCTCGATCGGCAACGTCGTATCGGGAAAACCCACGACGTTCAGGCATGTGATCGGTTTGGCCCCCATCGCGTAGCAGTCCGACAGGCTGTTGGCCGCCGCGATCTGCCCGAACTGAAAAGCGTCATCCACCAGCGGCGGAAAGAAATCGATCGTCTGCACGAGGGCCAGGTCTTCGCGCACCCTGAACACGCCCGCGTCCGAGTATTGCTCGGGGCCGATCAGCAGGTCCGGGTGGCTCGTTGCGGGTAGGTTGCGCAGCACCTGCGCAATGGCTCCCATCGGGAGCTTACCCGCTCACCCGCCGCACGAAGCGTAGCTGGTCAGTTTCACCTGCCTGCCCGGCGCCATCGCAGTCTCCAGATACCGGCGGAGTCGCCACCAACGGCAAGGCAGCCCACGCTGCCCTGCTTCTCACAGCGAGATTCTAGTCGGCCTCGCCCACGGAACAAGCAGCGGGCACTTCGCGCGTGTGGGTGGCATGGGTAACGAGCGGATCTCTCAACAGAGTGGTCCGCTCGTCACCCGTGGGAGTACCTTTGATGTCTTCTTTGCACGGGTAAGCTCCGCCGCTCAATGCGGCTTCGCTAACCCATGCCACCCAGCCCCGTACGCTGATGCGTTTCGTGTTCGATCGCTCTGCCGAGAGAGGATTCTCGGCCCAGCGAACGACGACCTCGCGCTGTGTTGCTATACTCCGCCCCATGTCGAAGCCCACGCCCCAAAAGACGACCGGAGATTTCCAGCGGTTTGGCCGCGAAGGCCATCGCCCCGGCACCAGCCGCGCGATCGGCCAAGCCTTCTGCACCGCGCGCGACTTCATCGCGCGCGGCCTCGTCGCTCTCGGAGTCAAGCCAAACACCCTGACGATTGCCGGTTTCGTCGCCACCTGCGGCACCGCGGTCTGTTTCTTCCTCGGGGGCAGCCATTCCCACACCACGGCCGCGGTCTCTCCAGCGCCACCGTACCTGCTCTACGCGGCCGGATTCCTCATCCTCGCGAGTGCTTTCGACATGCTCGATGGCGCCGTGGCCAGAATCGGCAACCTCGCAACGCCGTTCGGCGCGTTCCTCGATTCGGCGGTGGATCGGATGAGCGACGCAGTGGTTTACATCGCTCTCATCGGACACTTCCTGCTCATCGAAAACCTCACCTACGCAGTCCTCGCCGCCGTGGCCCTGACGAATGCCCTCCTCATCAGCTATACCAAAGCAAGGAGCGAGAACGTCATCCCCAACTGCGGCGTCGGCTACTGGCTGCGGGGCGAACGTTCCGCCGCGATCCTCATCGCCGCCTTCGCGGGCGCGGTGCCCGCCGTGCTTTGGCAGCAGGCGATTCTCCCCGGTTTCACCGTCCTCCGGCGGATCGTCTGGACGCATCGGGTCCTCGCAGCCAAAGTCGCCTCACAGCCTCTTCCGGATCCCGGTACCCCCACCGGCCCGGGCCGCTTCCTCAAACCCTGGCGATTCCCGCGCGGCTCGCTACCGTACGATCTGGTCACCGGCATCAACATCGCGTTCATCATCGCCACCCCGCATTGCCACCCCTTTTTCGGACCGGCCGCCGATCCTCTTCGGGCAATCCTGGTCTGACAGCGCTTGATCGTTCTCAGTCTGAAGAGCCGCGGGCTCCAGCCCGCGCGGCCGTCCGCAGGTGCAAAGCTCTTCGCACCGTGAGCAACCGCGCGGACTGAAGTCCGCGGCTCCTCGGCCGCGCATGCTGGAGTCCCCCGCTCAGGCAATGCCTCTTGGCGTTGTCCCGTCAGCCTGGTCCGACAGTCGCCGCCGCCAATGAGGCCATCTTCCTGAATGCCGCCCAACCGCAAAGAGCACCCTTGCATTCCCCGGAAACGGTGCTAACATGAGATCGAAGAACGAACCACGGGGCGTAGCTCAGCCTGGTTTAGAGCGCTGCGTTCGGGACGCAGAGGTCGGAAGTTCAAATCTTCTCGCCCCGATTGGCTACAAGTCCTTTCTTCGGCACGCCTTATCGCGCGGCATGTAACTGGCCTTGAACCGCGGTCGTCGCATGTGGGCCGTGGGGTACGTCTCCTCTAGTTTGAGGATTGACCAGCCGCGAGTTGATGTTTGCCTCCGCTCGCATGGTAGCGGTCTACACCGGCCGAACAGGACGCCCTTCGATGTAGCCGCGGTAGCCTTCCGGCCGGAGTTGGAAGCGCGGTCCGTCGTCGTCAGCCCACTTGAAGCCGTAGGTCTCCGGCCGGTAGGAGTTCATCACGTCCCAGAGTGACGCGATGGCGCTCTCGAAGTCCTTCTCCTCGAACGGCGGGCCCTGAAACACCATCATCTTGCAGGGGGTCAGCGTGGTGACCTCGAAGCCGTCGGGCACCTCGCCGTCGTAGTCGGCCGCGACCTCGACGCCTTGGACGTACTGAGAGGTCCCCGGTAACCGGAGACCTTCGGGCAGCCACATGCCCATCGGTTCCTGGAGCGTGTTCTGGATGGTCGCAAGCTGGTCCCAGATGTCGCAGCCCAGCTCCTCGCAGTACTCGAAGTAGTGGTTCGCCTTCTTGCCACGCTTGACAATCATTTTGCGGGCTGGCCAATCGAGGACTTGCACAAAGACGGTTTCGGGTTTCTTGGTTTCGGCCATGGTCAGGTCTCCTCGTTGCCTCCGTGTGTACCAGTCTCGAAGCTGCGGAGGCAGGAACAGCTCGAGGGTCGCGCCGGTTCTGCGGAAGTGGGCTGGCGGCATACCGAACTGGCGGGCGAAGGCTCGCGTGAAACCTTCGTGAGAGTCGAAGACAAAATCAAAGGCGACATCAATGATCTTGCATGGCGTCGCCTGGAGCCTCGCGGCCGCCGCGGAAAGGCGGCGCAGCCGGATGTACTCGAACGGCGTCTTGCCCGTGACCTCCTTGAACAGCCTGGCTGCATGCCACTGCGAGTAGTGCGCTGCCCGGGCCAGTGAGGCCATGGTGATCTTGTCGCCGAGGTGCGACTCGATGTGCTCCTGCATCCGTTCTGCGGCCTTGATTCTGTCCCACTGCGTCAGCATCGATTCTCCACTTCCGTCCTGGAATAATATCCGCTGGCGACCAGGGTTGCTTGACCGCGGTTGCGAATCTGGAGACAACGCGGGCCGAATGAAGCGGGAGAGAGGAGCAAAAAGACGGTGGACTAGAGACACGAGGGGGACGACGGGCTTGAAGTTCGACTGCACGACCAGCCACTGACGATGTTTCTGGGCAATGGCGGTCGATGGTCACAGGTGAATCCCCATGGCAAGACGCACGCGACCGGCTGTCGCCAGGGCGTATTCTGTTTCGGGTCCGGCCGCTGAACCCCGCCGAATTCGCCGCAAGGTGCGCTCAATCACAGAGCGACGCCTCCGCAAGACGCGTGGGCAGCTCCGCCGCGCCGGCGGCGAAGAGTCCCAACCGTGGCCAGTCGGTTCGGTCTTCCACGTTCGACACGCACGTCGACGGGCTTTCTTATTATGGGAACGAGGCTGATGCCGTCGAGGCGAGCGTCCAAACACACGATTTCGAGTGGGCGGCGTTTGGCACGGTAGTTCGGTGCCGAGACGTCATCATGTCAACGGACCCACCCACGTGACTTTGTAATACGGACCTTCGGGTTCAAAACCCCCTTGCCGACCCCGCTAACGCAGTCCAACCCTAAAACCCGCGAAGGTCGGGCTAGATATTCTCTGTCACACATCGGTATGCCTGGGCGGTAGTACTCTGACGCCGTCGTACAATAATCGAGATGACCGTGTCCCCGGATTCTGAGGAAACCCAGAGGTTGCTCCGGCAACTCGCCGCTGGCGACCGACAGGCCATCGAGCGGTTGTTCACCATGCATCGAACTGATCTACGCCGTATCGTTGAATCACGCATGGAGCCCCGGCTGCGAGCCCGGGTGGATCCGTCCGACGTCGTGCAGGAGGCCCAACTCGATGTCCTCAACCGCCTGAACGACTATCTCGAGCGGCGTCCGATGCCGTTTCGGCTCTGGCTGCGCAAGACAACCTACGAACGTCTGCTCAAGATCCGCCGTCGGCACGTCGAGGCGGCTCGGCGATCCACCCGTCGCGAGGCTTG
>JBDRKQ010000243.1:0-13743 GCA_043813895.1 Planctomycetota bacterium
AACGTCGCGATTCGCAGCGTGCCGGGCGGCTTGGCGACGGTCTCGACATCATGTTCGCGCGTGGAGCGAAACCCGAAGCGGTTCACAGTGAACGTCGGCTCGTTGTACTTCGGATGCACGAACGTGAACGAGTTGTTCGGCTTGAACGTATAGACCAGATAGGGGTGGGGCACGAACCATGACTGTTCGAGGACGTCGCTCAACCGGGCAATGGAGACCTTCGGCGCGTTCGTCATACTCAGAAAGATCCGATACGCAACCTCGAGCACGCCGAAACTGACGGCGGTAACAAGTATCACGCCTAATAGCTTCGCGAGCTTTCGTAGTCTGCGCTTACGTTGGACCATGTCGAACGCCTTCCTCGCACACGGGTCGATCCGTCGTGCGTCTTTGGGCTGGAGTACTTGCGTCGTCGCATTCCCCGAGACTGGGAGAAGAACCGTCCTTCTCGTCGGTCTGAGAATCGTAGTGCGCCATTAGCCCGCTTCAACGTCATGGGAACCGCGCCGCGGCGCGTCCTCGCGCTCCGCCGGCGACGGTTCGGCGTAATCCTCATCCAGGCGCTGGCGAAGCTGTTCGAGCTGGCACTGCGCGTGCGTGAGACTTCTCGACAAGTTGCTGATCTGGAGGCTGAGCCCGGTGAACAGCGCGCACAGAACACCCAGAAGCACCAGCACCAGACCATACGTGATGAGATTGGGCATCGGCGCCGGCGTCAACAGAAGCAGCTTGTTGATCGCCCCAAACCCGGCCAGGCCGATGCCGAGCAGCATCAGCACACACGTTGCCGTCAGCAGGATCTTGGCCGCGCCGAAGTTGTACGAGCTAATCAGGTGCGGAATGATGAATCGCGCCATCGAGGCGACACCGCTCCTGCTCTGTCCGCGTTTTGGCGCTTCCCAACGGATGGTCGCGGGGATCTCGACAATGCGGTACCCAAGCGCCCGGGCCTTGGCGATGATCTCGAGGTGAATCTCCTTGTGGTTCGCCTCGAGGTGCAGCGATTTGATCACCTCACGCCGATAGCCGCGCGTCATCCCCGACAACATCGTCAGGTCGCCTCCGAAGCACCAGCGCATGACGATGTTCCCGAAGTAGCTGAGCCCGCGGCGGGATCCCGGGACGTTTTCGTACCCGCCGTCCGGCAGATGGACGCTCGCGACCACGACATCGCAGCCGTCCAGTACGAGCCGGTCGTAGATCGCCCGAATGATGTCCTCGCCCCAACTCAGATCCGACTCGGTGGAGATGACGTACTTCCCGCTCGCTGCTGTAAAGCCCCTTCTGAGGGCGTAGCCGCGCCCACGGTTTACGGGATAGTGAATCAAGTGGCAGTTGGCATGATCGTCCAGCAGGGCCCGCGCCTGAGTAAGAGAATCGTCGGTCGACCCGTCATCGACCAGGATATACTCCCACGCCACGCCGAGGCTTTCCATCGCCGTCAGGATCCGCTGGAGGTTCTCCTGAATGCGTCTCCCCTCGTTGTACATCGGGGTAATGACCGAGACTTCCGGAATGGCGCGGGTGTCGCTCATGGATGAGTTCCTGTGCTTGCGGACAGGGCGCCAGACTATAGCAGACGCCGAGATACGGGATCAACCCGAGCACGCGTGTCGTCCGCAGCCAGCGCACGTGGAGGTCCGCATCGGTCACGAGGGCGGCAAGCCGCCTGCGGCTGAAGAACTGCACGAAAAAGTCGCGGGGGACCAGCCCCAGCAGACGTGCCAGGCGAGAATAGACAAGCCAGAACGCAGAACGCTCTGGAATCACCGCGATGGCGGATTCTCCGGTCACACGAGCCATCTCCCGCAAAACCTGAGACGGATCGCGAAAGTGCTCGATGACGCCTATGTTGTACACGACGTTGTCCCGCGCGGGCGGCACATGCTCGCTAAGGCTTGTGATGTCGCATTCGACGAGTCGGGCGTCGACGCCGTACTGCCTCGCAAGCCGCTCGGCCGTTGCAAGCGCCTGCCGCGAGCAATCGACCAGGACAACCCGATCACCACGCTCGGCGGCAACCCGCAGCGTGATCTCGCCTGATCCACACCCGGCCTCAACGAGTGTGCCTTTCACGGTGTTGTCGCGAATGTACCGTGCGAGCTTCGCCGTCACAAATCGTTGACGAAAGCCCGTCAACAGTCGGCCGAGCGGGCGTCTCTTGCGAGTTTCCCAGAATTGGTCCCATTCGCCGTCTGCAGTCGGCACAGAGGTCGCGCCCCGCTCGGTTTCCGGCCGGCTGTCTTCGGACCGTCCGACTCTCAACCGATGCAAGACCACGCCGACGAGCCCGGGTATGATCAGATCGAAAAACGTGACAACGGCCACACTGGCGGCAGCCTTCGCCTGCGGGATCTCGTGAACTTGAAGAACGATGATCGCGAGTGCTTCGCGCACGCCGTAGCCTCCGATTGTGATCGGCACGAGGTTCGCAACCAGGATGACCGGATACGAAAATGCGACGGTCGGCTCGACCACAACGCCCAGAGCGCGCAGCACCAAGCATGCCTGTGCGATATAGAGTAGAAAGCACGCCAGTGACAGCACCGCGCATCCTCGAACGCGCAACGTATCAATCGCAGCCCGCATTTCCCGCCGCCGCCCAGCCGATGGCCGGCCCAATACGCGCCCGACGAGGGTGATGCAGCCGTTTACAATCCGCCGCCACGCCAGAAGGACCGTTGCGAGCCCGATGCCGATCGGAACCAACGACCATGGCGGGGCCAGATGCAGCACCGGAAGCGCGAGCGCGCACAGGCCGATCAGACACGAGACCTCGATCATCTTCTCGAGAAAGAACAGCCCGCTGCCCGCAGCAGACAGCACCGGCGCACGCAGTCGGGCCAGTTCCCCCACGCGCCCCGGCGTAATCAAGCCCACGGCCATCCCCCATAGGTAGCGAGGCAGGAGTTCACCCACCCGTGCGGATCCGATCACCTGCTCTTCGAGCAGCCGCCATTTGTATACACGGCAGGCCAGAAACAGCGGCGCCTGGGCCGCAGCCAGACCTAGAAATCGCCAATCACAACCACGCAGATCCGCGGCGAATCGCTGCGGTGTGACCAATACGAGCAGCGCGGTGAGAATCGCCGTCGTGAGGACAAGCCGAGACAGTGTCTTCGCCGTGCTCATTGCCGGCCTCGAAGCAGGCTTTGGACTGCGCCCTTTGCGAACGCCCAACCGTTTCGCAGCCCTGCCCGGAGTCCGGCCCGCCGGACGACGTTGTACCAGATGCGGCCGGGCGTCAGATAGAAATAGAGCAATCCGAGCGTTTGAA
The DNA here is from genome assembly GCA_043813895.1 of Planctomycetota bacterium. Taxonomy (GTDB): domain Bacteria; phylum Planctomycetota; class Phycisphaerae; order UBA1845; family UTPLA1; genus CAZTAR01. The sequence goes on from JBDRKQ010000243.1 coordinate 3,278, forward strand.
AACGCTGCAGCGCCTTGGGATCGAGATCATTGACCGAGATGACGGGGTCGCCGTAGCGCTTGTACCGTGAGTAATCCTGTGTCAGAAGCGTCATGCCTTCGCATCCGCCGGCGGCGCAGTCGAACAGCTCGGTGCCGGGGTAGGGACACGCGATATTGAGGTAGAGCTGTTGACACTCCTTGATGCTCCGAGCGAACTTGACCGTCCGCCACGCCGTCTCGCGCGTCTCGCCCGGGTGCCCGAGCATGGCGGAGCCGCGCGTCTCGATGCCGACGCGCGCCGCAATCTTGTAGGCGGTACGAAGCTGATCGAGCGTGACGCCCTTCTTGATCCGTTTCAGAATCTGCGGATCGCCACTCTCGATGCCGAATGACAGCCGGATCAGACCGGCGGCTTTCATCGTCCGCAACATCTCCTCGTCGATCGTGGCGGCATGCGTCCATCCCTCCCACGTAAATCTCAGACGGGCGTCGTGAATGGCCTGGCACAGCTCCAGCGTGCGCTCGCGACGGAGCGTCAGCGTTTCGTCCATCACGATAACGTGCTGCACACCGAGGTTGTCGATGATGTCCTGCAGCTCGGCGATCACACGGGAAACGCTGTGAAAGCGCACACGGCGGCCATGCATGGTGTGCTGACTACAGAAAATGCAGTGGTAAGGGCAGCCGCGCGCAGTGAACAGATTCGCGTAGCGCACGAAACCCCGCCCCGGCAGGCTGTGTTGGTAGAGGTCCCGGTTCAGCAGGTGACGCGCCGGCAGGGGCAATTCGTCCAGGTTCTCCGTCAGCGGCCGCCGCGGGTTCTCCACAATCGCGCCGTTCCGCCGATAGCACACACCCGCGACGCCCTCGAACGAGCGACCGTCTGCAACCGCCCGGCACATTTCCTTGATCGTGTGCTCCGCCTCGCCGAGGACCTCGAAGTCAAGGCTGCGGCACTCATCGAGCACGGCCGCGCCCATGATTGTGCTGTGCACGCCGCCAATTCCCAGCAAAATGTCCGGAAAGCGCTTCTTGATCGCGTCTGCCAGTAGCGCGGCGTTCTTGTACACGGGCGTCGTCGCCGACAGGCCAATCAGATGCGGCCGGTACTCGCGGATGATCCGGAGCAGCCCCTCGGCGTTGACCCCCTCACTCTCCATATCCACAATGCGGCAGTCTCCGCCCATCTCCAGGATGGCTCCACCCACATACGCCAGACCGAGCGGGTGGCTGACGCAGCCGAGCTTTGCCGCCGCCTGGTAGTTGCCATAGATATCCAGCCAGGGCGGCGCAACCAGTAGTGTCCGGATGGCACTCATGGCGTTGCCGCCGGTTTGAGCCGGAGATGCAGCTCCTTGCTGACGAGCGCCGCGAATCCGCGCGCATAGCCGACAAGCATGCTGGGGGTCGCGGCGCCGAGCAATCGTAGAGCCTGGCGCGGGCGCATATAGAACCGCCGCTGCGCCTTGGCCACGAACGACGGCAGCTCAGACACATCCATCCCGTTCAGCCCGGTGTACCCTTTGACATAGTGCATGCCTGTCGAGGCGATAAACTTGCTGTAATCGATCGAATCGCATCCGTTCGTCGCGTAGTTGGCTTCGTACACCTTCGTTCCGGGGTAGGGAATCAGCACGGAGAAACCGGCCATGGTGAGTGGCAACGAGCAGGCAAACGCAATCGTCTGCTCGATCGTCTCACGGGTGTCACCCGGCAGGCCCAGAATGAACGCCCCGTAGCTTCGGATGCCGAGTTTCGCAGTAACTTCGACGGCCCGGCGAGTCTGCTGTGTCGTGATAAACTTGCAGGAGTTCTTCAGAATCTCGTCGTTGCCGGACTCGATTCCATAGAAGATGTCGTTGAGCCCGGCGTCCTTCATCGTCGCCAGGATGTCCTCATCGACAGTGTTCACGCGGCCCATGCAATGCCACCGCAGCCCCGGATGCCGCTGCTTGATCGCCGCACAGAACTCACGCACGCGAGTCCGCTTCAGCGTGAACGTATCGTCCTTGATTAGCAAATAGTCAACGTCATAGCGGCGACGCAGGTCGTCGATTTCTTCCATGACGTTGGCGATGCTGCGCGTGCGCACAGCACTGGCCAGCTTGTGTCCAGAAGCGCAAAAAACACAGCGGCCCGGGCAGCCGCGCGAGGTATGAATCGCCGCCGACCGGTTCGAGTAGCTGAGAAAACGCTGCTGGTGATACAGTGTTTGATCAATCAGCCTACGGTCCGGCGGAGGCAGTGAATCCAAATCATCCAGCAGCGGCCGCGACGCGTTTTCTATGATGCTCCCTTTCCTTCGCCACGCTAAACCGCCGACCGCGCTAAGGTCATCTTGCCGGTCCCGCAGAGCATTCAGTAACTCGAGCGTGGTCAGCTCACCCTCTCCGCTCACGACGTAGTCGGCATTCGGAATTTCCTCCAGCGTGCGCCGCGGCATGACACTCGGATGTGCCCCGCCAAGCGCCACCGGGATCTGGGGCGTTCGGGCCTTGATCGCATCCACGATCTTCCTGGCCGTGAAGAACTGCGGCGTCATGAAGGACACGCCGACGAGCAATGGTTCGTCCTCAGCCACGGCATTGGCGATCTGCTCCGCCGTGTACCTCTGAACGTTCGGATCGAAAAAACGGACGCGGTATCCATGCTGCCGGACGTACGAGCTGACGTAGCCGAGACCAAGCGGGAAATAGACGCCGGCAGCTTTGCGCATAGGCCCGTAATCCTCGAAGTAAGGCGTCTGTATGAGGATCAGCAGATCACTTCTTCTTGAACTCTGCTGCACGAGCACATCTCCACGTCGACTCGCCGCCCAGATCCTCGCGCAGGAAGATGATCGCCTCATCAGGCACGATACGCTGGACATTCGGTCGATCGAACACCGCTCGACGCATAAACGTCAGATTCACCGGTTCACTATATCCCAACAGCAGGCCGATGTCAGGGCCAAGCCATCGCCGGGCCACAAAGTACACCTGCTGGTCGGCGTGCTCCTTTAGCGCCTGCTTTAGCAACGGTGGAAGCCCGTACGTCGTGATCTCGAACCGGTAATAGCTGAAATAGCTCACCAGGTCTTGGTAGTTCTTATGAACACGGAAACCGAGCAATAGGGCCACCGTGAACACCAGCACGAGCGGCACGCCTCGGGACAGGAGAAGCTGTCGCCGCCCGGCTACCTGAGTCACGCTTCGTCCCCACTCACCGGCGTGATTTCGAAGCGCGACGTACATCCTCCTATATCCGACAGCCGACAGTGCGAAGACCGCGTAAATACAGGGCGAGTACCGAGTCGGCTTCGGATCGCCGGAGATCGCCGCCACGGAGACGAACACGCCCAGTAACGCCGTGTTGAGAATGAGGAAATACCGCTGCGAACGTGCGGCCGTGTTCACAGGCTGCGGGCGGACAAGGTCGACCACGCCGCGCCCCCACCACCACAGCCCGACGAGCAAGCCGGGAACCACAACGAATGGGATAATGCCATTAAACCCTGGGCCCGGCACCAGAAACGTGTTCGCGTGCCACGCGCCGTACTCGGATGGATAATGGCCATCCCAGAAAGTCGCCTTCCACTGCTGCAGCCGTGGAGCCGCGCTGTCCAGCTCATGCTCGATGTCATAGGCAGCACCCTGTTGATAATGTTGCTGCAAGACGACGGACCAGAGACCACCCTTCCGCTGTTCGGCCGGAATCCCCAGACACAAGACCGCTGCGAGCGCCACGGCAACGCACGCCGCTGCGGCGAAGCCAACCAATGTGCTCGCCGTCGGCCCCGACACCGGCCCACGAGCCCGGATGGACTGCACGATCCAAATCACACCGCAGACGCCGACAAACCCCACGGCGGAGACCAAGGCGTACATCGTCTCGTGACCGCCCAGCAATAGAATGCCCCCACCACATCCGCCCATGAGCAAAACGGAGAGGACTCTGCGGCCACGAGGCAGACTGCGGTCCTGTGTTCGCGCGAGGCCGGCGAGAAACATGAACGCCAGCGGCGCCAACAGCAGCGCCCCCATCATCCCCAGCCCACGCGCAACCGGCATCAGGCAGCGGTCGAACAACAGAAGCGCCGTGAGATAAAACGCAAGAAACGGCGCGAAGTAGTATCGGTTGGCCAGATACGTCAGCACGCCCGCAACCAGCGCCAATCCCAGGTGAACGGACGTGACTGCGGCGGCGGGGTCGCTGCGAAACACCGCCAGCGCCGGCCGAGCGAGAAGCGTCATCAGCGGCCGCATGTCCTCCGCGGCAGTTCGAAACCGACGCCCCGTGTAGCTCGGGTTGACTTGTGTGGCGGCCCGCTCGAAGCAATCGGGATAATACATGTACCGCGATTCCAGCGAACTCGTTTCGGGATAATAAAAGACCAGGCACAGGCCGATCACGACTACCAGGGCCGCCAAGTCCGCAGCGTGTCGTTTGATTACGGATGTCGAGCCGGCGCCATGTCTCACGAGTTCATCGATCATGCCGAAACGTATCAATTGTACGGTCTGCCGTTGGCGCCAAATCTATGCTTCGCTTGCAGGTACCACGGGCGTCTCACTTTCGACGCCCATCTCGGGAAACGCCGCTTCTGCTGAGTGCAGGACAAAGCCGGCCTCCGTGCCTGGCACGAGGCGGATGAAAACGTGCACCGAACGTATGGCGGCGCCGCTACGCTCGCCGTCGGTTTCAAGAAAGGCGAAGGATTCTCCCGGTATTAGTACGTGCGTGGTCGGCTCGTGTGACGCCGGTGAATCCGGCGAAAGCCGCCATTCCCACCGCGCGATTCGCCGCCTCTCTTCGTCGCAGCCGTCCACCCACATACCGACGATGTTCTGCGGGTTGATGAAACTGGAACTGAACCGCAGGGCGTCGAGACCTGGAACCTCAAACGTGACGCCGCCAAACTGGTGTTGTGACGAATCGGGATCGCCCTCGACTAGACAGCTTACGTCGCCGCTTGGCTCGTATTTGATTCCGACGTGTTTGCTAGCGCCGACGCGGTTGCTCAGACGTTCCGTTTCGGGTGCTGCCTGTAAGTCAACCCGTTTGAAAGTGAACTCTTCGGAATCCGCACCTGCTGCCGTGAACCGAGCGACCTCGGCGCTATGTAGAATGAATCCGGCCCGAGTACCAGGAACGATCCGTATGAATACGTTGATTTCCTCGATCGAGTTCGGCGGAATCTCGCCGCCGAATCGAAAGTAGCCCGACGGTTCGCCGGTGACGAAGGCCAGTGGGTTGGGCAGGGCCGCCCTGCGCTGACGCGGCGTCAGGCTCCAATACCATCGCATCGGTTCCCCCTTATCGCGCCCGTACGCATAGACGTACAGGTCTCGCACGTTTTCTGCGTTCGTTAGACTCAGGTTCAGGCGCAGCGCCTGCATACCTGCCACCTCGAATCTCACGCCGCCATATTGACTATCGCTGCTATCAGGATCGCCGGTCACCTCACAGCTCAGGCCGTCTTCGACGTGTTCGAGGTCGACGCTTCGGCTGGCTCTTTTCCAGCAACTCTTGAAGAGGGCGGGGGCGCCCGCGAAGGAGATCGGCTCGAACTCGAACCGGGAAACGTCCGGCGGATCGGCGGGATAGTCCGGTTTGTCGATGATTCGAATGGGCTTCGCCGGTGGTTCGGGCAGTATTTTTAACACGCGGGCGTAGTATCTGCCGCCATTGTTCGAGGCGTGGAACACTTCGAGCCAGTGCGGCGCCGGACCGCAATAGGACGCCTCGGGGCGCAAGTGCATGTAACCCTGTTCCAGGTGGCTGAGCACGACCCAACCGGATTTCGCCTCATAGGCGTCCTCTAGCTTGCCGAATCCGCCCTTGAATCGTTCGAAGCCGCTAAGGGCTTCGAACGCGCGTTTGGTATAGAAGGGCACGTGCGGATTGACGTCGAAGTAAATCGGCTCGTCGTTGCTGGCGTTGGCGTTCACGTACGCGAAAGCAAGGCGAATTACTTCGCCGCGAAAACGGCCGTGTTGCTGCCGATCCTTTTGCAGGGCCGTGCAGGTTGCCGTCAGAATCGAGAGACAGGCGACGAGCACCAAACGCCGACCCCATCGTTCCGGCAGGCGCGACAAGAGCGCGTGGAGACCGGCCACCGTTATTGCGATGAATAATGTTGAAAGCTGGAGCGTGTAACGCTGCGTCCAGTTCATCCATTTCGTCGCTTCCAGCCAGATGTAAACCTGGGCCACGAGCAGCAGCAGAATCAGCGCGCGTGCGGGCGTGCGCTTGCTCCATAGTGCCGCGATCGCCAGCAGCGGGAACGCGACTACCGCGTAGCCCAGCACCCACTGTTTGCAGAGGTACTTGTACGCCTGGTCGAAGACCCTCGGGAATGGGTACGTGGGTGTGCGCGTTCCGTAAATGCTGAACAGCCGGCCCAACGTCAGTTTCCAGTAGGAGAGCGGGTCGGCGTCATGTATCCAGTAGTAGTAGCCGACGGCGGCCTGAACGAGCATGAATCCGCTGAAAATGTAGACGATTCGCCAGTCGATGCGGCGCCTGGCCCAGGTCGAATACACGGCCCACAGGCCGAGCGGCCCGAAACACATCCAGCCGACTTCCTTGACGTACTGCATGTATCCCAGCGCCAACCCCGCTGCCACAGCCCACAACCATCGCCGTCTCTCCGATCGTTCAGACAACAGCAGAAACAGCAGGAACGTGGCGTACACGGTCGCGAAGATGTTGTCTTGCAGGCATACCGTCGCCGTATAAACATCCGCCGGCAGACAGGCCCACATCCAGGCGCCGAGCACGCCAGCCCACGGTCCCGCCAACAGTCGGCACACGCCGGAGATAACGACGATACCTATCAGGCTGAACGTCAGCGGTACGATGGCGAGCGACCATTCGTGTACGCCGAACACCAACATAGACAAGCCAATCGGGACGTTTACGCCAAGTCGTCTGACATTGCCACTGCCCTGCAACACGCCCTGGAAACTGTCCTGCGTCTCGGGATGGACAAGTCGATATGAAGCGTATGTGTGGCTGAGATCATCGCTCGTAATCAGGCCGGTGTAGAAATACAGCCGAACTCCCAGGCCGGCGAACAACGCCGCCGCGATCAGTACGATCTCATAGCGCTTCACGGATGTCTCCTGGTCAGCGTGTGATTGCGAATCGCTTGCCGCAGGGCCTTCGACGCGGCACATTGGTCGTCGTCCGCCATCTGCAGGAACAGCGGAAGCACAACGGTCTGCTCGGTGGCCTGCTCGCTCTCTCGCAATCTACGGCATCCGCCGAGCGCAAGGCCCGCCATGATCGCATACAGCCAGACGCGGCGTCCGTTGACACCCCGTGCCGATACTTCCGTGAATCCGTGGTCGGCATTGGGATAGGCGACATAGTTAGAGAAGTAGGCGTGCGTCGGGTCATCGCTTACGATCAGTCCGGTGAAGAAACATACGGGCGTGCTCAGCCCGACACGTGCGACCGCCGGAAGGAGCACGCTCTCACGAGTTTTCATCGGGGCTTCCCTGCCGTCCGGCCACCGGACGGACTCCCCTGCCGAGCCACCCGCGACAATCACCCGACGGCACCCGATACACTCGACCCGCAGCATTGCGGATACGCACCGCGCGGCGGAGTATAGCGACGCTGGAAAAAGCGGTCAAGGCGGGTACCGGGATGCGGTGTGGCGCGATGGTCAACAAGAGCAGGTCCAGAATGTCGATCGCCACACGCTTCGCTGTCGCGGCAATCGTATTGTGATGGTCAGATCGTCGAAGGCTGGTTGGCTCAACGAAGACACAGACCGTCCGGGTCACCGCAGCCGTACCACGCCATCCGGAAGTCGTTCCCTGTCAGCCCCGGGATTGGTGCTGCGGGGCAAGGTGGGCTACACTTGCCTGCCCCTGGACGGGTCGCCGGCAAACGCGACGTCAACTTAGAAGCGGGATTGATGCGCAAAAACTCCCTGATTCTCGCCGCAAGTTGTGGTCTCACTCTGCTGTTCGCGCGTTGTAACACGGGAGGCCTCAGCAACTTCGCATTCCTGCCATTGGAGTTCCCTTTCAGTAGCGCGGGAGACATCGTCAGGATCGCGGCCTACGGAATACCGAACTGGAGTGGCAGCGAACCCCACAACGGAATCGATCTTGTGGTTGACGAGCACCTGACGTCCGTGAGAATCACCTCGCCCACGGCAGGCAAAGTGACGGCTATCTCCACGCAAGAGAACCCGTACTCGGAACCGTCGGGCCAACTCCTCGTCACCATTGCGATCAGGATCAACAATGAGTGGATAGTGTACCTCGTGCTGGAGCCGGGGACTGTTGATCCAACGCTCAAGACCGCGCAATTGGCAGCGATCCTCGTGAGCGAAGGTCAGGACGTAGAGGTCGGCACTCCCGTGGCAGACCTGATGATCGGCACGCTGGGGTACCCGCACTTGCACTACATGGTGGAACACAACGGGGAGGCTGTTTGCGCCTATGCGCATTCCTCCGATGCCGCGAAGGCCACGTTTGTGAGCTTGTCAGACCTCCCGGGCAGCAACCTGCCCGACGGGAATATCTGCTACGGCCAGCCCTGAAACACCTCCAGAACCCAGAGCTCTTACTACCTCGTGGTGAAAATCGCAGCCATGGAACTGGCCGCGATCAAGAGATGGGAAGAAACGGACGATCAATCCTCGTCCGACATCACGGCTGTGAGGACTGGCTCGGCTTCCTCACCGAGACCACAGATGGCCTTGAGTGGTAACTTCTCAGCCGTGTGCAAAGCCTGAGGCAGCGGGGTGTTAAGCTGGAAAACCCGCGCGATGGGCTCTGATCTGCGGTTCTCCTCCCAAAAAGTTGCTGCAACAGCGGCCTGGTAGTGCCTGTTTGACCTTGAGGGCGGAGTATTCGAGGTCGTGGAAGCCGTAGGCGATTCGTTTGATGACCTTGATCTTATTGTTGCCGCCTTCGAGCTCGCTGGTGTCCCTCGACGAACTCCAGCTTTTCCACCCGCACCCCGCCGCACGTGACGCACCAGATCTTGCGATGCTCGACCCGCAACAGCATCGAGCAATCCCCAAAGGACAGGTCCCGCACGAACTTGCGCGTGTTGGAGTGAACCGTCTGGGCCGGTTGCCCACAGGCATGGCACAACGGTCGATATCGCCGGTCCGGCTCCAGCCGAACCGGTGCCGACAATTGACAAACATGTCACAAACAGGCTGGCTACATGTTCGCCGGTTGCGTGTCGGACGGCTGTAATGCCGGTGGTTCTGCATACTTGGCCGCTTCCTCTGGGCGGCCCCAGGCTTCGTACAGCTTGGTCAGTTGTGTCGATATGCCGCTTGTGCGATGGTGGGCGCGGCCCAGCGATTCGTTTAGCTTGGCATGAGCTTCAAGCAACACCCGCTCGGCGTCATCGAAGCGGTCCATCGCCCGCAGGCAATCGCCATAGGTCCCGCGCACAGTCCACCAAAACCAGTGGCCCGGTGGGGCGACTCCGTCTGTCACGTCGACGAGACGCTGCAGCACCTTGTCGGCTTCGTCGATTCGTCCGCTTTCCTTCACGACTTCCACATGGTCATAGCGCGCGACGAGCGTCTTGCAGTGTGTGTCGCCAAGTGTCCGACGATAGTCGGCGATGAGTGCCGCATACATCTACTCAGCCTCATCGGGCTTCTCGGCGCGGCCCAGCAGCCAAGCGAGATCACCGACGGCCTCGGCGGTGAGGCGGTCGTCGGGGCTCAACTTGCGGCGGCGAATGTCCACTGCTCGGCGAAGCAACTCCTCAGCTTCGTCGTATCGGTTGGCGTGACCGAGGAGTTTGCCGAGGCGATTGTAGCTGAGCGCCATGTCGACGTGGTCTTCTCCCAGGCGTTCGGTGCGGATGTCGAGGGCTCGGCGCAGGAGCGGCTCGGCTACCGCGTAATCCCCCCGACGTGTAAGCATCATGCCGAGGTTGTCCAAGGCCGCGGCGGTCTCCACCGCGTCCTCGCCGTCGCGCGTCTCGTGGAAGTCCAAGGCCGCTCGGAGATGCGGCTCGGCCTCGTCGAAGAGTCCCAGTCCCGCGTACGTCCGCCCGATCGTCGTGCGCACCTCGGCTGCCACGGCAGGCTGATCCGCCAACTCCGTTTCGACTCGCCGCGCCGCGTCAGCCAGGAGGCCCTTCATTAACTCGAGGTCACGCCCCCGAGCCGTCCCCGGCGCCACCGAGTCAAGGATGTCCTGTAAAAAACATTGGATCCGCCTAGCCTTTCCGGCTTCGGTCTCTGCCGCGGCCCGGGCTGTCGCTTCATTCTGCCGGGCGAGTTCTGCGTTATCACGCTCCTGGGCGAAGCGGCCGGCCTGCACCGCAGTGATGACGGCGAAGGTCACAACAGTCAGGGCCAACAAGCCTAGCAGTGCCGCCGGGATCTTGTGCCGCGCCACCAACCTGCTGATCTGATACGCCGCGCTGGGCGGACGCGCCAGGATCGGCTCGCCCATCACTTGCCGGCGAATGTCCTCGGCGAGCGCGGCCGCGCTGGCGTACCGACGA